>CAYFOH010000007.1:0-43526 GCA_964344755.1 uncultured Methanosarcinales archaeon
CTTAAGAATTTGCCAGCACCACTGGTGAAACACCAGTGGAAATTACATCTTATAGGGAAGCAGGAAGGCTTGGATTCTACCGTACATCTTCTCCTAGAAATCTAAAAGCAAATCTCCTCAGAAAGAATAACAAGACTCTTTTAAGAGACTTAGAAAACCTGGTTTCTTCATAAAGAAGATAAATTTTAATTTTTTTTTAGTTTGTGTGTATGTTAAATAACTCAAAGTAATTTATTTTATTACCTGTTATGTTTGTTGATTTTATATAACTATCATTAAAAAAAAGTAAATCTAATGTGGCACAACCCACTGGTCAAACGCCGACAAGATTTATATTCTAATTATTTAAAGAATTAATTATGTGTAGGAAACCCAAAGAAATAAGGATACCAAAAATTAGCACAGATCTTGCTTATCTCTGCGGTTTACTTGCAGGAGATGGCTATATTGGAATTAGAACTCACAAATCAGAATATGTTGTAAACTGTGGAGGTAATCCAAATGATGAAGTTGAATTCTATGAAGAAATAGTTTCACCACTCTTCATGAAATTATTCAATATTAAAGTTAAACCAAAATTGTTGGGAAAAACTTATGGTTTTAATATTTGGTCAAAGAAACTTGTTTTTTTCCTTTTAAAAGACGTCGGATTAAACAAAAGTCCAAAACATAATCTTGATTTTCCCAGTATTTTCTATAAAGAAAAAAAATTAGCTCTCTCCTTTATAAAAGGAGTTGCGGATACAGATTTTTCTTTTAAATTACGACAACACTACCCAGTTATCTCCGGAAGTAGTAAAAGCAAAATCTTCATTGAAAAAATTTGTAAAATATTAGATAAACATCATTTTAATTTCTATACTTCATTCGGTTATAAGATACCTGATGGGAGACTTAAAAAAGGATATAGTATTATTAACAGAGTTGATTTAAACGGACATTTTAATTTCTTAAATTGGCTTAAAGTTATTGGAACTAACCAACCCAAAAATATCAAAAAAATTTCCAAATGGTTCGAGTTAAACGCTAATAACACAAGGGTTAAAAAATTAATAAAAGAAGTAGCGGAGAGAGGATTTGAACCTCCGACCTTTACCCAAGCTACTACGCTTTCAGGGTGTCCGAAGCAAAAAGCCTTATGAGCCCTGCGGGCACTCCTAGCTGCCCCACTCCGCTATATTATACCTCAGGTTAACATTCCTTTAAAAAACTTTGTGTTTAATCATTAATTCTACTAAAATAGACAGTGAAGATAAATAATCTTTATAAACAATTATATAAACAAACCCCATGGTGATTATAAAATGACAATTGTTAAAATAAACTTAAATAGGGTTAATGCTACAAGAAACCTACAAGCAAAAGGTGCACAAGTAAGAATTAACAACAACGTGTCTTTAAAAAATGTAGAAAACTTAGATATAACAGTACCAGAAAAAAAAGGTCTCAAGTTTACATTCAATTTTAATTGTGTTTACGAACCAGAGCTAGGCAAAATTGAAGTCGAAGGACAAGTACTATATGTTAACGATAAAGAACATATTGACGACATTAAAAAAGGTTGGGACGAAAATAAAAGAGTCCCCATGAATGTAATGGAACAAATTGTTAACGCTGCATTGCATAAAGGGAATATTCAAGCCATTAAAATCAGTGAAGATATTAATCTTCCTAGCCCTTTACCTTTACCAAAAGTAAAGCCAGGACCAACCCCAGTTAAAAAACAAGAATAATTTATTCTTTATTTTTCTACTTTCCAATGTTTAATCAAGCATAAATTTTATAAACTATTTACCTAAAAACTTACTATGGATATCCCACAAGTTAAACTTAAAGTAATGGAAGCCGTTCAGGACGATGTTAACAAAGGTATTGTTAAAACCGACTCTACTTTTATGAAACAAATCGGTGTTAACCCAGGAGATATTATTGAGATTATCGGAGAAAGAAGAACCGCTGCCATTGTTGACAGAGCCTATCCAGGAGATATCGGACTAAACGTTATTAGGATGGATGGTAACACTAGAAGGAATGCCCGTACCTCTATAGGAGAGCTAGTCACAGTTAAAAAAGCTGAAGTTAAACCAGCAAAAAAAGTTTCCATAGCACCAGCTAGTAAAGGAGTTGTTGTTAAAGCCAGTTCACATTTATTCAAACAAGGTTTGTTAGGTAAAGCTTTATGTAAAGGAGATTTGGTCTCTTTAGGCAGAAAAAGAAGACGACCTGACATGCAAAAATCTTTTGATAACGTCTTTTATATGATGGAATCCCAATTTGCCAGCTTTGGTTTTGGTGACTTAAAGTTTGTTGTAGTAGATTCTCAACCAAAAAGAGAAATTGTTGTAATTACACAAGACACAGAAATTGTGTTTAACCCCCAAGCTGTAGAAATTAAAGAGGAAGAAGGTATTAGCCTAGGTATAAACTATGAAGACATTGGTGGTTTAGGGGAAGAAATTAAAAAAGTTAGGGAAATGATTGAACTTCCTTTAAGACACCCTGAACTTTTTGAAAGATTAGGTATAGAACCTCCAAAAGGAGTTCTTCTGCACGGACCCCCTGGAACTGGTAAAACATTACTAGCTAAAGCAGTAGCTTCTGAAACCAATACTAACTTTATCTTAATCAACGGACCTGAGATCATTAGTAAATTCTATGGTCAATCAGAACAGAATTTAAGAGAGAAATTTGAAGAAGCTGAGAAAAATGCCCCCTCCATTATTTTCTTTGATGAGATAGATGCCATCGCCACTAAAAGGGAAGAAACTAAAGGAGACGTTGAGAAACGTGTCGTTGCTCAATTGCTTGGGCTTATGGACGGCCTTAAAGCTAGAGGTAAAGTTATTGTTATAGCTGCTACAAATATTCCTAATCTTTTAGACCCAGCTTTAAGAAGGCCAGGAAGGTTTGACAGAGAAATCGAGATAGGGGTTCCAGATAAAAAAGGCAGACTAGAAGTCTTGAAGATTCATACTAGGAACATGCCTTTAGCTAAGAATGTTAATCTAGAAGAAATTGCTAAAGTTACTCATGGCTTTGTCGGGGCTGATTTAAGTGCTTTAGCAAAAGAAGCTGCTATGATAGTACTAAGAAGAATATTCCCTGATTTAAAATTAGAAGGAATTGAAGAAGGAGAACCAATCCCTAAAGAAATTTTAGAAAAGGTTCTTATCACCCAAAAAGATTTTATTGAATCCTTAAAAGTTGTAAGACCATCTGCCATGCGTGAAGTCCTAGTGGAAACTCCAGACGTGAAATGGGAAAACATTGGCGGATTAGAAGATATTAAAACTAAACTCAAAGAGACCGTCGAATGGCCGTTAAAACAGCCAGAAGTCTTTAAGAGGATGGGCGTTAAACCACCAAAAGGCGTTTTATTGTATGGCCCACCAGGGACTGGTAAAACATTGTTAGCTAAAGCAGTAGCTAAAGAAAGTGAAGCTAATTTTATCCTCATTAATGGCCCAAGCCTACTAAGCAAATGGGTCGGTGAAAGTGAAAAAGCTGTTCGGGAAATTTTCAGAAAGGCCCGTCAAACAGCCCCAACTATTTTATTCTTCGACGAAATTGACGCTCTAGTTCCTCGAAGAGGTAGTCAAGGAGATTCTTCTAGAACTAGTGAAAGAATTGTTAATCAAATGTTAACGGAGATGGACGGTTTAGAAAGCCTCAACGACGTTATTGTCTTGGCTGCCACTAACAGACCTGAGCTTGTCGATCCAGCACTATTAAGACAAGGCCGTTTTGATAGAGTCATTTACACAACTGTACCTGATGAAAAAAGCAGAAAAAAAATCTTTGAGATTTATATGAAAAAGATGCAAATTGATTACACCTCCTATGATAAAGAAGAAAATCAAAAAGATAATTTCCTCGATTGGCTAGTCAAAGAAACTGAAGGATATGTCGGTTCAGATATTGAAGGGGTTTGTCGAGAAGCAGCTCTGATAGCTTTAAGGGAAAATATCAAAGCTGAAAATGTTCAATTCAAACACTTCCAAGAAGCTTTAGAGGTCGTTAAACCATCAGTTGATGAAGACGTCCAAAAAAGTTATGAAGAACTTTCTGAATATTTCAGTAAAGCTCGTTCTAAAGAAATTTCTAAAAAAGCAGATTATTTAGGTTAAATTTATAAAAAATCTGACATTTTTTCCTTAAATGGTAGAAAAAAAAGCTTTGATTGATCATTTAGAAGCAGTTATTGGTTCTAGTCATTGTACTGCAATTTTAAGCCAAGAAGGTGATTCAATATTTAATATCAATTTTGTCAATATTCTTGATTACAGGACAGACCCTAAAGATAATCCAACATGTCACTTATATATAGCTCAATTCTTAGGTCTAGTTGATGGAGACACAAAAGAGATTATACGTAAAGGGATTCCAGTTCAAAAAATCATGGACGATGTAGATCAAGCAGGTCGTATGAGTGGTGGAATTCGACCCCTTACAGCCATGGCTAACTTAGATCAACTATATATGAATCTAAAAAGAATAGGATATAAACCCATTAGTGAAGAACAGTTTGATGGTACTAGAATTAGATTTATCAGACCTCCTTACGAACCTATAGATAAACATGGATAGAAAATCGCTTAGATAGACCTGGCAGGGGCTTTTTCTTTCAATTATCTTATCCCAAAACCACATATGTTTTGGCTCCCAGAGAAGGAGAAATAATTGAGTCAAAAGAAGAAGAAGATCCAAGTATAAGACTTTTTGGTATGCTAGGTTTTCTGCCCTTAGAACAAACTCATAGTACTAATCTGGTTAAAATTAAGCATCCTGATGGAAATGTAACAACTATTCAACATCTCTCACCCAGTGTAAGAGTAGGTGATTATGTAAAACAAGGAACCATTTTAGGCCAACCAGATGGTTATGCTGGTTCTCCTCACCTTCATGTTTATACCACTGAAGACGTTATGTTTACAAACGTTAGAGACGATCACGTCGACGGAGAAAGAGAATTAATAAGGACGGCTTTAAGTATTATGTTTCCAAAAGGCGCATCATTAGAAGAGATGTATAAAATAATAGGGAACAACAAAGATCTTACAGAACAAACGGTTAACTTTTTAAAAGACGTACAAAGAGGATATCTTCCACAAAGAACCCCCCATACAACTCAACAACCTTTATCGTTCTTAATTTCTCAGGCTGAAAGAAAAGAAAGATGGATGAAAGTTTGTCCACTTTTCTCAAAACCAGATGCCGTGCACGATCAATAAAACAAAGTAAAATAAAACTAATGCTGCCCCTTCATAACGTGTAAGAGCTGCTTCTTTGTAATGGTACCCTTTAAAGATTAAGGCAATAAGTAATAAATGTAAAACAATCATCCAAGTCAAGTTAAAATAAAAGACGTTAGGTGCAATAGCTAAAGGTACTAACAATGAAGCAAAACCTAAAGTTACCAAGAGTGTAAAGATATTAGAACCAAAAGTTTCTGTAATTGCCGCGTCATCATAGCCCCTTTTAGTACCAACAATTGCCGCTGCTATGTTAGGCATTGCTGGGCCTAAAGCACCCAAGGTAATACCTAAAACAAACTCTGATAAAGGAAAGAAATCAACCAATCTAACTAAAGAAAAAGAAAAAAGGTACGAACCACCTAACAAAGCAAAAGCGCCAGAAAAAAAAGTAAGTAAGGGCCACTTTATTTTAAAAAAAGAAAAACCACCTATTAAGTCAAGATTTTGTTGATGTTTTTCCACTTTATCTTTTTTATGTTGCACAGGTTTATGTTTCTCAAAAAACCAGACGTTTAAAGCATAAGGAATAAACAAAATCAAAAGTACTAAACCTTCAGACTTGGTATACGTTAAATCAGAACCAAAAATTAAAACAATGATTGCTGCTACAGCTAAGAATACACCGTCCCTAATAACAACTGACTTTTCAACATTTAACGGCCTTAGTATCGCGCTTAAACCAACAGTTAACCCAACATTAGCCATTACCGACCCAACTATAACACCCAGTCCTAAACTTTGGTGTCCAAGTAAAAAAGAATAAACAGAAGCAAAGATTTCTGGAACACTTAACATAAAGGAAACTAGCAATGTTGTAATTGCAACATAACTGGTTCCAAACTTCTTAGCTAAAGGAATCAAGGAATCAGTTATCCAATCCGACCCTTTCCAAATTAAGGAAAAAGATACAAGCATCAAACCTAACGTCAATAGTAATACCATTTTTTATCCTTCAGCTAAATTTTTTTTATTTTTAATTTTCTTTATTATCTTTACAATAACAATTAAAATGAAGGCTGCTGCTAATATCCAAACCCAGTCTATCAAACCTAAAGGAACAACCTTAAAGATCTTGTTTAGTGGAGTATAAACAACTACTACTTGTAATAAGAGAGAGCTTATCACTGCCCCAATCAAATATTTGTTCGAAAACAAACTTAGGTTGTAGTCTGACCTGATCATTTGAAGCCTAACAATTTCAAATACAACTAAAGAAGTAAAAGCTACAGTTTGTGCTTTAATTAAAGGAGATCCACGATACAACCAAAATAAAATTAAGGTAAATATTCCTATAGCTAATCCCAGAGTAAAAATGTTAGTAGCTTGCTCCTTAGAAATAATATTTTCACCAGACTTTCTTGGTTTACGTTTCATAATATCCTTTTGAGCTGGGTCCAAACCTAAAGCCAAAGCCGGTAAACCATCTGTGACTAGATTTACCCATAAAATGTGTAAAGGCGCCAATGGTAAACCCATTCCTAAAATTGTTGCCAAAAAAATTACAAGAACTTCACCTAAGTTACTAGATAAAAGATAATTAACAAATTTCCTGATATTATCAAAAATCCCTCTTCCTTCCTCAACTGCGTTAACAATAGTGGTAAAATTATCGTCAGTTAAAATCATGTCCGAAGCTTCTTTAGCTACATCAGTTCCAGTTATTCCCATAGAAATACCAATATCTGCTCTTTTTAAAGCTGGAGCATCATTAACACCATCACCTGTCATAGCTACAATATGTTTACCTTTTTTAAGAGCATTTACAATTAGGAGTTTATGTTCAGGATTAACCCTAGCAAAAATATTTATTTTTCCTATCTCTTTATCCAAATCTAGCTTCTCAAGTTCGTCTCCAGATATAGCTTTTCCTTTAATTCCTAATTGGTCAGCAATAGCTTTGGCTGTTGAAAGATGATCTCCAGTTATCATCATAACTCTTATACCGGCTTCTTGACAAACCTTTATTGAATTCTTCACTTCCTTCCTAGGCGGATCAATCATCGCCTGCAAACCAACAAAAACCATGTTCTGTTCAGCTTCTTTTTTATCATTATAAGCAAAACCTAAAACTCTTAAAGCATCTTCAGCAAAGGCTTCATTTTGCTGTAAAAACCTTTTTTTCGTATCTCTGTCTAAACGTTTTACTTCACCATTAATTAAGAAACGGTCACATTTTTCTATAATTACATCAGGGGCTCCTTTAGTATAAGAAACCTTTTTACCCTCAATATTATGGAAAGTAGTCATCATTTTCCTTTCAGAAGTAAAAGGAATTTCCTCAATTCTTTTTATGCCAACATTTTTTAAACCAGACTTGTTAGCAGAGACAATTAAAGCTGCTTCTGTTGGGTCACCAATAACTTGTTGTTTACCTTTCTCCGAAATTAATCTTGCATCATTACAATAAAGTCCAATTTTTAGTAATGTTTGTAAATTCTTAGAATTTACCTTTTTAGAATTTACTAAGAAATTACCTTCATCTTCGTAACCAGAACCAGTTACGTCATAAACCTGATTATTAGCAAAAATCTTTTTCACTGTCATCTGATTATGAGTTAAAGTCCCTGTTTTATCTGTACAAATTACATCAACACTACCCAACGTTTCAATTGAAGGAAGTTGTCTTACCAAAGAATTCTTTTTAATCATTCTCTGCACACCTAATGCTAAAGAAATTGTAATAACAGCCGGCAACCCTTCAGGTATAGCTGCTACTGCTAAAGCAATTGCCGTTAGGAACATAACTGTAGGAGAGTTACCAAAAAGAATTCCAGCCAAAAATACAATAACAGCAACAATAACAATAGCTATTGTCAAGTTTTTACCAAGAATTCTTAACTTCTTTTGTAGTGGAGTATATTTTTGTTGAGCCTCTTTAATTAGTTTGGCTATTTTACCAACTTCAGAACCCATACCAGTAGCAGTTACAACTGCCTTACCTTTACCTTTAGATACAACAGTAGAAGAAAAGACCATGTTTATTCTGTCTGCTAACAAAGTTTGCGCCTTTAAAAGTCCAGAATTCTTTAGAACTGGTTGAGACTCACCAGTTAAAGGGGCTTCCTGAGTTTCCAAACTATGAACCTCAAAAAGCCTAGCATCAGCGGGGACCTTATCTCCACTATCTAAAACAATAATGTCCCCTGGTACCAGATACTTGCTGTCAATTTTTGTTTCTCGACCATCTCTTATTACCTTAGCTTGAAGAGAAGTTAACTTTTTTAGAGCTTCAATGGCCTTTTCTGCCCGAAATTCTTGAAAAAAACCAAATAAAGCATTAAAAACTATTATTATTCCAATTACTAAAGCGTCAATCTTTTCGTTAAGAAAAAGTGAAATTATTAGGGCTATTAATAAAATCCAAACCAAAGGGCTAGTAAATTGTTGTAAGAATATCTTCCAAGGAACAATTAGCCTCTCAATTTTAAGTTCATTAAACCCACAGTGATGTAACCTTTGTTCAGCTTCATGGTTAGAAAGGCCTTTCTCTGAAGTTTTAAGAGCTTTAAATATTTCGGACTCTTTCTTACTGTGTGCTAAAGAAGTTTTGTAATCTATCAACCTATCTTTAAGAAGAGATTAATAATATAAAAAGATAACTATAACTTAGAGACTTCGTACCTAAATAGATCAAAATCTTTTAATTCATTAGTTAAAAAATGATAAACTTGTTCATCCTCAAGTTCCCCATATTTATGTACTAAAAGATTTCTAAATCCTTTCATTTTTTTTACCTTTTGGCCCAGTTTTTTAGAAACTAGTTTATTTTTAAGTAATAAATCAATTAATCCATCCTCACTATTTGGTGTTCCCAGCTTTTTTTCTGCTACAAGCATAGAAACACAGTCAATTAAAGCTTCAATTGCCAGTTGAACTGTCTTTTCACAAGCCCTCTTAACCGTAAGATCTTGTAAATAGTCTTTTTTTTTTTCTGGAAGGATGGATTCTAACTCGCTTAAATATTTCTCCATCTCATTTAATTTAGAAAGTATTCTTTTATTCATGCTTTCACCCTTCTTTCAACTTCCTTTAAGTAAAGATTGTAGAAGCGTTCAAAAGAATCAAATTCCTTAATAGTTTCCATGAATTTATTAAAAGTAAAGTCAAAATTTTTTGAATAAAGTAGTTTACCGGCAATAACTTCTTTTCTAATGTATAAAGGAAGATCTTGAAATATTTGTAAGTCCACCTTTTCAGGAAATTCTCCTAACAATTTTATTCTAAAATTAAAGCGTGCTTTCTTGTCTTGATCATAATAAACTGCCAGATCTATATCAGAATTTTTTTTATTTGTTCCCTTAGCTACGCTGCCATAAAGTATTATAAATTTGACCTTCTTTTTAGTGTCCAGCTGCTTAATTTTCTTGACAAGACTTTTGATATCCATAAATTATCTAAATTGTTTGTTTATATAAAAATTTCTAAGATGGAATGTTTTTCAACCTCATTTCAAAACTTTCTTTACTAAAAAGACCCTTGCCCAAGATAAGAATTATTTCTGCTCTAATTTAACCTTAATTATTTTATTGAGACTCTGTATTAATTCTTTGCATCTTTTTATTGCTTGCTTAGATGTTTCTAAATCCATTTTTCTTCCGTAATAGATTAGAGAATTTCTTTTAAATCTACAATCATCAAAGATAAGAAAAAGGTCATTTTCATTTAAAATGTCTCTTAAATAATAACCAAGGCAAATATGATTCTTAACTTTATAACCATCAAGTAAAATTAAAGCATGAAGGTTTTCTAAAACTGAAGAATAATAACCTTCAAAAATATAATTTGCCGTGTTTTTATTAACCATATTTTTAGATAAAAATAAATTTCTTCCTAGAGCAGTATCAAGTAAGGACTTAGCTTTCGCTTTGTCTTGGGTGATAGAAATAGAAGAATTACTTTCAATACAATCATCCCAAGAAGCTTCTTTTTTCATTATAACACTTCAATAAAACCATTTAATACTGTTCCATTCATGATATTATTAATAAGCCTTTTATTCTTTATTTTTTTAATATTGTTGTAAGTGAAGACATGTATTGGTCTATAGATTAATCCTTCAAATTGATCTAAATTAATTTTCTTATTAGAAGGAGTTTCTATATAAAGATCAATATCACTTCCTTCAATGTCTTCTCCTTTTGCATATGAACCAAAAACAACAATATTTGGATTACTCAAATTTTCGACTAAGAAATCAACTAAACCAGAAGAAAAAAGCAGTTTAATGTTAAAAAGTTTTTTTTCTAAAATAAATTGTTTAGACGTTCTATCAGCCATATAAAAAGTAACATTAGAAATATTTAACTTTTTTAATAGATTTTCTTTCTCTAATTCTTTAGTATAGCGAATAGCAGAAGGAAGAGGAACTTTAACTTGACGTTCAATTTGTCTTACCCTCAACCTTGCAGTTGGGTTTAAAAAGAAATATTCTTTTATTTTAATTTTGATATTTTTTGTTGCCACACGATAGCAAAGAATATCAGTTGATATTTAAAATTATCGGAAGGAAAGTACTTTTTTAACCAAAAAGGCCCTTGCCCAAGATAAGAATAGTAAGAAAATGGCAATATTCAAGACAATATTTGTCAAAACAGGTTGTAAAAGCATTAAGATTAAATTAAGCAAAAGACCTGTTCCCAACACTAGCAAGAAATATTTCCATAACTTTGTCCATTTTTTCTTAACCAAAGCAAAAACGTCAGCTACCGAGTTCCAAACTTGGTACTTTTTAGTAAAAGAATAATAAACTAAGAAGACAAAAGTTACAAAAACCAACATCAAAAGAAGGTTAGAAGTCAAATTTAAAAAAGTGTTAATTTTTGCTGGCATCCCTTCAATCAGAAAGTTTATCAACAGTTTACTAACAAAAACAATTGGTAAATAAACAATGAACAAACCTAAAAGCAACAATTGCAGCAGATTCCATTTCCAATATCTCTTTTTATCAAACTTTTTGTTTAATAACTTGTTCCAAATAATAAACCTTGATAGGGAGAACAATAAATAAGATGAAACAAGAATTAAAATCACACCACCAAAAAAAGTGAACAAGAATAGTTTAATATTCCCAACTACAGCTTGGGCTTGTTCAGGATTGTTAAGAATCAATTGCTGAATTTGGTCCACTGTTCTACCACCAGTTAAGGCAACTGTTTGTTTAATGATTAAGCTACCAAATAAGTTGGTTGCAAAGTAAAAAAAAAGTACAAAGATACTGTCCATAACAAACAGTTTCAGAACAATTTTCTCTTTCAGTGAAGCAAAACAATCTTTAATCATCTTAAATTTGGGCCCTATTAACATCCGAAGTAGTAATGCTAGGGGCAGAAGTTCCTCTTCCAGATTCGTCCCATTCTACTTGGCCAACTTGTGACGGTTTAAAAGTTGAACAAAACTCTCTCACTTCCTTCCCTGTTTGATCCTTAGGCGGTTTACCAAAGACCACACAAACTTCGTCATAATTCACTGGACTGTAAGTTACATAAGCGTCCTTATCGCTTGCTGCATTATTCAACCTTAAAACATTCTCGCCAGTAGCGTCATCTCTATTATAAAGATAAACACTTCTTTCTCCTCGAAGCTGAACATTATAAGTTATAGCCACACCATTTTCATCTTTGTACGGCGTAAATTTTTCTTCTGCAGGAGCCTTAACTGCCCAAGTTATTTTATAGAAAGTAGCTTGAATTATTTGACCATTTTGTTTACAAAAGCCTTCCTCAGAACAACCTCCTCTTAGACAAGGTGTTTCTTCACTACAAAGCACGGGTCCTTGGTACGGACTTTTTTCTCCAGAAACCGTACCCACAAACTGTGTAATTCCAGGTCCAACACTGAGGAACACAGCATTTTCACCTGATTTTTTTACCTCTTTCTTAGCATCGTAATGACAAACCAGTTCATCAGTGATATAATCACTTAGCATGTTAGCCTGAAATTCTTCAATAGCATTTTTTCTCCACTCACTTTTTTCTAACGGGAAAAAGTACTGAGAAGCAGCACCCCAACCTCTACCAACACTTAAAATACTACCAATATACTGTTGTGCTGCTGATCTTCCTCTTAAAAAGTCCCAGACTCCTCCTTCAAAGTGTCTGCTTCTTTCATTTTCTTTATCGTTAATTGCACGACAAGTTGAAGATGTTAACGTTTTACAAGCTTCTTCTTTATTCTTGCTTCTAGTTGGGTTAAGTCTACCATTAGTATAACATTGAGCTTTTGTACCTTGACAAACCTTTTCGCCGTCTGTCCAAGCTATGTTTCCTCCTTCAGGATTGGCAAAACAACTTTTCACATAACAATAACCTTCTGTTCTGCCATTTTCGTCAAGAAATTCAAAAGATTCTAAATCTCCATTTTCAACATTTGCTTTTCCTAACAATCTTCCTTCAGCAGAACGTAACTCAAAAGATTCGGTCTTCCCATCTTTATCTAACTGCTGTACTGTTGTTGTTCCATCTTCTCTTCTTTCTGTAACAGTTGTTTCACCAGTCCCGGTGTTTTTCTCGGTCTGCTTATTTTCACTAAAAATTATTTCTCTTTTTTCTTCTTTATTTACCAATTTGTTACTTTCACTTATCCATCCATCACTTTCCTTTAACTCTTCACCATTAGGAAGATAATAAGTGGTCTCAGAACCGTCTTCATTTAAAGAAACAGTGACTGTCCTAACCCCACTGTCTTTGTCATAATTGGTTTGGACCTTACCAAGATTTTCTGTCCCATCAGTTAATAAGAAACCACTATCAGCTACTGAGTCATAATCTATTTGATTACTATAAGTTTCATAAACTTCCCCTGGAACTATTACATCTTTAACTTGCACTTCTCCGTTTGTATAATAAACTGCTCCGTTATTATCAATCCGTTCAACAAAACTAAGATCTCTTTCAATCTCCACTAAAATGTCATACATTTTAGTTTTAGGATTGTAAGTAGCGATCTGCTGATCTAATGAATCTGCGTTAAAATATGTTCTTACAACATGCCTACCGTCTTCAGAAAAAATGAAAACTCTATCATCGCCATCACTACTAAAAAACAATCTTTTCTTTTCTTTATTATAAGAATAACCTTTGTGCCAATCTTCTGCCTTAAAGTTATTAACATCACTATCAGTACATTTACTCAAATCAGCTTTACAACCATCACTCACATCTCTCTTCATTATTTTACCATGATCAAAAAAAACATTTAAATTAGAAGCATGGATTCGACTTCCTGGTAGGATCTCTACAAAACCACCACTGTTTTCGACTCCATCAGATTTACTACTACCAGTTTCAACCCCTTCTCCAGGAAGCTCTGCAGGAGCCACAACCATCCACACAACTAACAAAATCATTACCATAAATATAATTGTTCTTCTCATAAATCCACCTGACCACAATAGGGGTCCCCAGTCTGAGTTGGGATTGTTTGCCATAATCCAGCAATCCCTGTAACAAGATCAGCTAACTTTACTATAGCTCCAACCACCGTACAACCAGCGGAAACTTTTCCTGAAGCCGGACAACTTAAGGCACACGGCACAACTAATAAAGACCTTACTAAACCTAAAGGATTACTCACCCAACCAATTAAAGTTTCCCAAATAACATCCCACGCTTGGTATAAGGGAATAGCAGTAGCCGCTAAATTCCCCCAGACATATCTACACTCTAAAAACTCTCCAAGTTCTTTACAAGACTCAACAGTAGCAATCCCTGCTGGCACCTCATTTTGTAAACAATGTATTTCCCTACACCTTACTTGCCGATATTTTTCTAAGTTATAAACAATCCCTGCTGGACATAAAGCAATAGTTGATGCCCAAATATTTTCATAAGGTGACAAAGCCGGTGGCAAGCCTAAAGCTGCTCGCCCACTCCAAACATTATATGCTTCTAAAGCTACGTTTTGGAAATGACCATACTCACCAAGGACATATTCTCCAGTGAATTTACCATCCTTACCTACCTCTTTTTGACCATTACAGCTAAGAACAGCCAGAGGAACTTGTACGTACTCAATAGTATCCAAAAAGGATCCTTGAAGATCATTAGCTCCTTCACAAGCTAAAGTTGCCGCAAAATTACCATAAAAAGTGGGCCTTAAAGCGTCAGTTTTCCCTTTAACAACATTAATTAAGACTTCACCATCTTTAATTATTCCAATAAAACCTGTTGCCCACCTTACCCAATCTAATATTTTAGATAACAACTTTATCTTGTTAGCAATATCAAACAAGGTTTCCTGCTTAATTTTTTTAATTTTTCCAGCTAAATTTTCGTCCAAAGCTCCAAGTGAAGAAAAAGCAAAAGGTACATTAAAATTAACTTCCTGTGTTTCTACAGACCCTAAAGCATCATTTCCTACCTTTGTAAAAACATTAAAGACACATTGCACAGGAACATCAACTGTTTCCAATTCACCTTCCCTTATAGTTTCCCTAAAAGCTTCTTTTCCATCAAACGGATTGAACTGTAACAACAACTGCGGCCTTGGGGTGGGATTCCCTATCTCACTAATTCCACCATACAAAACAGAATTAGCAACTTGCACCGCTGAATCATTGCCTCCGGTTGTACAACCTAAGACTTCAATTCTTAAAGCACTAGCTCCCTGATTATTACGCACAAAAGGAACAACAACTGGATACCTAGCTGGGGCTAAACTAGTAACTTCTAGATCGACAAACTCTGCTGAAGAATAAACCGGCCCAACTTCCCAATAATCAGGATCTTCTTCATCACTTAAACCAAGCAACTCAAAATTAAGCACACCATTACCTTCTTCCCATACCGCGCCGTTACCAGCAGTATCTTGCACTTTAATTTCTAATCCAACATTGTCAGGACCACTTTTAATTTGTTCAGTTAAAAGTTCACATAACCATTTCCCTTCTCCTAAAACACAACCGTCATCCTGGGTAAAAACTTGCCAACCGTCACCTAACCCACGAGTTATAGCATTTTCCTGGTACTTATTAGCAGCATCTTCAACAATACCATTCAAATTAACTAAAATGTAAAGGCCGCTGCTCTCTGCAACTTCTAACCTTAGCTTCAGCTGGTCCCTACTTTGAAAAAAATCCTTTTCTCCTATTTCCGAAACTCCCACAAGTTCCAAATTACTTACCTTAGGTCCAGAGGAATCACCAACAGCCTCAATGGTTGGTCTCAACCCTTCATTCCCTACGTTGTCAGTAAACTTTGATAAAGAAATTGGAAACCGTTGTGAACTAGTAAAAGTTTTCTGTGTTTGCCAATAACAACTAATACCATTTTCAATCTCTTCACAGCTAGTGGGTTCAGTATCACTACCTAAGCTGCCTAAGTTAGCTCTAACACCACTTTTACTTATTTGCGCTCCTCCACTATCAGCAGCAATTAACACAATTCTTTGTCTACCGCTTTTAACATAACCTAACTCTTCAAAAACCCTTTCTGAACCAAAATAAACAATTTCAGGAGGTGAAACATCAACCTGCATCGTTTTTGATAAAGTCTTTTCCACAACATTGCCTTTCTCATCTTCTGCCCTTACCGTAAAAGAAACCACATCTGTCGGCAAAATTTCAACATTCGACCAAACACATTTGTTTAGGTCTTCTTCAATATTAGTACAAGAAGCTTCACCACCTAAATTGGCAGCTTGATCAGAAGTTGCGGTAACACTTTTCAAGTTAGCTTCTGTAACCTCAACACTAACGCCAGTCATAAAAGGTACCTGCCCAACAAAACCGTCTCCTCTACTAAACACTAATTCGTCACCAATTACGGGATCAATAAAATCGACAGGAAAAACCACTGGCGAACTAATACCTTGGTGACCTAACCAGTCTTCAACTTTCACCCTTAACGTTTCTAAACCCTCAGTTCCTGCAAACTGGGCTGCTACTTCTCCATTAAAACTAAACGTTTCCTGACCTACCTCAAAATTATCAATGGTTTCCAAAACATTGTTGTCAGCATCAACAATTTCAACTTTTTTAATCCCTACCACTGGCACACCATTTCTTACCTTATCTGTAACTTCAAATCCAACCTCAATTAAACTGCCAACTTGTCGCGCAGTCAAACTGTTGATTTTAGGTGCCCGAGAATCACTTTTAATTACTTTAGGTACAGAAGAATCTGTTTTAGCTACCCCGTTGCTATCTAAATAATTGTAAATAACCTGAAATGAGTAAACAGCTTCTGATAACCCCTCCACTAACGGACTTAAATAAGTACAAACCACACCCCCTACACCAGATGAACAGCTATCAAAAGTGTCTTCGTTTTGCCCTATCTTTATTTTGACACTATCAGCAGCTACATCTCCCACATTACCTGTAATTGTTGTTTGGACTGTCCACGTGTCACCTTGTCCGTCAAGATAACCTTCAATGTTGTCTTCACCATGGTTGGCAGTAATACTAACCGTAGCAGCTAAAGCGTTGGCAGAATAGATTGGCAGAGATATAACTAATACTAAGAGAAACACACTCACAAATTTCCAAACACCTCTTTCTTCTACCATCTACCTAAATACCGGTTCTAACTCCTCCCTAAATTCTTGTGAAATTCGGGGTAATTCAGCAATTGCTTGTAAATCTTCAATTACCCTTTTATGCTCTTGCCTTGGAACGTTTTTCAAATTAAGACTAGGCAAATAAAATTCCAAACTATTGGCAGTATATAACTGTTCCGGCGTGATTTTTAAATAAGTTTTTTCATCTTCCCAACTCACTTGGCCAGATAAAAATCGATCCAAAACAACCTCCTCGGTTGTAAAACAACAACCTTCTACATCAAAACAAGCAATTGCCTCCAACACACCATCACTACAACGTTCTTCTTTAGGAATAATTAATGCTTGTTCTAAAGTTAAATGTCCAGTTACCTCATAAATTCCAGGAACAAGTTCTAGCATCTGTTCAGATTGACCACCTTCAAAAGAAATTACTGCACTGAAAGGATCTGAGTTAGCATCTACCCTGGTAAAAGTAACAACTGCTTTTTCATTAGCCTCTAAATCTTTCACAGAATTAGTGAAAACCCACTTGTGAGTAGCTTTCAATAAATTTGGCTTGTAACTATATGCTTCATCTCCGCCAGAAAACAAGCCACTAAAAGCACAAGAACTACCAATACACTTTTCTAGATTTTTCTTTTTAACAGTCACAGGAACAGCGTATTTTCTATTTAATTCAAAAGCAGGTTCCCCTACAAAAGGCAATAATTCACCCAAAACAGCATCCTCGCCCTTAAACACGTAAGTATCTAAAGGCACATAAGTTGTCAGATAACCTTCTTTAATAAAACTTAAAATGCCACCATAAACAGCAGGGTATTTTTTTCCAATCTTACCATTATTATCTGTTTCCCCTATTAAACAAGTATCTTGTTCAGGTATTTGAAAAGCTAACTGTACAGCTTCCAGAGGTTCCCTAGAATAACCGTCCACCACCAAACTCCTTAAAACACCTGTGTCCGCTTGATCAGAATTACAAACTAAACTTCTACTAAAAGAAGAAACCTTATTTGCTACAAGTTGGTTATCTTCAGAAGGCCGATTACTTCTAATATTACTCTCTAAAGCAAAGACAAATTTGTAACCTTCACCATCAAAAGCCTGATTATCCTCAATAGTTACTAAAACTGGATAACTTAAATCGTAAATAGTATTATATCTTTGTGTTGAAAAATGAAGCAACTGATAATTAGCTGAAACAGAAGTCGGAGCCACCACCCCTCCTCTATCATTAACCTCCAAATAAGGTTCCCAACCAAGATAATCAAAATTAACACTCACATCTTCCGCACCAGGAATAGGTAAGATCATATTATCATAGGTTTTCTGATATAAATTGCTTAAATCAGAGGTAGGATATTCATATCTATAAGAATTAGAAGCCGAGGCTAACCGCAACAAGGGCACATTAGAGTTCAATAAACCTTGCAATTTTTCTTTGATATCCAGCACATTCCAAAAGACAGTTGGAGCAAATTCAAAAGTTGCCCCAGAAGTTGGTGGCAACTTATCATCATCAACTTCTGAATAAACTTGTATCAAATCTAGGCCTTGCCTTTCTAAGAAAGTATAGTTTACTTGGGAACGTGTAATCCCGTCCGCCAATTCATAATATTTTTTCAATTGCAGAGGTATTTTCACAAAAAATTGTTCAAAAGAATTTTCAGATCCACCTAAATTAGCTTCAACATCCCTGTTTAGAAGAAAATTAACAGTATTGTCTGTAATTCCCACACTTACAGCCTTTTCGTCAGCAACTTTTACAGAAAAACCCTGATTCTCAAATACAGCATAGTTATCCAAACAACCATCAATTTTCTCTTCCACAAATCTACTTAGTTGGGATTCAACACTTAATTCATCATCTCCTTTCAAAGATGGTTGTAAGGAAGATAATCTAACAATACCTTCCTCGTTCAGGCTAGATTGATAATGCCAATAAGGGACCTTAGCAGAGCTTAAAACCAATCCATCAGAATTTGTAGGATTCTCTTCAGAAAAATCACCCACTAAGTCGGGATAAAGGTAACCACCCTGTTCCCCCAATAACAACAGACCATTTCGAGCAATTTGGCTCAAACAGTTATGAGTATAGGTTTGTATAGGCTTAAACTGTTGAGGCACATCTTCCAAAACTACATCTCTTTCAGCTGTTGCTGTTTCTTTAACTGTTACCTGAGTCAAATAGAATACACCAGCGAAGGTAAAAAGGAGGACAATCCCTACAATCATCAAAACGGTTAACTGACCCTTTTTATTACTAGAACGAATCTCTCTTTTTTTTACCATCTACCTCTTTAGAGGAAAGAATTAAGGTATATAAAGGTTGTTGTTAAACCACCTTTAAACCTAAAATTAAATTTTATAAAAAAGAACTAAAAACTAGTATCTTGGACTTTTTTTCCGAAAGCATTCCCTACAGTAAACTGGTTTACCTTCAGTCGGCTTAAAAGGCACTTCACATTCTGAATTACACTCAGCACAAACAGCTTTATGCATCTCTCTTGGCCCAAAGTTTGATCTATTTCTAGAATCTCTACCTTGGTTTCTATTCCCGTATCGGTTATTCTCATTTCTCATTTCTATTTCTCCAACTAATGATAATTTCACACTAAATTTTGAAACAATCATAGTTTATTGGCCATAAACTGTCTCGCTTTATAAAACATTGCTATAAAATAGTTAAATCAGATCTTAAGCCAAAACATCCTCTTTTCCCGAATCTGCAACAAAAAAGAACGATTTTTCTTCGGCTTCTGAAATCTTCTTGATACTAGAAATATCTGAGGAAGTGGCCACAGGAATTATATGCACATCTCCACGAGGGGCCTTTCTTAATGTTTTAGCAAAAGAATCAGTAGAGACCATTATTTTTATAGAAGATGGAAATCTTGCTTCATAAAGTAATTTCTTTAAGTACCTCTCAGCCTCTTCCTTCTTATCCTCTGCAACACACATCCATAAGGTAATATTTCCAGCCCAATTCCGATGTAGCCTATAAGCTACTAACAAAGAAAGATCATAGTTTCTTTCTTCCAATAAATCAGATGAGAGCACCCTATTAGAGATCCATACGTGTATATCCTCTTCAGATCCAAGTCCAACTTCTTCATCCCTATCGGATAAAATAATCCCGGTGTTATGTTTCTTAGCAACAGAGAATATTTTTTTTAAAGAAGCTAAAGTTACTGTCTTAGGCTTAAAAGGAAGAAAAAGTATGTTGGGAGAAAAAGTTTGAGAATCAATTGCTTCCAAAGAAATAGACACTGCATCTAAATAATTTTTAGCTGATATATTTGATGAAGAAGTAAATATTCCTTGCCGTCCAAATTTTTTAACAATTTCTGGTAGTTCCTTCAAAGCTGACTTTCTCTCTTTTTTAGAGGCTTTAATTTTTTCTGGAGAAGTCCCAGTTTGTTCCAAATCCAACCCCAAAACAGTCATGTTTCCATTAGGATAGGTAATCGATTTAATTAAAGGAAAATTTCCTAACAAAGTACTGACATTAATCACAGGTAATAAAACGTTTGGTTTCCAAGTGTGCTTAGTAGATTCTGGCAGAGTTAACACTTTTCTTGCTGCCCATTCTGAAAAAGAAATAAACAATCCAGAACGGATATCTCCTTCAGTGGAATTGAGTTTACGTTTAACCATGTAAAGGTAGCTTAGAAAAACAAAAAGAAGGGAAGCAAAACCAGCAAAAACGTTAATCATAAACATAAAAATAAGAGACATGATTGCACCATAAAGAGGAACTAGTCTTGGAACAGTTAAAGTTGGACGAAAACTCACTAAACCAATTGATTGTTCAATAAAGACAACGATATTAATTATTGCATAGGCCACTAAAAAAAACATAGTAATTACAGGAGCAACTAGATCTAAATTAGCAAAAGCAATAGTAAACATAATAGGAATTGAAGTAATTAAAATAGCCCGGTGAGGTACATGACCTTCTCCTTTATTAACAAACTTGCTACCAGGAAACAGAGATTTTTTTGCCATTGCCTGTAACAATCTAGGTGCTGCCACAAATGTTGTTAGGGCACTAGAAAAAGCAGAAGCTAAAATTCCTGCAATTACTAACGGACCAAATAAAGACAAGTTAACCATTATAAAATTATTTTTAAGCAATTCCTCAGATGAAGCAGAAAATCCCAACCAGAGCGTCACGACGATGTAAATCCCTGTTGTTAAACCAATAGCCCACAACAAACCTCTAGGGATCTGTTTCTTAGGATCTTTTAACTCACCAGACAAACCCACCCCTGCCATAATACCGGTTACAGCAGGAAAAAAGAGAGCAAATAAAGCCCAAAAGGAAAATGTTGAAAAATCTCCAATAAGAGGTGTAGACACAACTCGATGTAACCAGTCTCCACTAAATAAAATAGTTACTAACGAGACTAAAATAATCACAAAAACTGCTAATTGTGTTCTTAAAGCAATCTTAGTACTAATAAAAGTAAGCAAAAACAAAGCAACAAAAGAAATACCTAAAACCAACAAAGAACTATGACTTGGAAAAAGAAATTTCCAAACTTCCATAAAACCGAACAAATAAAGTGTTACAGAAAAGATTTGGGCAAGATACAAAGGAACACCTACACTACCTCCTATTTCTAAACCAAGAGTTTTTGATATAATAGAATAAACTCCACCAGATCCTATCCTAATATTTGTTGTTATAGAACTTAAAGAGAGACCAGTACAAAAGGTTACTGAAGCTGCTAGAAGAATAATTAATAAAGTAGGAAAAATCCCTGCACTCCCTACAATAAAACCTAGCCTTAAAAATAGAATCACACCAATAATACTCAAAAAACTAGGTACAAAAACTCCTAAAAAAGTTCCAAAGGATGCTGGCTTTTCATTTTTTTTTAGATCAACAACCTTCTTCATCATCTATCACATCTAAGATTATCATCTTATCCTATTTAAATATATCTTGCACTGTAGCTTCGTAGAAATCTTCTTTATTTACTATTTAATGCACTCTAGAACCATTCTTTAACTTACTTCGAATTATCACTTCCCCACAAGTCAAAGGCTTTCCTTCAAATAAAACTTTACCTTTCTCCACAACCATCTTAACTTTTTCAAAATCAGCAAAAGAAATTTCTGTTATATCAGGATTCATACCTAAGGGCGCAACTAAAGTACCTTCCTTTCCTTTAGCTTCTAATAACTCAATCTTCTTCCCTTCTTCTCCAGCTAAGATCATAGCTTCAGAGATTTCTCCCCGAAATTTAGCTGGCTTTAAGTTTAAACAGAAAACAGTCTTCTTATTTAAAAAAACTTTTATTGGAAGATGCTTCTTCAAACTTGTAACCACTTGTTTAAATTTCCCACCAAAATCAACTTTAAATAAATAAAGGCTATCAGCGTTAGGATGATCTTTTACCTCCACTATTCTACCAACTTTCAAAAGCAAAGGAAAATTTTTAGCCTCAGGAAGTTTCTCAACTTTTTTTACCAACTTTTCAATTTTTCCTACATCGCCTTTAAATTTAAAACCTAAATCCTTCATTTCTAAATTCTTTTCACCCAAAGCCTTCCAAATCTTTTTACTAAAAGCCGGCAAAATCGGACTAACTAAAATAGATAAATTTCTGGCAATGTTTAAACATAAACCAACATCACCTTCCCTTCCTGGTTTATCCTTCCATGGTTCAGAACTTTGGAAGTAAGCATTTCCCAAATCAGATATTTTTAAAATATTTTTTAAAGCTAGCTTAAATTGCATCTTTTCGTAATTAATTTTAACCTTAATAGCCAAATCATTAATTTTCTTTTCCAACTTTTTGTCACTTCTTATTTTCTTAATTTTCCCATAATTTTTTTCAACAAACACCAAGGTGCGGTAACAAAAATTTCCTAAGTTCCCCATCAAAACATTATTAGTAACTGCTTGTAAGTCTTTAAAACTTAAATCTACATCAACAACCTTCCTGTCGAGATGATAAGCATAATAAAAACGTAGTGTCTCTGCCGGATATAAATCTAAGAAGTCCTTAGCCGTGAAAAAGGTCCCACGGGATTTACTCATTTTTTTCCCATCTACTGTAATAAAACCATGAACAGTTATTTCAGGCAACTTAATTCCCACTGCTTGTAACATAGCCGGCCAGAATAATAGATGAAAATAAACAATATCCTTTCCAATAAAATGATATATTTTTCCACCATACCAATAATCCTTCCATTTTTCAGTAAGATTTTTAGTCGAAGAGATATAACCAATAGGAGCATCCAACCAAACGTAAAAATATTTTTTTTCTCCGGCTTCCTTTTTAGAGTTTGGTATCTCAAAACCAAAATAGGGCTCATCCCTAGAAATACACCAATCCTCCAATCCTGACTTAAGCCATTTGTTTAACCAGTTTTTTATTTCTGGCTGAATATTAGCTTCTTTAGAATTTATCCATTGTTTTAATTGTTTGGAAAAACTGCTTAACTTAAAGAAATAATGTTTACTTTTTTGTTTAACTGGCATTTTTTTACAAATAGCACAGTAAGGCTTCAACAAATCAACACCTTTCAACACCTTACTACATTTTTCACATACATCACCGTACTGATCCTCAGCATTACAGTTTGGACAAGACCCTTTAACATAACGATCAGGTAAAGATCTTTTACAGGAATGACAGTACATTACATCCATTTCCTTAAGATAGATGTGCCCCTTTTTCTTAAGTTCATTAAAGAAAAAGTTTGCCAATTCTTCATTCTCTGGAGAGTGAGTTTTATAATAATTATCGAAGTTAATTAAAAAACTAGCAAAATCTTTCTGGTGTTCTTTCCAGTAACTATTAGCAAACTTTCCAGGTTCCATTCCAGCCTTTTTTGCATTAAGTTCGACAGGTGTACCATGCATGTCAGAAGCACAGATGTAAAGAGCATCTTTACCAATCAATTTCAAATATCTTACAAACACATCTGCCTGAATATACTCCAAAAGATGTCCAATATGAATTGTTCCATTAGCATAGGGTAGAGCTGCTGTAACTACTGTTTTTTCTGATTGTTTAACCATGGGAAGATTAGCAACAGTTATTATATAAAGATTGCCCAAGTATTAAGTCAAGTTTTTAACTTTACAGTTATGGTCAATTGTGAGTGATACGTCTATTTTCACTTTAATTGAGGACGGGGGTGGTCCCTTACGGGGTGTCTGAACCTTGAAAAATGTATAAAGAGCGAACCTGACCGAAAACTATAAAGTGTAAACTTAAGAATTTTATTTAAAACCAAGATAATTATTTAAAGCTCTAGTTAAACCTTTTATTAATGTTTCAAAAAAAAAATAAAAAGCCCTTTTTACACTTTGAAATTGAAAACTTTCTTGAAGAAGAGTTTGCTGTTAATTTATTAAAAGCTCTGGCTAAAGAAAAATATTTTAGGAAAGAGTCTGACCTCTTTTCCTTCTGGCAAACTAATGATCTAATCACTTCCAAAAATAAAATTATTCAAAAATTTAGATCTCTTCTGCTTGCAAAGGATTTTATTACACAACTAGAAAAAGCCACCAAAATCAAAATCAAAAAGAACACCATAGATCTATCATCTTCACTCTACCAGAACACAGACCATCTTCTCTGCCATGACGATCAACTTGAAAACAGAAAGATTGCTTTTATTTTTTATCTCACCACTTTAAAGAAAGGCGAAGGTGGTTCCTTGATTTTACACGGGAAAAAAACAAAAAAAATCGTTCCTAAATTTAACAAAATAGTTTTATTTCAAGTTTCTAAAAAATCATTACATGAAGTAGAAGAAGTCCTAGTTGATAAACAAAGAATTTCTATAGGAGGCTGGTTTCATGGAAATTAACAAGGCTTATCTTAATAACACCAACCAAATTAAAAGAGCATTGCATGAGAACAAAGCCTTCCCATCAGTTATCCTTCAAGAATTCTTTAAAGAAGAATCCTTTCAAAAACTAAAAAAAAAAGTTGATAAAATCCCCTTTAAAAAATCAGTTAAGCTTACATCCCATTCCTTATCTAAAGCAAACTTAAAGATTAGCCTTAACGATTTTATGGAAACAGTCTTAAACCAAAAAGTTGAATTTACTGCTTATTTGTTAGAATGGAAAGATTATCTTTTAATCAATGACAACTTCAAAGAGAAACCAGGTTACGAAGTGATTATAGAGATAGATAATTGGAACACAAAATATGGAGGAAACGTTCATTATGTTAACGGTAAAGGCGACTATCTTCAAATACCTGCCAGAAAAAATTCATTAATTATTGTCAAAAGGGAACATCAAAAATTTATTAAGTATGTTAACCACCTAGCTAAAGGAAAAAAAAGGTTTTTTCTTTTAGGCAAGGTTAAACCTTAAATTTAATTTTGTAATCCTTAACCACTTTATCATCAACAACTACTTTTCTAGATATTTCACCCTTTCTTAAAGCTTTTTTTCTAGCAGCCGCTGCATCCTTAGACAATAAATCCTCATCTAACACAATATCCTCAATGTGATAAGTTTGTTCAATACTTAACTTTTTAAAATCATCGTCAACATCAAATAGATAATCATCTTTAAAATCTGCAAGAAGGCTTTTATCAATTTTTACTGTTACAAATTTTTCAGTTGGACTCCCAAGTTTTGGAGTCGTTTGTTTTTTGACTTTTAAGCTTCCTTTTTGTGCTTTTACATTAAACAGCAAATATTCTCCAAATAATTCTTCAACTAATTTCTTATAAACAGAACTGTCAACAACAGATTTTTTTATAATAAATTTGTTTCCAGAGTTACCAAATCTTCTCTTCTCCTCAAACTCTAACCCTAACTCCTTAAGCTTTGGTCCTAAGTCCCTCACAGATTCAATCGTTCCACTTAATTCAACTTCTCCTTCAATACTATTAGCTAAAAATCGATGTAAGAAATTAAGGTACTCGAAACCAGTTTGCACTTTAGCATCTTTTTTACTTAGCGTGACTAAGAAAGGTTCTTTAACAAATTCCCCGAGGCTGTACCTTGTGAAAGCATCGTGGACTTCTTCTGTGATGTCCTTGTCAAATATTTTTTTAATGAAGTTAGTGATTTCCATTTTCACCATAAAAAATGAAACTTATTTAAAGTTTGCTCTTTGGTTGCAACCTTTTCACTTCAATACTAATAGCCTCGTCCAACACACGGATGTATCTTGGACATTCAGTGTAAGGTAAATTTTTATCCTTACAATAAGCAATTATTTTCTCCTTGTTACCTTTAACTACAACTACAAAACCTAAATCTTCTTTCCACAAAACTTCAAAATCGGACAAATCTTTTATTACTTTGTTTCTAATTTCTCTTAAATATTCAATTCTTCCAGGTAAAGCCTCTAATCTTTCCCAAATCTTCAAAAGAAATTCGTCTTTAGAAAATTCCTTCATCTGAAAATTAATCTTTTTTTTACTAGAAATAAACCCACCGCCTTGTGCTTCAATAAGTTTCCATTTACCAAAACTCCCCACAATAATGTCAGCAAACTGACCATTGCACATTTTGGTTCCAATTGCCCCAGAAACGTCCAATACCACCAAACATTTGTGCCCTTGACAAATTTCATAAATTTTTTGCATAGGTTGTTGTGCAAAATATCCTCCTGGGTTTTGATATATTAACAGATCAGCTTCTGGCACTTTCTCTTTAAGATCCTGCAAATTTATTTTAGCATTATCACAGTCCACTTCTAAAATTTCTAAACCCAAAGATTTAGGACCTGTCTTGTAATGTATCCAACCGCCTTCACATGGGATTAAAACTTTCTTAGAAGCCAACTTAAGAGCCACTGTTATGGCAGTGTTCCCTCTATCAGTTAAAACTACATTATCATGTCCAGTTAGTTCTCTTAACTTACGTAATATCTTTTGTTTTACCATTCTATAATGTAGGTGTAGTTCCCATAATACCGCGCCACTTATCCAAAAACCAGCCATAAGGCCTAGAGGCTAAAGTAGCTGTTGCTGTACCAGCCAATAAAGCTGTTCCAATCTCTTCCCAAGAAACGCCTGAAACATACATCATGCTAACATAGATAGGACTAAAGTAAAGAACGTTCCCAGTAACATCTGTTACAAACTTCTTTGTTTTAGTACTAGTCTCATCTGCTCGACAAAAACCAGCCCAGGATTCTCTAAATCTGCCAAAGGGCCGATAGATTACTAATCCCAACAAATTCATCCCCAGCCTAGTATCAATAAATTCGTCTGGTTCCATAATCAAATATTCAACTGTACCAAAAATAGCGTTAGCAAAGAGTAAAGAAGCAGAGGTATCAACTACATATTCTTTTGCTTGTTCTCTTACTTTTTCTACCAAATCCGACATAAGCACTTAGTTAAGATTCCATTTATAAAACTTCTTCAAGAAAACTTATACTTTAACTCCCAAACCAGTCTTCGCATAACGGTACTTCTTTTAAGATAACCAATTACTTTCTTACGATCTTTAATAGGTAAAACCCCTAAATCCTGCTCAGAGAAAGCCTTAAAAGCTGTGTAAGCATTATCCTTAACAGTTAATCCTCTTACTTTTTCTAAAGGCAAAGTTACATTCTTCACTTTTAAGGTCTTTTGTAATTTAGGACTTATTTTTTGAATCCTTGAGATATCCAAAATACCCTTTCCATCAACAGAAAAAATGTCGTCGTCTGCCCTAAGATACCTTTTCACAAATAGAGAAAAATTCATTTCAGATTTAATTACAGGAATTTTTTTTACCATTAAATCCTTGACAGCAATTTTAGAAAGTACTTCTTTAACAACAACTTGTTCATTACTAACCTTAGCAATGAAATAGATAAAAGCACCAATTAAAATAAACCACAACCCTCCCCCTAAACCGCTGACTAAGCCAAAACCGCCCATAACAATTAGAAACCAAGCAAAAATTTTTCCAACAAAGGAAGCAATTTTAGTAGCTTTTCTAAGGTCTTTGTAGTAGGCATACAAGATTGCTCTAAAGGCCCTCCCACCATCTAAAGGATAACCTGGAACAAGGTTAAAAATAGCTAATATTAAGTTAAGTTGGTATAAATAAAAAGTGATAGCTGTCAGTATACCGTTACCATTTAGTTTAAAGATCAAATAAAATACACTGGCTAAAAATAAAGAGAATAATGGACCAGCTATCGCCATCATAAATTCTGTTCCAGGACGCAAATCCTCTTCTTCTATTCCTGCAACCCCTCCAAAGAAAAATAAAGTGATACTTTTAACCTTAATTCCTTTATAGAGAGCGACTAAAGAATGACTAAGTTCGTGTAATAAAACGGAAACAAACAAAAGTAATGCTGATAAAACACCCATAACCCAATAAGTTGTTGTAGTATATCCTGGAAAGAAACTAGGAAAAAAAGAACTAGCCAAACTCCAAGTTAATAAAAAGAAAATAAACCACCACGAAAAATGCAATTTAACATCTATTCCAAAAATTTTTATTACTTTAGTAGCTTTAAGCATTACATTTAATGATACTTCACTCTTTTAAATTAGTTTGTATTCATTATTGAATTGTAAACGGCAAGGGAATGCCTAAATCTCTTAGTTTTCTAATTGAGCCGTCCAAATCAATTCCAAACTTTTTCAAAACCCTAGGATCTGGTTCTTTCCACTTTCTAAATTCTCTATGTTCGGAAGGGGCCGTTCCACTTTTTATATAATATCCTATTTTTCCATACCAAAACTTCCCCTTGCCTTTAAAGCCGTTTTTTGCTTTGGGCATGAAATGATAAAAAATAATATCAGAAGGTTCATAATAACCTAAATCTAAAGATATAGACTCGTAAAGTAATCCTTCAAAAAATGCTAGGTCTGACTTAAATATTCTCTTTGTCCATAATGGAGTAGAATAAGGCCTTACATCAGAAGGAAAAACAGTTTTAATTCTTAAACGATAACTACTTATCTTAGGATCATCTAACTCACGACCTAAAAAAGGTTGAACTTTTTTTAAAGACTTTTTAGTCACACGTTCATCAGCATCCAATACAAAAGACCATTTTGTTCTAACTTCACCGTTAGCACGGTTTCTAGCATCTGCATAACCAGCAAATTCGTGATCGTAAACTCTTAATTGTTTGTGTTTATCTGCAAGATATTCTAGCAATTCTCTTGTTCCATCAACTGAACCTGTATCAACAACAACTGCTTCAGGAAAATAAGGCAAATGGTGTTCTAGCATAGGCAATAATCCGCCAGCAGGGTTAATTATTTCGTCACGGACAATCATTGTAAGGGTTATATCCTCTAACATGTGTTTTCTAGAAGGTGTTTTTTTTATAAAACTTTCCAGAAAATATTTAAAACAGCTTTACTTACAAACCAAAATGTATCAAACACAAACCTCCTACACAAGTAATTCTGTAGAATATAATGTAGACGCTGGCCCACCTTGTGGTTGTGGGAAAGGCTGTTGTGAAGCTGGTGCTGCATGGCGAGCAAGAAGAGGCTTATAGTTTAGCTAACTCCTCTGCTAAACCTAAATAGCTTTCAGGTGTTAGAGATTTAATCCTACTCTTAACCTCCGGACCGATGTCAAGACCATCAACAAATTCTGCAAGAACGTATAAGGTAACTTCTTTCCCACGAGTTAATTCTTTTAATTTCTCATAAGGATTGGCCACACCTTCTCTCCGCAAAATTGTTTGAACAGCTTCCGCTAGAACTTCAGGCCTACTTTTAACTTCATCCAACACCTTCTTCCTATTCACTTCTATTTTCCCTAGGCCTTTCTCCAAAGCCCCATAAGCAACTAAAATGTGTCCAAAAGCAACCCCAATATTTCTCTTCAGAGTTGCATCCGTCAAATCTCTTTGCAAACGTGACTTGGTTAATTCATTAGAAAAAAGATCTAACCAGTGGTTAGCTATTATCAAGTTCTTCTCACTGTTCTCAAAATTAATGGGATTAACCTTATGAGGCATTATAGAAGAGCCAACCTCACCTTCAACAGTTTTCTGTACTATCCAGCCATCACTAATATATCTCCACATATCCCGATCAAAGTCAATCAAAACATTATTTGTTCTCCTTAAGTTATCAAATAACTCGGCATAACTATCATGTGGTTCAATTTGTGTAGTCACGAAATTGGGTTCTAATTTAACAACCCTTCCAGTATTTAACCTTTCAATAAAACTCTTTGTGAAGTTTATCCAACTTACTTCTGGACAAGCCACAGAATGTGCATTATAATTTCCAGTAGCTCCATTAAGTTTGGCCTGTAAAGTTCTATCTCTCAACTGCTCAATTTGCCTTTTTATTCTTGTATTGTAAACATTAAATTCTTTACCAAAAGTTGTAGGTGAAGCCGGCTGACCATGTGTTCTAGCTAACATTGGTAAGTCTGCATACCTAATTGCTAAGTCTTCCAAATTACCTTGTATTTTCCTTACTTGTGGCAAAACTACATCTGTTAAAGCATCAGAAATCATTAAACTATAGGCAAGGTTGTTAACATCTGCTGAAGTTAAAGCAAAATGGACCCATTCCAAAGAATCTCCTAAAGAGGTTGATTTCAACTTTTCTTTAATAAAATATTCTACAGCTTTAACATCATGGTTAGTTGCCGGAATTCCACCATAACCTTTAGTTTCCATCTCTTTGATCATAATAGCATCTTCTAAAGAGAGATCAGAAAGGTCTTTTACCAAATCTTTTTCCCCGTCAGACAATTCTCTTAAAGGCACTAAAGGATGTTCCGACAAAGCCAAGAAATATTCCGCTTCAATTTTCACACGGTAAGAAAACAACCCTTTCTCACTAAAATAATTCGCAAGTTCTTCAGTATATCTCCTATACCTACCATCAATTGGATTAATAGCTTCTAAAGGATCCATTTAAAGCAGATAAATTTCTAAGTATATATAGTTTTACAATCTATTAAATAAACTTCTTAATTTTACACTTTACAGTTTTTGGTCAGGTTCGCTCTTCATACATTTTTCAAGGTTCGGACACCCCGTAGGGGACCACCCCCGTCCTCAATTAAAATGAGAATAAATGGATCACTCACAATTGACCATAACTGTAAAGTTAAAAACGACTTAATAATATCGATAACCATTTAAAGGTTCGAATAAAAGCACCTTTATGAAAAAACTACTTTTTGGAACTGCTGGAATACCACTTTCTACGCCTTTACCAAATACTACAAATGGCATTAAACAAGTCAAAAAATTGGGTTTAGATTCCATGGAACTAGAATTCGTTAGATCTGTTCACATTTCCCAAGAAAAAGCTCCAGAAATCAAATCCTTAGCTAAAGATAAAGGAGTAACATTGACTTGTCACGGCCAATATTATATTAACTTAAATGCACAAGAAGAAAAGAAAATAGAAGCCTCCAAAAAGAGAATCATTTTAGCTGCATCACGAGCATCTCAATGTGGAGCATATAGTATGACCTTCCATGCTGCCTATTATATGAAACAAAATCCAGAAAAAGTTTATCAAAAAGTTAAGCAAGGCTTCCAAGAAGTTGTCAAAGAATTACAAAACAATAATCATTCTATCTGGGTTAGGCCAGAAACTACAGGAAAAATCACACAGTGGGGTAACTTAAAAGAAACTGTGAAATTAGCAGAGGAAGTTGAACAGGTTCTACCTTGTATAGATTTTTCACATCTTCATGCCAGGTCTAATGGTAAGTTTAACACTAAAGAAGAATTCAAAGAAATGTTAAATTTAGTTGAAAGGAAACTAGGAAGAAAAGCCCTAGACAACATGCACATCCATCTAACAGGGATTAATTATGGAGAAAGAGGAGAAAAACATCATCTTACCTTAAATGAATCAGACATGAATTGGCAAGAGCTATTGCAGACTTGGAAAGAATTTAAAATCAAAGGAGTCGTGACCTGTGAAAGCCCCAACATTGAAAAAGATGCTCTTATGATGAAAAAATATTTTAAGTCCATTTAACCTCTTCACCACATCTAATGCAACCTTTTTCTGAACTAATAAACTAGAATCCGAGTGGAGGATTATTATAGTTAAAAAAATTGTTAACACCACCTCTTAATTTCATCGATAAAAACCAAAGGGGGCTATCCATTTTAATTCCAATTAAAGTACTATCTTTTTCTTCTTCGATTATAATTTCAACATGTCCTCTCAAATCTTTATAAGAATAGTAATTATCTTGAGGACTATACCTAACCATTGTTCGTGCAAAAGAATACAAACGTTCAAAAATAGAACTATTAAGAAAAGGATCACCAGAACAATTAAGTTGAGAAGAAAAAGTATCTTCAACATAACCTCCACTAAAAAAATTAAAAACTTCTAAAAGAAATTGATATTTTTTATTATCTAATGGTTCGGTGGGGTAGTGGTAAACTTCATTAATTCTGACTTTACTTTCTCCCATCTCCTCAACATTAGATGGATAAGAACCCTTTAAAGAACGATAAACCTCTTTATCTGTTTGACACTCAAAACTGACCTTTCTTATCTCCTCATCAAACCCTGTCTTTAAATCCATGTAAACAGATTTAACAAAATAATCGTCAAAGAAATCAACCTGGAATGTCTTCACCCTTTCTTTTTCTAGACTTCTTACTCTTACTCCTTCTTCCGCATTTTCACCTTCAGCTAGTAGATAACAACGTGCATAGAAAGTATCAATTAAATCATCCCTAAACGGGCACCTATAATAATCCAAAGCTAATTGTTGTAAAGACATTTTAACCCCATTATTTTGTAAACCAATTTAGCCAATGCATAAGCTTCAGCACGAAAGTTTTCTGTGGGAGCAAATTCTACAAGGTCACAACCCACTACCATTTTAGTCGAAAAAATTTCTTTTAATATATTTACAACATCAAACCAGCCTAAACCCCCTGGTTCAGGGGTTCCTGTGTTTCTAATAAAGCTAGGATCAAAAACATCAACGTCAATACTAACGTAAATTTTCTTTTTTAGTTTTGGTAAAATCTCTTTAACTTTATCTAAAGAAAAATCCCAAGCAGGTATCACGTGTAAGTTCTGTGTATTAGAGATTTGTTTAGCTTCATCAATATCCTGACTTCTAACTCCCAAAATAGCAACGTCATGTTTCTTACTAAGTTGTTTAGCTACACAAGCATGATTTCTGCTTGAACCTTTCCAAGAATCTCTAAAGTCACTATGTGCATCTAAAATAATTATTGAAGTATTCTCATCTAAAGCACTAGTCATACCCAATGTAACAGCATGGTCACCACCTAAACCAATAATGAACTTATCTTCATTTTCTTTAACAGTTTTGGTTACATCATCTAAGTTATTAACCTCTTCTAAAACCTCTATTCCTTTAACGAAAGGTTCAACCGCAAACTGTTCATCGTAATATTCTAAATGTTCAGATGCTTTAATTATTTCTTTTGGCCCGTTTTTCGCTCCAATACCATAAGTTACATCTTTTTCATAAACTATAGGTAAAATAGCAAACCTCCCCTTTCTATATTCTTTTGGTAAATTCATCCAATACATTTTTAAGTATACTTCCCTAAAATTTTTCTTAATCTTTTTTTGTCTTTTTCAGCGTAGAAAGCAGCTTGTTCTTCATCATAGAAAACTGCAAGATTGAAATCAAAAAATTTTAATTCATCGTTACCTACAATTATATTCCCCTCAGCCAAATCTAAACTAAAAACACCTCTTTTATGAGCTTCTTCAACAAAAGACACCATCTGTTCCAGCATACTTTCTGTCATAGTTCTCATCGGACTTTTATCCAAAGGGATTCCTTCTGCAAAAGTTTTAATCAAGGCCCTCCTTCCATATGATTCATAAGTCTCTACTAAGTCTACACAATAAGGTACATCAGATAGAAGGTCCAAAGCTCTAGCTTCACTTCTCACACCAAAGCCAGTCCTAAAAACAAATCTCCCGGAATCCTTGCCCACCAAATAAATTGGCTCACCACTAGGCAGTCTTTCTAAACATTCGTAATCTGCTCCAAAATAGTCCAACAACTTTTGTCCTTTAATTTGGTTAAAATTCATAGTTTAAACTCCTTTATGAGATACTCTAAGTTAATTCTATCTGCGTTTTTCGCAAAATTAGAAAATTTTCCAGGTTCTAAATGACAATGATCAAAATCAACAAAAGAAGCAGTGCCTAAAGCTTCATTAACAGCAATATCCTCTTTATGTAAAGCTAACCCATAAACTCCTCTTTCATGAATTTCATCTAATGTACTTTTAAGACCATCCACCATTTCATCGGTCAAGCACCGCCTTCCGATTAAACCTAAAGAAAAACCTTCATATTTTAATTCAGGATCAAAAACGTCAACCAGTCTTTGTCCCTTAATTCCAATTCTAAAAGTACTTCCCCTAGCCATCATTTCCCACCATAATCTTTCTGTAAATCTTTAAAGTCTTGGAGATCTTGTTGTCTTTCTTCCTCAAAGAGATCCTCATAAGCAAAAACTGAATCACCAAAATTAAACAAACTTGCCCTCTCTCGATGAACTAAAATACTTCTATCATAAATATCAAGGCCAGCAACACCTTTCTTATGACAATACTTTATTTGATCTAAAACATCTTCTTGCATTTTTCCAGTAAATCTTCCTAAATAATCAGACAGGACAATTCCTTTAACAAAATCTCTTACTAAAGCAATTTCATCATCTCTACGTAAAACTTTTTTTATCTTGGGTAAACCACATCCACCTTTCAATCTTGTCAACACAGCAGCCCTCCTCTCAATATCATTAAAATCTCCTGACTTTAAAACTGCCAATTGCCCCTCATACTTTATCAAACAGCTATCAAGCCCATAAGTTAGCTGATGAGTGCAGTCATTAGAATAAAGACTAACAAGGTCTTTTCCTACTAACCGAGATTTACCTCTACTCATTCTACAATCTCCGTTTTTATTTCTTCTAAATCACAAAATTTTGTTGTAAAGTTGTAAGCACCTGCGTTAAGAAAAGTCAACTTATCGCCTACCTTCACCTCTGGCAAATAAACTCTATATCTAAAAAGATCCATTGAACAAGGAGTGATCCCTTTAACAACGTAAGGAAGACCCTGGCCCTCACCTTCCACTAACAACTTTACAGGAACAATTAAAGCATCCAAATCAGAGTTGTAAACAGAAGCATTAACAACAATATTACCATCATAAATAGAAATCACTTCTGTAACTAATTTAACTGCCGGTGCAGCAATAAATCTTCCAGGTTCTAAAACAAGTTTTATCCCTTTACCATTTAACCATTCCTTGAATCTATTTATTTTAGAGAAAATTGAAGCAAGAACTTTAACATTAGTGTTGGCATATCCTGCTGGCAAACCGCCACCCATATTAATAAAATCAATTTTACTAAATACTTCTTCATCAAAGATATTCTCTAATTCATACCGATAATTCCATTCGCTCATGTTCTGAGTTTTTCTATGAAAATGAACCCCTAACTTTTCAATATTTTTGTCGTTAGAAAGTTCTTTTACCCTCTTGGAAATGATCTCAGAATTCATACCGAAAACAAAGTAGCGTTCTGTCCTTAATGTATTCTCCTTAAGTTTTAACCTTAAAAATAGATTTATCTTATTATCTTCTAACGACTCTAGTAAGATATCTAAATCGACTTCATTATCAACTGCAAAGTTCTTAACTCCTTGATTTAGTAAAAATTTAATATCATCTGCTTTCCAGCCTTGTGCTAAAAACAAAACACGAGACTTATCTTGAACATTTTTCAGTTCATTAATTAGATGAATACTAAACAAACATTTTGTACTTTCTTCTAAAATAGAAGTAATGAGAGGATTGGTCTTAGAACTGTAAGAGACCATATCAGCTAGACCACTTACTTTATTATACTGTTCTAATACTTTTTTTCTAGATAAAATAAAAGTAGGGTTCATTTTCTTTCCCCCATAAAATAAACTTTTCTAAATCCCAAATAGTATCTCAAGTCTTCATAATCTGTCTTCGCAGCATCAAGAAAATCATTGTAAGAAAGATCATCTAAAAAGACAACACTAGAAAAATCAAAGAGACCAACCCGATCTTCAGTAACATCAATAGCAACATTACGTGTTCTAAGATCTAAATTTGCAACACCTCTCCGATGAACTTTCTTTACCAGATCTAAAAGTTGATTCTTAGCGTTATCAGAAAAATAAGAAACACCACCAAGATCTCTTAATGTGCAAGGAAGAAAATGTTCTTTCAACAGAAAAACAGAATTTTCTTTATTATAGATTTCAACTAACTGTGCAATGCCAGACATTCCACTTAAACTAACTAAAGCTCTTCCTTCTTTTTGATAAAAGTCTTCTTTAAGAACATAAGTTTCTCCAGGACCAGACTCTAAACAAACTTTAGCCACCAAAGGATCTTTTTGATAAACTCTCAGAACGTTCAAAGCAGGGTTTATTCTCTCTAATAACCTATTAACGTTATTCATAACAAACCCTCCTCCTTCAAATCTTCCAAAGCCTTAATCATGCCCAGAGGAAACATTATTGTCACATCACCTACAACAGTAGCCACATCAGAATCATCTCTTACCTTACCCCACGATTTTGCTTCTTTGGTTGTTGCTCCAGACATGCTTCCAGATGTTTTGTGAGCAGTTGTCATGTACACAGCATAGTTTGCCCCTCCATTAAGTAAAGTACATAGGATGGCATGATGTTTACTAATACTACCACCTAAAGCAATTACTCCTTTTTTTTCGTCATAAGAAGTTGCAAAAAGGATGTTACCAAAATCCTTGACAACATCAACGATAAAGTCAGAATGTTTTTGTTGATACAAGTAAAGGTGAAATCCTAAGGCACCATCGGTAATTGCTGGACAAAAAATAGGAATATTGTTTTTAGCAGCTTGGTATAAAATAGAATTTTCATCGTCCAACATCAAACCTATCTCTTTTAATATCTCAGATACAGACCATCTTTTTTGTTTTTGGTATAACTTATCTAAGATCGGAGTTATACGATCTTCAAAATTCATGTAAGACTCATTTTTAATAAAAAGATTTCCTATTCTATTAATTCCTTGTTCATGTAACTCTACATCGTCTAAGTCAAATCGACCAATCCTGAAAACCTCACCAGTAGCTTTCATGATATCTTCTTCAATTCCACCAACAGTTGTTACTATCACATTAGCCATACCTAATTTAATTAGCTGAGCAAAAAAGCCCCTTAATCCTGAAGTTACCATATTAGAAGTAAATGTCAAAAAAATCTTAGCTGAATTTTTTTTCATCTTAACAAAAACTTCTGCCGCCCTAGCTAATTCAACACTTTGAAAGCCCACACTACTGTAAGCTTTGACCAGTTCCTTAACTGTCATTCCTTCTTTCCATTGAAAATCTTTTACCTGCATGAATAAACCCCATTATAATTAAAACTAATAAAACCAAAAAAGAATTCTAACTTCCTGTTTTGCGTACTGAATCCATCTTTCAATCCTCAGCTGTTCTAGCATACAGCTGAGCAGCTTCTTTTAATTCTTTCCTTTCTAATTCACTTAACCCAACATAGGACCAAAGAGCGTCTTTAACTTTTCTTGAATTAGGAGCTTCAAAATTAACTTTTGTTTCATAATCTATACCGTACTCTCTTACTAGATATCTAGCAACGTCTGGTAAACCCCCCATAAAAGGAACATTTGGATGTTTTTTAAGATCAAAACCCATTAACCATTGATCATTTTCCACACAAAAAACCTTTATTGAAGGTTCTCTTTTACCATCCTCTAGCAAATTGCAGATGCCAACAAAAGCCTTTTTTCTATCCATAAAAGCTTATAACTGCTCTCTTTTTTAAACGTTTCGTCTCTTTTTAGTGAAACAACAAATTAAATAAAAGAAAGTCTCACAATTAAGAAAAATGTCATATAAAGCAACCTACCTAATAGCACCTGGTCTTGCCTTTCTTGTTGGTCTTGGTTACGCTAATGATATAGAAATAGAAAATTATTATCTACCCATTATCGGAATGGCTGCCATGTTGCCTCCGCTAGTCAAAGCCTCTTTAGCAGATAACCTTGAAAACAAGTTAAAGCCCATTGCCTTGTCTGGTTTGATAAGTTCCAGTTTAACTTTAGGCGGACTTATTTTGGGTTATACTACTGGCAGTTTACCTAAATTTTAAGTCCTTAACTCTCTTAAAGAATATCTTTTCTCTAACAACCTTTTACCTTCTTCTGTGATTGTATTACCACCAAGACCCAAAACTCTTAAACTAGGCAAATTGGCTTCCGTAAGATATCGAACACCACAATCATCAATTCCATTATACCACAAATTTAAATCAACAACCTTACCTAGACAACCAACTACCTCCCTAACACCTTCATTACCTAATTCATTTTCTCCTAAATCCAGTTTGGTTAGATTAGAAAAAAATCTAGCTTTAGACAAAGACCTTGCACCATCTATTCTTAAGTCGTTTCCTACAAAATAAAGCTCCCTCAATAAAGGTAAGTTAGACTCTGCTAGGGAAGCAGCTGCTTCCTCTGCAAAACTACAATAACCGCTACCTTCATAAATAAAAGAATGATCCAAACACAATGAAACCAATTGTGATAAACAAAGATCTTTCAACCAGTAGGCTTCACTGTAGAGAGGATTACAACTCAAATCTAATTTTTCTATTGTAGAACCATTAAGTACTAAAACTTCCTTAGAGTTTATACCACAACTTCTTAAAGAAATATTCTTTGGTTTAGAAAAAACACTTTCCATCAAAAAATGTAGACCAGTCTTAATTTTATTACCATCTAACACTAATGTCTGGGCGTTTACATTTGGAGACATCGTAATAGATTCCAACCCAATTACTGTAGTTCCTGTGTAACTCAAATTAAAGTAATCAAGACCCCCTAAAACACTGTATCCAACTAAACCTGAAATCCCTTCATCACCAAGTCTATTTCCAGCAATAGACAAACTTCTTAAACGATTAAAAGGCATTTTTCTAAAAAGAGTTACAATTTCTTCGTAGCCCATATCCATTGAATTAAGGTTCAAAGAATTCACCATTCTAAACGAAGGACTAGAAACCAGTTTTTCCATTTCTTCCATAGAATAGTTTTTACCAGAAAACTTAGCTGCTCTTGCGATTCTTGCCCTTTTTTCAAAATCACCAGCCAATACCTTTTGTTCCCAGTTTTCAGGTAATTCTCTTAATTCATCAGGCCAATTATCCAACCTTGGATCAACCGCACTTATAAATAATTCTAAAGTAGAACCATGAACCTCTTGAAGAACAGAACATAATTCTAACCACCCTGCCTCACTTGGGCCTTCTGATAAAATGGTTAATATTTTAGAAGCCTTATCCATTAAATCAAAATAGTTAGTACAGTATAAATATTTTTACCCCAAAATTTAAATTATGTCAAAAAATATCTTTCAGATGAACCTAGTAGATGTCCATTGTCACTTAAATCATAGCTTATTCAATAAGGACCTAGAAAATGTTTTAGATAGAGCCAAACTGGCAGGATTAAAAGCTATTCTTGTCTCTGGAGTCAACCCACCAGAAAACAGACATGTTCTCGAACTTTCAAAGAAATATCCCCTTATTAAGGCCTCACTTGGCATTTATCCCATTGATGCTCTAGGCTTAGCTGCTAATGAAACTGGCCTCTTAAAACACAAAGGAAAAATCAATCTCGACGAAGAATTTGCTTTTATTAAAAAGAACATTAAGCACGTCACAGCAATTGGAGAAGTTGGCATGGATTTTAAGTGGGCTGACAAAGAAACTTACCAAGAACAAGCAGATAATTTTAGAAAAATCATCCACTTTGCTAACGAGGTCAACAAACCATTAGTTATTCATTCTCGTCGAGCTGAAAAGGAATGTCTTGAAATTCTCGAAACAGAAGCTAAAATTCCAGTAGACTTACATTGTTTTTCTGGCAAAAAAAAACTTGTAAAAAAAGCTATAGAACTAGGATATTATTTTTCTATCCCTGCTAACATAGGTAAATCACAACATTTTCAGATGGTTGTTCAATTGACTCCCATCACCCAACTCCTAACAGAAACAGATTCTCCATGGTTGGGACCTACCGATAAACGAAACGAACCAAGCAATGTTAAACAAACCGTCAAAGAAATAGCTAAAATGAAATGTCTTTCAGAAGAAGAAACAGCTAAACAGATTTGGCAGAATTATCAGAAAGTGTTTTGTTAATTATTAGATCACCATCTAATTCTGAGACAAGAAAACCAGAAAGAACATAATCATGGTTATATAACAACCTAGCCACAACCTCCTTAAGAGCATAAGCATCCTTGTAATCAACAATGGCAGAGATCTGTTCATCTGTAAAATTTAATTTAGAAAAAAACTTGTGACAATATTTCTCTTCCTTTTCAATCATTTTATTAAATTCATTCCATTGCAAAAGAAGCCTTTTGTCGTATTTTAATACAACCCCTTGAAACAATCTAAATGGATGCATTTGTTGTTCATTAACCGGACCTACTTCCAACAACCCAAACTCTTCAAAAACGTACTTTTTAAAAGCCATTTGGATTAAAGAACGTACCTCTTGAATTCCTTTGTTACCCACCAAATGACAGATAGTTAAAAAAGCATCATATGTGGCCTTACAACACTTGTTAAATAATTTCTCCGTTGGAGAAAAGAGATGATAAGTAAACACTTTTTTTCCATACTTTTCAAGTAAAAAATTTTTAGTGTTGTTAAGGATAAAAATGTTTTTGAAACATTGGTAAATTCTTTCTTGTTCTGAAAAATTTTCTATGCTTAGAATATTGTGGATACGATCTGCTAATTTAACTTGAATTGCCATCTCTTTTATCTTTTCATCCTCATGCTGAAAAATATTGGCAATGGATCGGTAATAAAAATCTTTTTTTTGTCTTGTAAGTAAGTGGATTGTTTTAGAAATAATATCAATTTCATCTTCAGAACAAAAGTCCCTTAACTTTTTTCTAAGCTCTAAACATATTTTTTTTCCATAATCTTCTAATTGCTTATGATTAACCTTATTCTTAGAAGCAAAGAGATCTACTTTTTCTTCTATTAAATCATGGATTAGACCAATAGATAAAATAAGACCACCTTTCAATTCTGCTTTTTTTAAGTTAAAAACAACATTTTGAGGATGTAAAAAAGTGTCTTCGCCATTTTTCCTTGCCGGCAACTTTTGATATTCTTCCTCAGTTAGACCATATAAAAAATTAAATAAAGGGAAATATTTATCATCTTCCTCCAAAAAGTCTTTAGCTGGTAGAATCTCTCTTAGTGGTTTCCAATGTTCAAGAATAGAAAACATAGAGGTTTCATCCATCTGTTTAGAATATAAAGTTATAAATTTAAATTTTTCGTAGAAATTCTGGAAAAGATAAAAAGATTTATAAACTAATTCCAAAAAGTAGCAAAGTATGGAACTTAACATCATTGAAGAAACTAAAACTAAGCTTGTTTTCGAATTAAAATGTGAAACACATACTTTTTGCAACGCTTTGAAGAAAGAATTAAATTCTCTTAAAAATGTTAAAATTGCTACTTATAGCATCGATCACCCTTTAACAGGAGTTCCAAAATTCTTGATTGAAACATCTAAAAGTGAACCAAAAAAAGCACTAAAAGAAGCTTTAACCAACTTAAGAAAAAAAGCTGAAGAATTTAAAAAAGAAGCTTCTAAGTTGTAATTGTTTAGATAAATTTATTTAAATCAATCACTCTCAGAATATTTGATGACTTTTCTAAATAAAGGAATACTACTAAGGTATTACAAACGTCGAGAAATTCAAGAGGCTCTTGTCGAGCATGCCAAAAATAAAGAAATAGGGATGCGCTATGACCAACATTTTGGAAAAAGACCAGATATTTTAATGTATCCAAGGGATGTTTTAGAACTAGCTCTTAAAAATCTTACTTCTCTTCATGCTAGCGAGGAGATATGGAGTAATCCTCTTTCATTAAGTAGTGAACTTAGCAGAGCAGAACTAGATGAACTAAGAATAGGTTGGGACTTAGTCCTTGATATTGATTGTAAAGTTTTAGATTATAGTAAAATCTGTGCTGATCTAATCGTAAAATTTCTCCTTTATTGTGGAGTACTTGATCTTTCAGTAAAATTTTCAGGGAACAAAGGATTTCATATTGCTGTTCCTTTTGAAGCCTTTCCAAAAACGATTAGGGATGTAGAAACCAAAAAGCTTTTCCCAGAAGCTCCTAAAAAAATTGCTTTCTATATTAAGGAGAATATTAAAGAGGAGCTAGCAAAAAGAATTTTGGCTTTCGAAAACAATGATCTAGGTCAAATAAAAAAAAAAGTTGACTTAGAACAAAAGAATATTGTTTACCAAGAAAAAAACCAATTTGGAGACAACATTACTGTTTTAAACGTCGAAGAGTTTTTAGAGATTGATACTGTTCTCATTTCTTCAAGACATCTTTACAGAATGCCCTATAGCCTCCACGAAAAGTCTGGTTTGGTCAGTTTGCCTATCAATCCAGAAGAAGTTCTTTTGTTCCGTAAAGAACAAGCTAAACCCAATCTAGTTAACCCCACTTTACAATTTATTAATAGAGACGTAAAAGAAGAATCAGCTAGAAGATTGTTACAACAATCTCTAGATTTTGAAGTTAAAAACATTCAACAAAATGAAAGCAAGAGTCAAGAATATGAGGAAACCGTTATTGAGAACCCCATTAAAGAAGAATTCTTTCCCCCTTGCATAAAAAAAATTCTTGAAGGTTTAGAAGACGGGAAAAAGAGATCTATCTTTTGTTTAATTAATTTTTTAGGCAAGCTTGGATGGTCAAAAAAAGAGATAGAAACCTTTCTAATTAACTGGAACAAAAGAAATCCAAAACCTCTTAGAAACAATTATATCCAAGGACAATTAAAGAATTTTCAACCAGGAAAGATTCTTCCCCCAAACTGTAATAATGAATCGTATTACAAAGGAATTAACGTTTGCAAACCAGATAACTTTTGTAGTAGAATAAAAAACCCCGTAAACTATACATTACTTAAGTGGAAGAACCACCTACAAGAAAACAAAAAAGATAAAGATTAATTCTTCTTTCTTTTTCTAAGTGGACCGTATTTCTTCTTAGCCAAAACTACTCTTATAAAACAAAAAATAATGATAACAAAAGCCACTAAATATCGCCAAATTGCATAATTCTTTTCTGCCATAGACAACAATTAAATAGAACAAGTATAAAAATAGTTGTTATGATAAAAAGAATAGCCTCAATTAAAACACAGAAAGCTTTATAAATAAGTCACAACCTCAGTAAATATTCAATGTATGCTCAATTAATCTTGAGTATGAATGAGGTGATCCAAACTAAGACTTTGGACAAAATATTCCTTTAAATACAAGCCAATAAATTGCGATTAATAATAGGATGTAAAATAAATTAAAATTTTCTTAATTCCCGTTGATCCTGCGGGAGATTGCTGCTATAGGAATTCGACTAAGCCATGCAAGTCAGAGGGTCTCTTCGGAGGCACAGGCTGAATGCTCAGTAACACGTCAATAATCTGCCCTTAGGCCCGGGATAACCTTGGGAAACTGAGGCTAAAACCGGATAGTTAAGAGATACTGGAATGTTCTCTTATCAAAAGGTAACACCTAAGGATGAGTTGGCGGCTGATTAGGTTGTTGGTGGTGTAACGGACCACCAAGCCTACGATCAGTACGGGCCGTGAGAGCGGTAGCCCGGAGAAGGGTACTTAGACACTGACCCTAGCCCTACGGGGTGCAGCAGGCGCGAAACCTTTACACTGTACGAAAGTGCGATAAGGGAACTC
>CAYFOH010000008.1:0-43484 GCA_964344755.1 uncultured Methanosarcinales archaeon
AGTTGGTTAAACCCATATTCTGGATTTTATCCAGGTCTCATTTGGGACAGCACTCAAACGATAATTTTATTAATTAGGCCCAGCTTAGACCTTAAGATGAAAATTTCAGATAAATTAGATTTAATCAAAAGGAACGTTCAGGAAATAGTTAAGGAAGAGGAACTGATAAATATACTCAAAGATAAAAAACAACCATCTGTTTATTTAGGTTGGTCTATTACTGGAAGTCCTCATTTGGGTTATTATGTGCCTGTTTTAAAGCTAGCTGATTTTTTAAGAGCAGGCCTAAAGGTAAAGTTGCTTTTAGCAGATTTACATGGTGCTTTGGACAATACTCCATGGGATGTTTTAGAGAAAAGATACCAATATTACGCAAAAGTAATTCCTCTCATGTTTAAATCAATTGGATGTGATATTAGAAATTTTGAGATAGTAAAAGGGTCTGACTTTCAACTAAATAGAAGATACGTTACCGATCTTTTGAAACTTTCTAGTTTAACAACTATTCATGATGCTAAAAGGGCAGGCTCGGAAGTAGTTAAATTTGGAGATAACCCCAAACTTAGCGGTCTAATTTATCCCCTAATGCAAGCGCTGGACGAAGAATATCTTAAGGTTGATATTCAGTATGGCGGTATAGACCAAAGGAAAATTTTAATGTTTGCTAGGGAAAACCTTCCTAAAATAGGATATAATTCCAGAATCGAAATAATGACACCCTTAATTCCTGGACTAATAGGAAAGAAAATGTCTGCTTCCGTACCTAAATCAAAAGTAGATCTTGTTGATGATGAGGAGATAGTGATAGAAAAAGTTAAAGGAGCTTATTGTAAACAAGGTGTTTTAGAAGATAATGGGGTGATGGCTTTCTTAAAAAATGTCATTTTTGTTTTAAAAGAGGATAATAAAGAAACATTTTTGATAGAAAGGCCAGAAAAATTTGGTGATAATTTGGAGTTTAAGAGTTATGAAGAAGTTGAAGGGTTGTTTTTACAAGGGGAAATTCATCCTCTCGATCTTAAAAATGCAGTTGCCAGAGAAATCAATATTTTACTAACCGTTTTTAGAAAGAATAGCAAATCCTTGCTTAAATTACAAAGAGAAGCTTTTTAATTTCCTTCTAAAACAACCATAAGGTAATTATTGAAGTATTTTTTCACAACTCTTGAAATGTCTTTTAAACTAATTTTTTTTATTTCTTTAAGATAATTGTTAATCAGTTTAAAATCTCCTGCTTGTTCCCAAACAAGAAGTTGGTCGGCTCTTTTCTGATTATTTTCTAAACTTAAGAGATGGTTCCCTTCTATAAAATCTTTCGCGTCTTTTAACTCTTTTTTTTTAAGTTCTTTAAGTTCATCTAATTCTTTAAGAATAATTTTTCTGACTTTTGAAATGTTTTTCTTATTAATTGTCGCAAAAATTGCGAAATAACCAAAACTAGTTTCACTTAAACTTTGTGTTCCTACTTCATAAGCCAGAGCTCTTTTGCTTCTAATTTCAGCAAACATTTTCCCACTTTGGCCTCTTCCAAGGACGGCATTTATAACATCTAAAACATAACTGTCTTTGTGGCCTTTTGGTACTGTTTTGAAGCCTAATAGAACATAGGTATTCACAATTTCTCTTTTTTCTTTTTTAACTTTAGACTTTTTTAGCTTAGGCTCCTTGGTTTTAATTGATTTTGGTGTTTTTGATGAGTTTACAATAAATCTTTTTTCAATTTCATTAAGATAATTTGGTACATCACCAACAATTGAAATTACCATGTTGTTTGGCACATAATACTTTTTAAAAAAAGAAACTACTTGGTCTTTAGTCAGATTTTTAATTACTTTTTTGTTTCCGTAAGTTGGGTAGCGACAAGGATGTTTGGAAAAAAGATTTTTTTGTAATAAAACCCATTGATAGTAACTTGGCTCATCATAGACCATATCTATTTCTTTGAGAACTATTTTTTTTTCTTTATCTATAGATTTTTGTTCAAATAAAGGATTTTGCAGAATGTCTGAAAGAACATCTATTGCCTTAATGAAATGTTTTTTTAAGATTTTTACGTAAAAGCAGGTTCTTTCATTAGTGGTGTATGCATTAAAATCACCACCTATACTTTCAATTTCATTAGATATGGATAGATTATTGGGCCTTTTTTTTGTTCCTTCAAATAGCATATGTTCTAAAAAATGAGAAATACCTCTCTCTTCTGGTTTTTCGTAATCACTACCTACTTTTACCATCACTTCAACTACTACAGAATTGCCTTTTTTTTGGTCATAAATTACTTTGAGCCCATTATTGAAAGTCTTCTGATTCATAAGAGCAAGTATTAATTTAGGCGTTTATAATTGTTTTGCAGTTCTTTTTAAAAAACACATCTTTTATTAATTCTGTTTGTTTTAAATTTATATGAATAAAGAAAGAATGAGGTCTAAAATGATCCATTTAAGATTTTCTTTAGATCAAAAAGTAGTAAATTCCTTTTCTCATAAGGTTGTGGAGAATCTTTACTCTTTGGATTTATTTAGAACGTCTTCTTCTTTTTTTGTTTATGTTTCAATGGAAAAGAAGAAAGAGGTGATAACTCACAATCTGATTGCTCAATTACTTAAAGAAAAAAAAACAGTATTTGTTCCCAAAATAAATGAAGATATTATGGAAGTCTACTCACTACAAAGCTTAGACGATCTTGAGATTGGACAATATGGTATTTTAACAACAAAATCAACAGAACCTTATTTTGGGCAAATTGACCTCTGTTTGGTACCAGGGTTGGCATTTACAGAGAAAGGAGACAGGCTAGGTTATGGTAAAGGCCATTATGATAGATTTATATCTTCTCACCCAGAAACAAAGTTTATTGGCCTTGCTTACAGCTCACAAATAGTAAAAAATATTTCCACAGAAGAACATGACTGTAAAATGGATTTAATAGTAACAGAAGAAAAGGTTATTAAAGTCTAATATATTGTAATTTATGTAATGAAAATAAAACCTTTTCAAGATTATCTAATAAAAGAAAAAATAGACCTTGCCTTTTTTTATGGTGATGATCCTAGTATAGTTTATTTTACACAACAAAAGCCAACTCATAGTTTTTTAATAATAAACAAAGAGGAGACTGATTTTTATATCTCAAGATTGGATCAAGTTAATTCACGAAAAGAGCTATCTGTTCATTTTATTGAGAAAGATTGGGAAAACAAATTAATCAACAAGAAAGTTAAAAAAGTAGGTATTTCAAAAAATTATTTAACAATTTCTAATTTAGAAAGATTACAAAGAATTTATCCTAACGCCAAATTTGTTGACATTACTCTTATAATCAGAAATCTAAGATCAACTAAAACTGCTGCAGAAATAAAAAACATAACTACTGCTTGTAATATAACTGTTTTTGCGTTTAGAGAGTTAATTGAAGAGTTAAGTAAAGGAACATTAAAAACTGAGCTGCAAGTTGCTTCTTTTTTAGAGACAGAAATAAAAAGAAAAGGTGGTGGAATAGCTTTTCCAACAATAGTTGCAACAGCAAAGAACAGCGCCATCCCTCACCACATTACTTCAAAAGCCAAATTAAGAAAAGGTTTTTTGTTATTAGATTTTGGTGCATCTTATAGTAACTACTGTTCTGATATGACACGGGTGCTCTATTTAGGTAGAGCTAACAAACAGGAAAAAGAAACTTATAAGAAACTTCTTAAGGTTCAAGAATCTTCTATAAATGAGATTTCATACAACAGATCCCTCTCCGATTTAGATGAATTTACAAGAAAAAATCTAGGCAACCTTTCTTCCTATTTCATTCACTCTTTAGGTCATGGTGTAGGTATAGAAATTCACGAGGAACCAAGAATCTCTCCAGAGAGCAAAGACAATATAACGAGAAAACAAGTATTTACAATCGAACCAGGTGTATATTTTCCTAATAAATTTGGCTTACGGATTGAAGATACAGTCTTATTTGATGATAAGGCAAAGATCTTAACAAAGGCTACAAAAAAGTTGCTGGAAGTGCCATTTTAGGAAAACAGGACCAAAAATCTTTTAAATTACATCAATCCTTACAAAACATTTATAAATAAAAGAAGGGGCCGTAGTGTAGCTTGGACTACCACTCGATAATAGTGCGGTAGGAGCAATCTATCACTAGTGGTTTGGGAGATGAAGACGGCTAAGGCTTGGTGTTTATCAAAAAGACCATTGAACCCCGGTTCGAATCCGGGCGGCCCCATTTCACTATAAAGGAGAATTATTGAATATGCCAACAAAAAGATTTGGTCCTCGGTACGGGAGAAAACCCAAAAAGAAGTTTTCTATGCTAGAAAAGCAGCATAGAGCTAAACATAAATGTCCTTATTGTAATAAGGATGGAGTGAAAAGAATGGCTTTAGGAATTTGGCATTGTGCTAAATGTTCTAGTAAATTTGCTGGAAAGGCCTATACAATTTGAAGGTAATTGAAATGTACTATATTTGTTTTGACTGTGGGAAGAAAGTTAGTGATGAATACACTAAAACGAAAATAAGGTGTCCTTATTGTGGGGGCAAAATTCTTTATAAGGATCGTAGAACTGTGAATAAAATAAAAGCAAGGTAAACCAATCTTTAGGATGGATACAAAAAATTTCCAACACTTACAAGTTGTGCAACAGGGCTTGCAAAATATTTCTTTACAAAAACAGCAGATAAAGTCCCAAATTACAGAAATAGATTCTGCACTAAAAGAATTAAAAGAAACTTCTAAGGTGTACCAAATAGTTGGCAAAATAATGATATCTAGCGAAAGCAAAGAAGTAACTAAGGATTTGGAAGAAAAAAAAGAAGTCTTAAATGTACGAATAAAAAATTTTACCAAACAAGAGGAAAAATTAAAGAAAGATTTGGAAGAAACTCAAAAAAGTCTTCTTAAGGAGATTAAGACTAATGGAAGCTCAGGTTGAAGATATTATTTCTCTTTTGAACGAATTTAAAGAAGAAGTTGGTGTAAGTAAGCGCTTAAGGGAAAAAATGGATAAAATAATCGCTTTTTTGGATAAAAAATCAGAATTCTCTGTAGATAAAGCTTTAATGGAGTTAGAAGAATTAAACTCTTCTGACCTTTCTTCATATCACCGTACACAATTATGGGAAGTCGCAAGTATGTTGGAAAGTCTTAAACTTTAGTCTTTTTTAATCCAAAATTTAGTTTTTAAGAAAAGAGAGTTAGGGATATATAAAACATCTCCTCTTTCGGTCATAATCTCAGTTTCTAGATACCCTACTTTTTCGACTTGCCCACAGATTTCTTTAATATTAACTCGTTTCCCTACTCTCACACGACCTTTTCTTTGTAGCATGAGCCAAGCAATAAAATTGGGAATTACATCTTTTAACCCCACGACAACAGTCAAGATAATTAGCATTAAGAAAGCCCCTACAAGCAAATAAATAACAATAGAAACTATTCCAAACTGTTCTAAGAAAAAAATGATGGTTACTAAATAAATGATGTAAGAAACAATTGAACTGATTCCTTTTTCAAGGTTGTATTTAATTCCTATCCTAGTCATTATTTTATTTATTTCAATTTCTTTAAGGATTTTTTGTAAAAGCTTTTTAGCAATAATACCTAAACTAAATCCTAATAATAAGATAACAATACCTACAACAATAGTATAAAAGTACGATTTGGCCAAATTAAATAAGATTTTGAAATCAACCATTATAGTGACTACACCCTAATCTCTTTATAAAAATTTCTGAAAAACTTGCTTTAGGATAAAAAGAGTTAAAAACTCTCTTTCTTAGTTTTGTCAAATGGTTGATTATAGTAAAAAAATCAAAGAACTCCAGGACGAGATAAAAAAGACCAAATATAATAAGGCCACACAAGGACATATAGGCATAGTTAAGGCTAAAATAGCTCAATTAAAGCAAAAACAAGAAGAAAGATCGAGCAAAAAAACAGGGAGATCAGATTACGGTTATTCTGTAAGAAAATCAGGAGACGGGACAATTCTACTTTTGGGTTTTCCTTCAGCAGGTAAATCAACTCTATTAAATCAGTTAACTGGTGCTAAATCTGATGTTGCAGCCTACGCTTTTACCACACTTACAGTCGTTCCTGGCGTTATGCATTACAAACAGGCTAAGATTCAAATTCTGGACGTTCCTGGGATTGTTAGTGGTGCAGCCTCAGGAAGAGGCCGCGGTAAAGAAGTTTTAGCGGTCATCAGGAATGCTGATCTTGTTTTAATTGTTATAGACGTTAATCATCCAGAGCATTTACCAGCTATCAAGAATGAAGTATGGGAATCAGATATTAGAATAAATAAAACAAAACCTGAAGTGTATATTAAAAAGAAGAGTAAAGATGGTCTAAGAATAGGCAAGACTGTTAAATTGGATGTTGACGATGAGACCTTATCTAAAGTATTAAGAGAGTTTAGGATAAATAATGCAGAGGTACTGATAAGAAGTAAGATAGATATTGATGATTTCATTGATTCTATTGAAGGAAATAAGAAATATTTGCCTGCTATTGTTTGTGTAAATAAAATAGATTCAGTTTCTTTAGCTAAAGTGCAAGAAATAAAAAAGAAATTAAATGCTGATATTTGTGTTTCTGGAAATGAAGGAACCAATGTTGAAGAGTTAAAAAATCTTATCTTTAAGAAACTTGATTTTATTAGAATCTATTTGAAAGAACCGCGCAAAGAGGCCGATCTCAAAGACCCTTTAATTGTTATGAGAAATTCTTCAATTGAAGATGTTTGCATTAAATTACATAAGGATTTTGCCAGCAAATTTAAGTTTGCTAGAGTGTGGGGTAAAAGTGCAAAACATCCAGGTCAGAAACTTAGTTTAAAACATAGCTTAGAAGATAAAGACATTTTAGAGATTCATTTACATTAATTCTCTCTTTCCACCAAAAAGTGACAAAAATTTATAAAAAGAAACCATAATGAAGATCCATGTGTGGTATTACAGGATATTTTGGAGACAACTCAAAAGATCAAGTAGTGGAAGCTCTAAAGATAATGAAAAACAGGGGAAAAGATGCTTCTAACACTATTCATCTTAACAATTTTACCTTTGGCCACAACCTCCATGCTATAATTAATCATTCTCCCCAACCGTTAAGAGGAAAAGGGATTCTGGTTGCTAATTGTGAGATCTATAACTGGAAAGAACTCGCTCAAAAATACAATCTTAATCCTAAAAATGATGCTGAACTGTTGCTTGAGTTTCTAGACAAATTTAATCTTACTAAGATTGATGAGTTAGATGGGGTTTATGCTTTTGCTTATTATAAAGATAAAACACTTTATTTAGCAAGAGATATCTTAGGAGTAAAGCCTCTCTTTTATGCAATTTCAAAAAAACATTTTTCTTTTGCTTCTGAAGGGAAAGCTCTAGAACATACTTCTGTAGAGTTAAATCCTAGAAAGATTTTAATTTACAAGGATAATCAAATAAAATTTGAACAAAGAAAATTCTTCGATTATCTACCAACCCATAAAGAAGATTATGATGAAGTCTTTAAGCAAACTAAAAAATTATTAGAGACAGCAATTAAAAAAAGAATTCCTCCGAAAAAGTTTGGACTTCTTTTCTCTGGAGGGATAGATTCTACCTATCTTGCTTTAATTTTTAAAAAGTATAATTTGGATTTTACTTGTTACACTGCTGCCTTAGACACAGAACAAACCCAACCAAAAGATCTTGTCTGGGCTAAAAAAGTAGCAAAGGAGTTAGACTTAAAATTAAAAATTAAAACTATTAAGATTGAAAACATACCACCTTACCTACAAAAAATCCTTCCGCTAATCGAAGATTCTAATGTGGTAAAAGTCGGTGTTGCCTTGACTTTTTATTTGGCTTGTGAGTTAGCCAAAAAGGACGGATGTAAAGTCATTTTCTCCGGCCTCGGTTCAGAAGAAATATTTGCTGGTTATGAACGCCATAAGTTAGCGAAAAATATTAATCAAGAATGTTTAAGTGGTCTTCGTAAGATATATGAGAGAGATCTTTATCGTGATGATGTTTTAACTATGGACCTTGGATTAGAATTACGAGTTCCGTTTTTAGATAAAAAACTTGTTAGTCATGCTTTAAAAATTCCAGTTGAATATAAAATAAAAAATGAAAAAACAAAATGGATTTTACGCCAAATTGCTCTAAAAGAGAATTTGCCAGAAGATATAGCTAATCGTAAAAAAACTGCTGCCCAATATGGAAGTAAATTTGACTATGCTTTAATTAAATTGGCAAAAAAAAATAAAACAAATAGGTCAACATACTTAAGGCAATTTTATAACAATCCCAATGTTAAACTTGGTGTCTTATTCAGTTCTGGTAAAGATTCGACTTATGCGGCTTATATTATGCAAAAACAAAATTATGAACTAAGTTGCCTCTTAACAATTAAATCAGAGAATCCTGATTCTTATATGTTCCATACTCCGGCGATTAACCTTGCTAAGATTCAAGCAGAGTCAATGAAAATTCCAATTATTTTTCAAACTACTAAAGGAGAAAAAGAAATTGAACTAAAAGATTTAAAAAAGTTGATTCAAAAAGGAATAGAAGAGTATCAAATTGCAGGGGTTGTTACAGGAGCCGTTCTTTCTACTTATCAGAGAGACAGGATAGAGAGGATTTGTGAAGAATTAGGAATAAAGGTTTTTTCTCCCCTTTGGAATATAGACCCTCAAAAAGAGATGGAAGAATTAATCAAGAATAGGTTTAAGGTTGTCCTTACTGCTGTTGCGGGCGATGGTTTTAGTAAAAAATGGTTGGGGCAAGAAATCACCACTAAAACCTTAGAAGAATTAAATCAACTCCAGCAAAAATATCAAATAAGTGTTAATGGAGAAGGAGGGGAATATGAATCCTTGGTTTTGGATTGTCCTTTGTTTAAGAAAAAACTTAAATTAATTAACTTTCAGAAAGAAATGGATTCTCCAATTTCAGGAAGATTAATTGTAAACAAAGTAGAATTAATAGAGAAATGACAAGTAAAAAAGTAATGTGTTTTGGTACGTTTGATTTATTTCATTTAGGTCACCTTAGCTATTTTAAACAAGCCAAAGATCTTGGGGAGCATTTAACAGTAGTTATTGCTAGAGATAAGACAAAACAAAACCAGAAAAAATCAATCATTTTTTCTGAGCTTGAAAGACTGGAATTAGTAAAGAACCTTAGATTAGTTGATGAGGCAGTCCTAGGAGATGAAAAGGATCATTTTAAGGTAATTGAGAGAATAAAACCAGATATAATTTGTTTAGGATACGATCATAAGATAACTAAAGAAAAATTAAAAGAAAAACTAAGTTTTGATGTTAAAGTGGTTAGGTTGCTACCCTACTTATCAGAATCTAATAAGAGTAGCAAAATCAAAGAAAAGATTTTAAATAATTAGATTTTTATTGCTTTATGGACCTAACAAAAAAAGAGTGTGTCCCTTGTCAAGAAGGAGGGCATCCTTTAGATGGGAAATTATTAGCTGACTACATATCTCAGTTAAATTTTTGGTTGCTTGTTGATAACAAACTGGAAAGAAAGATAGAGTTTAAAACTTTTTTAGAAGCAATTTCCTTTGTAAATGTAGTAGCAAAGTTAGCAGAAAAAGAAAATCACCATCCAGATTTCTATTTACATTATAACAAACTTAAATTGATTTTGTATACTCATAAAATAGAAGGGCTAACGGAAAATGATTTCATTTTAGCTGCCAAAATAAACGAACTAACTGAAAAAAAAGTTTAAATGTTTGATTGAATTTTTATTCTTGCCTTTAGATCAGGTTTCAAGAGAACAAGCGGTCTTCTGAGCCAGTTCTACTAAAGGTACTAACCCTGATCTACGTGTACCATCAGAAAATTCCCATGTTGGATAGCTTTCAATAACGGCTTGTTGACATACGGCAGTTTGTTGTCTATCAGGGGTAGAACATTCTATATAATTGACGTATTTTAACGACTTTCCAAAAAGTGCTTTCTGTTCTGAACAGTGTGGACACCAAAACGCTCCGTAAAATTTAGCACCACTTTCTGTCAAGCATTTAGCGAACTCATCATATTTACCAGGTCCAGATATAGAATTATAAGTAAAACCAATTGTTGCAGCTAAAAGTATAATAACTATTGCATAGGAAATATATTTCTTTTTTATCTTAATTTTCTTTGTTGAGTGGTTATGTTTAGATTTTTGGTGGTGTTCTAACCCTTCTGTTGTTGAAAACTCTTTTTCACATTGTTTGCAGACGTGCATTTTTTATCACCTTTTATTTTATAATACAAGTTTTTGTTGTAATTTTATTACATAAATAATTTATTGAAAAAAGGAGTAATAATAATCCAAGTACTCCCAATTCTTTTCCTTTAAAGGGTAAAAACGTTAAAAATCCCCCTAAACCTAGGACACCTAACCCTCCTAAAGCACAAGAAGGACAAGCAGGAGCTAGGATTCCTGTGATAATACCTGAAGCTCCAATTCCTAAATTACCAGAAAGCTGCCTTTTTATTAAGAATAAACTTAACGAGAAAACAATTCCACTTAAGATAGAAATCATAATGAGGAAACCAAAAGACAATAAAGACATTGAAGAATAAGATCCTTTGATAAGAGAAAAAAACAATTTTAAAGAGAAATCTGTTAATAAGATTTTATAATTTCTAATTATGGTGTTTGTTGAAAAAATGAATAAGGAGAATAGAATAGTAAAGATGAAATATTTTTTTTTAGTGTAAACTTCTTTTAGTGCAGAGAAAAGTTTTTTCATTTTAAAAAAATAAAAAAAATTTATTGAAGCTCGGCTTCAATTAGTTGTTGGAAAACACCAAAGGGCTGGGCTCCACTAACTAACTTTCCATTGACAAAGAAAGCAGGTGTTCCTTGAACTCCATAAGAACCTCCATCATTGAAATCAGCTCTAATTTCAGCAGCTTGGTTAGGATCGGAGAGACAAGTTTCCCATTTATTTATATCTAAACCTAACTCTGTAGCCCACTGCTTGTAACTTACACTTCCTAGAGATGCTTGATTTTCAAAGATTTTGTCATGAAACTCATAGTATTTTCCTTGTTCCCCGGCACAGTTGGCAGCAATAGCAGCTGGTGTGGCTTCAGGATGAAAACTTAAAGGAAAATCCCGATAAACAAGTCTGACTTTTCCTGTATCAATGTATTGGCTTTTAATTTGTGGTAAGGTTTCTTGATGGAAACGGCCACAGAAAGGACATTGATAATCACTGAACTCTACGATAGTCACAGGAGCATTTTCATCTCCTAAAATTGCGTCATCATCTATACTCACTTCAACCGTTGGTGCTGCGGCACTTGGTGTTGGTGCATTAGCTACGGCTTGACCAGTGGGGTTAGTTTCGTTGTTCCCTCCTTTAAGTAAGAATATGGCCAAAAGGGCAATTAGAACGACAGTGGTAATCTTCCAAAATTTATCACTTCCTTGTTGTGGGGAAGGATTACTTTGTTTTTGTTGGTTTAAAACTTCTTCTTCCATAAAAATGACCTCCTTGTTTTTGTAGAGTTAAGAAGTTAACATATTTAGTTTTAAGGGTCTGAACACAAACGAGTAGAAAGCTTAAATCACTAAAATAATCTCGAATTAACGTTCATTAGCTGTAATCGTGGGTTAAGTAAATTGCTAAAGTTTTTCTTTCTTTCTCTCTTTTAATTAAGTTTTTCTTTTCAAGATCTTTTAAGATCTGACTTAATTTAGCCTTAGACGTGTTTGTCCTCAATCTTAAGGTATTTTGTGTAACTCCTGGCTGTTCCCTTACAGCTTTAATTACTCTCTGTTCAAATGGATTTAATCCTTGCAGAAGAATAGAAAACTTTTCTTCTCCTAATCTTTTTTTGGTATCTTCTTCTAATCTTTTAATAATGGCTTTATCACCTTTACTAAAAAAGATAAGGTAAAAGCCTAAAGAGAAAAGAAAACCAAATGCACCGAAAGCAAAATGAACGATAGAAAGAGAAGTCTCAATACTTTTACAACCTGTTTTTTCAAAACAACCTAAAGCCTCTGCCTCTTGATTTAATGAATTAATAAGGACTACAAATACAAGCAATAAGAGTACACTAATCGTCAAGATAACAATTCCTATTTTTTTGTTTTCCATGGTTTTTATTATAAATAAAAAAAAATTAAAAAAGTTCCTTTTTTAACAGGTTTTTTTCTAAGCTCCACTTTCCTGCACCGTAAACTAAAAAGAGTACAAAAGTTAATAGGAACAAGGCAGCAAGTTCCCCTCCATTGTTTATAGGAATCAGGCTTTTTGAAGCATGGAACATAAAATAAGCAACTACCATCTCTAAACCAGAAATTAGAGCTGCTAATCTTGTAAAAAAACCTAAAGCAATTGCTAAACCACCAAAAAATTCAATGACTCCTGCTAAACCCATCAGGCTAATTAATTCAACTGAACTTCCACCAAGAACTCCAAACAGTTTCTGTGCTCCATGTTGTAAAAAAAGAAGACCAACAAGTATCCTAACAATGGAATATAAACTATCTGCGTATTTTGTTACATGTTTTTTTAAGTACATTTTTTATCACCTTTAGTATAAAAATAAAAAGAAATATTTAAAAGTTATTTAATTTACTATTACTTTTCCCTTCATCTTTAAACCAATGTGGGGTTGACAAATATAGTAATAGGTTCCTGGCTGATCAAAAGCAACTTCTTCAGTTTTCCCGAATCCAACTTTAAATCCATTTGGTTTCTCACGTGCCATGTTCTTTTCCCATGTTTCTTGAGTAACTTCAACAGAGTTATGAGCAGCACCTGTGATGAATCTTACTTTATCTCCTGCTTTAATTGTAACTTCACTTGGACTAAAAGTAAAACCCTCAGTTTTAACTTCTACAATGTTTGGTTCAGCCACAACTTCTTGTTCGATCTCTTCAATTTGTTCTTCAACTTGTGCTACTGGCTCTTTAACAGGAACATTAGCTGTTTGTGATGAGCAAGCACTAATTAGGAAAAGAACAGTTAATAGAAAAGATACCATCATTAATGTCTTTTTAGTTTTCATAGTAGAGGCCGAGTTTGAGTTAATATATAAATTTTATTAAATCCACTAGCGTACACAAGTTTTATAACTTTATCCTTTTCTTTTTTTTAAAATGGTTGAAGCTATAAGTATAAACAACTTAGTAAAGAAATACCCTAGGACTGAAGCTCTTAAGGATATAAGCTTGTCTGTTAGAGGGGGAGAATTCTTTGCTTTACTTGGGCCAAATGGAGCTGGGAAAACTACTACAATTAATATTTTAACGGGATTAACTAATATGACCAGTGGAAAAATTGAGTTATTTGGAAAAGATGTAATTAAAGATTATAAGGAAGCAAGATCTTTAATAGGTTTAGTACCTCAAGAATTTAATTTTGATGCTTTTGAGAAAGTTTATAATATTCTTTTTTTCAGTGCGGGATATTTTGGAATACCTAACAAACAAAGAGAACCTAGGATTAAGAAAATTTTACAGGAATTGAACTTATGGGGTAAAAGGAATTCTAAAGCCTTAACTTTATCTGGGGGTATGAAAAGAAAATTGATGATAGCTAGAGCTTTAATCCACCAACCTAAAATTTTAATTTTAGATGAGCCTACAGCTGGTGTTGATGTGGAAACTAGGAAGGCAATTTGGAGTTATATGAAAAAGTTAAACAAAGAAGGTGTAACTATTCTTTTAACTACCCATTATATTGAGGAAGCTGAACAGTTGTGTGAGCGAATTGCTATTATTAATCAAGGTAAGATTATTAAGTTAGATTATCAAGAAAACTTGATGGGTTTGTTTGAAGAAGAGAGAGTAACTTTGTATTTAAGTGATGAGATCAAAAAAATACCTTCTTCATTAATGGATTATAGACCATCTCTTAAAGGTAAAAAATTATCGCTGTCTCTTACATCCGAAGCCACATGGGAAGAATTTTTGATAGTTTTGGCAAGAATAAAATTACCAATTAAAAAAATAGAGACCCACAAAAATAAGTTGGAGGAGATATTTATTCAATTAACCAAAAATGACAAATAAATTTATTGGATTAATTTCTTTAACTAGAAGAGAAGTATCTCGTTTTATGCGGGTTTGGTCTCAAACATTAGTCCCACCAATCATTACTTCGGTATTATTCATACTAATATTTGGTTATTCTCTTGAAGAGAGAATTGGTTCAATAGCAGGAGTAAGCTATTTGGAGTTTATTTTACCTGGTTTGTTGATGATGGGTGTTTTAATGAGTGCTTATACAAACACGTCTAGCAGTTTATACATCTCTAAATTTCAAAAAAATATACAAGAAGTGTTAGTGGCGCCCCTAGCTTACTGGGAAATAATTGCAGGTTTAACAGTTGCGGCAGTTTTGAGAGGTTTTTTAGTAGGGACAGGTATTTTATTAGTTGGTATACTTTTCACTTCACTAAAGATTGTCCATTTTTGGGTTATTGTTTACTTTTTGTTTTTTGTTGCCCTGATATTCGCGTTTGCAGGAATAATAACTGCTTTGTGGGCTACTAGCTTTGATAAAATGAATGTTTTTGCTGTTTTCTTAATTACTCCTTTAACGTACTTAGGGGGAGTTTTTTATTCAATAGAGATGTTGCCCGGCATTTGGCAGAAGGTGGCTTTGTTTAATCCTATCTTGTACATGGTTGACGGTTTTCGTTATGGTTTTTTAGGGGTTGGAGATGTTTCATTAGGATTTTCTGCTTTTTTGGTTCTTGCCTTGGCTACTGTCTTTTTTGTTATATGTATGTGGCTGTTTAAAATAGGGTATGGTTTAAGAAGTTAGTTTGAAAAATAAGAAAATTCTTCTATAATTGGATGATATTCATCAGGTAGGTTATGAGGGATATATTTAAATTTTTTAACACATTTCTCTTCTCCCCAGGTCAGGAGTTTTTCTAAATCTTTGTTAACTTTGGTTGTTTTTCTTTTTTGGGGTGACCAGACAGTTGTTGTTCCATGCTTGTCATTTTTTATTTTTGCATGTCCAACTCTTACTTTATCAAAATATTTGAAAAACTCTAACCTATATGCTTCTTCTTTACTGGCTATGGTAAGAATTGCTTTGATTCTAGTGTCTTCTGGGCTGTAGTCAAAAGTTATAGAATAGTTAATAGTCATTTGAAATACCTCAAATAGTTCTTAACAGTTACACCTGCTGATCTAATTCCTTTTTTTCTTAGTTCATGAGCAACATCTTCGCTTTTAACACCAAAATCACAAATAATTAAATATTTTTTATTTTTATCAAAATCATATTCAAACACATCAGGATAGGGCAGGCTTAATTCAACAGGAAGCGGTTCCTTTTCTTGTAATGAACGATTTCTAATATCAACTTTTATTAAATTATTTAAAGAAGGGATTTCTGAATCAACGTCTCTTATTTCAATCTTTTCCACGTATTTTTTGACATTATTAACCGCTTCTAGAATCTCTTGATCGAAGGAGGGTATTTTTTCTAGGTCTTTTGTTTTGGGTGCGGTTGCAACTTTCCCAAGAGATAAATTACAAAATTCTTTAACTTTTTCTGAGCTTGTTAAGGTTCCTATACTTCTAGCTCTTTCTACTATCTCAATCTTGTTCATTCCTAACAAGGGCCTTAATACTGGTAAGACAGTTTGGGTGTTTATTAAGGCTAAACTTTTAAGGGTTTGACTAGATTTTTGTGAAAGAGCTTCCCCTGTAATTAAAGCTAAATGTTTTTCTTGCTTAGCTATTTCTTCTGCTATCCTGTAAAAAATAATTTTTACGGCTATTTGTTTCAGGCTATCTGGTACCTTTTCTTGAATTTTTTTTACTAACTTTCTTCCATCAATTAAATAAAAAGTTGGTTTATAATTAAAAGCATAGTTGTGAATTAAAAAGTTATAAATTTGGGCTACTTGTTGGAAAGATTTCTCTCCTAAAAAGTTAATATGTAAAAAGTCAACTGCACAACCTCTTTTAAGCATTTGCAAAGCAGCTACAGGACTGTCTATGCCGCCAGAAAATAAGCAAAGGGCTTTATCATTTTTTTGAGTTGGTAAGCCCCCTACTGCTTCATGTGTTGTACTATAAACGAATGCTTCTTGATCTCTAACTTCTAGGTTTATCTCTATTTCGGGATTAGTTAATTTGACCCCTCTACTGTATTTATAGACTTGACTTCCTAATTCTTTTGCTAATTCCATGGAAGTGAAATTATGTTTACCAACTCTTTTAACCTTAATACAGAATATTTTATTTTTAACCAAAGGTTCACAGACTTTTTTTGCTTTTTGGAGTAAAGCCTCTGTTGAAGAGAAGTTAAAAGAAGTTGCAGGAGAAACACTTTGTACTCCTGGAACTTTAGTAACAATTTGAATTAAACTGGAAGGATCTTTACATTTAATAACAAACCTACCGCCTAAATTTTTAATTGCGGTAATTTCTACTTTATTTCTAGCTAAAGCTTCTTTGATGGCATTGACGTAAAGATTTTCTAACCTAATTCTTGTAGATTTACTTTTTAGTGCAATTTCTCCATATCTTAATAGTAAGCAATTCATTTTTAATTTGGAAGAGATTTCTTTTATAAATGTTTACCTCTTGGTAGTGATATCTTTGTTGCAGAACCCTTATAAAGAAAAATTTTGAAGTTTTTTTGTGAAAAGAGCACTTTTTTCAGATAATGATGGAACACTTAGTAAAGGTCTTTCTTACCCAGCTTTTTTAGCCTGCTTGTTTCAAGGTGGCGTAATAAGTCCAAGGGATATTTGGAATCAAATAAACTTGATTTATGATTATAAAATGGGATTTATCGAGTACGAAGGGATGATTAGGGCTTATGCTGGACGTCTTGCTGAAAGTTTACAAGGTAAGGATCAAACTGAGGTGAAGGATATAGCCAGGTTTTCTTGTCAGGCTGCTAAAGGATTTGTTTATTCTAGTTCTTATGAAATCATGGAAGAAGCTAAAGAAGCAGGTTTAGAATCAGTATTAGTTTCAGCAGCTCCTCAAGAAATAATTTCTGAAGTGGCTAAAGATTTTGGGATTGATTGTGGGTTTGGAACAAGATGTGGTGTTATGGAAGGAGTTTATACGGGGGAGTTAGTATCTAAATTACATTTACGTGAAGGTAAAGCAAGAGTTGTTAAGGATTATGCTTTGGAGAGGGATATTGATTTAAGTGAATCAATTGCTTTAGGAGACACCTTACAAGATGTGGATATGTTGGAACTTGTTGGAAATCCTATTGCTTTAAACCCAGACAAGAGGCTGAAAAAATATGCAAAGGAAAAGGGCTGGAAAATTTGTACTCATAAGACGATTGTTGAGACATTAAGAGAATTTTATGGGTGAGGTTTGGCACAAAGAAAACTATTTAAACAACAAAAGATAGCATAATTCATGGATTTTCCTCTAGAAGTTTTAGATCTTAGAAAGACTTACAAAACAAAAGGAACTATTGTAAATGCTTTGAATGGTATTTCGTTTAAGGTTAGGAAAGGGGAAATCTTAGGTTTCTTGGGTCCTAATGGTGCAGGAAAAACAACTACCTTAAATATTCTCACGGGGATACTTACGGCAGATTCGGGAGAAATAAAATTCTTTGGGAAAAGTCATTGTGAAGAAACTCAAAACAAGATTAATGCTGCAACGGCTTATAATTCTTTAAATGGTATTTTGTCAATAGAACAGAACCTGAAAGTTTATGCTAAAATTTACAATGTCAAGGATCCTAAGGAAGTAATAAACAAACTTCTAAAACAATTTGGTATCTATGAAGTCAGAGGGAGAAGAGTTTATGATTTATCTTCGGGTCAGAAAACAAGAGTAAATCTTTGTAAGAGTTTGATCAATTCCCCAAAACTTCTTTTTTTGGACGAAGCTACGGCTGGCTTGGATCCAGATGTTGCTGATTCTGTTCGTAAGGAGATTAAGAATTTTGATACAACAGTAATTTTTACGTCTCACATAATGTCAGAAGTAGAACAATTATGTGATAGGGTCATCTTTATGAATAAAGGTGAGATCTTAAAAATTGATACTCCTCAAGGACTTAAAAAATTGATTAGGCAAGATACTCTAGAGGTTGAATTTTTTTCCAAACCAAAGAATTATAGTAGAATAATTAAACAGTTTAATTTATTAAATTTTAGTAAAAATAAAGCTATCATAAAATTTAGTAATAAGCGGGATATCCACAAGATAATTCATACATTAATAACAGAAGGTTTTGAAATTAGAGACTTTCATATTAAAAGACCCACTTTAGATGAGGTTTTCATTAAAATAGCGAGGAGCCAAGGATGAAAGTTTATAGAATCCAAGCTCTTTTGCTGAAGTATTGGTTCATCTCTTTGAATAGTTTAGAACGTTTTTTTGACGTTTTTTATTGGCCAATCATTGCCATGGTGGTGTTTGGTTTTACTACCGCTTACATTGGAGAGGTAGCAAACTTTCCAGATGTTTTTATTTTTTTACTGGGCGGTTTAATGTTATGGATCATGTTAGAAAGAGTTCAACAGGACATTGCTGTTTTTATTTTAGAAGATTTCTGGAGTGGAAATGTAGCCAATAGTTTTATAACTCCTATTAAAGAATCGGAAATTTTTGCTTCAGTGGGGATCATTGGCTTGGCTAGAGCTTCTATAAGTTTTACCCTAATTTTTTTGATTGGTTTGGTAGCATACCATTTCAATATATTTCAAGGAGGACTATCTTCTTTACTATTTGTAATCCCTTTAATCTTATTTGGTTGGTCTTTAGGATTAATGATCGCTGGACTTATTTTTAGATTTGGCATGAGAGTACAAATTTTTGCTTGGGGTGTGTCTTATTTAGTTCAGCCGATTTCTGCAGTTTATTATCCATTATCAAGTTTACCCTTAATTTTGCAGAAAATTGCTCACCTTACACCCTTAATGTATGTTTTTGAAGGTTACCGCTTGTCTTATCAAAGTTCTTTTTCAGCTTGGTACTTCTTTTGGGCGTTGGGTTTGTCTTTAGTTTACTTTGTTTTATGTTATCTGATGTTCTACTGGTCAATAAGAGGAGCTAAGAAAAAGGGTTTTTTAGCTAAACATTGACTAGACTCCAAATTTTTCTAATAAGTCTTTAAGTTTCTCATAAATGGCACTGTATTTAGCTGCTAACTTTTTGTCTGAATCATAAACTTCAAAAGAATGTAAACTAATCTTTTCTATAAACTTTCTAATCTCTGGTGTTTCGTCAAGGTAAGATATGTCAGTCACTCCTTCTGCTTGTAATGCAGCTAAATGATATTTGATTTGCTTGTACATCTCTTTGACATCCTCTAGACTAAAACTTTGCTTTGAGTTAAAAATAGAAAGCTTTCTTTTGAGGAGATTTAACTTCATCTCCCCTATAAATAAATAAATAAATAAATAAATAAATATCGGTTCTTAAATACTCAAAACCTTAATCATTATCCACCCTTGGAGCAAGAATAAAACTTAACAACAGCCTATCTAAAACTTTATATTCCAATTTTAACGGGTAATCTGTGTTAAAAGACAGCTCAACTTTATCACTTAGTTTAGCACCATTAATCATTTTTTTAAGATATTCTAAAGAATACTTAGCTTTGGCTTTTTCTTCGGTTTCAACTTTAATTAGCGTCTGTTCGTCTTGTTTAATTTCAATTAAGGCTTTAGATAAATCTCCTTCTGCTTTAACCAACAATTTTTCTTGGCTTCCTAAGAATGTCACTGATTCAGCAACAACAGAAACATCTTCGATGGCTTCTGTTAAAACATTGGAAGTAGTTTCAATTTTAACTGGAAATTTGAGATCAGGAACCTTTTGTTCTTGTTCTTCTAATTCTAAAGTAGGAATAGAAAAAGACCGTGTAGTGTTACTTTTAAGTTGGATTTTTAATTTACTGTCTTCGGTGGTTTCCAAACTTAGTAGATCTTCACTTTTGGCTCTTCTAAGAATTTGTTTAAGGCTGTTCAAATTAATAGCCACTTCTTCCTTTTCTTTTATGTCATATTGGGTAAAACAACTACTTAACAACCTAAAAACAACCATAGCTACATTTGCCGGGTCCATGGCTACTAGTTCTAAACCATCTTTGTTAGCTATAAATTTAACTTCGCTAACTAACTCAGAAATAATAGAAATACTGTCTTTAAAATACTTAGGTTCTGCCAAAACAAGTTTCATAAGAAATCAAGGTACCAATCTATTTATAAAAATTATGGTGATCTAATCTAACACCAACCTTTTTCCATCTTCCATTAGATGCACTGTTTTGTCTTTTTTGTAACCCATCTCTTCAGCCAGATCTGCTAAATGGTGGGCTTTTTCATAACCAGCATGGGAAGGAATTATATGTTTGGGCTTAACTAGTTCAATAAAATCTCTGTGATCTTCTCTTGAAGCGTGTCCGGAGACATGAATATGATTAAAAATCCTTACACCTTTTGCCCTTAAGTCACGTTCTAGTTTTTCCCGATTCATTTCGTTTGTTTCTACAGGTATAATCTCACAACTAAATATAACTAAATCTCCCTGTTCAAAAACAGAAGGCAGTTGTCCTTTAACCATTCTAGAAAGAACTGCTTTTGGTTCTCCTTGGTGTCCGGTAACGACTAAAAGATATTTTCCTCTATTGTTTTTATTAATTGATCTGAGAACTCTTTCCATCTGATCTCTGTGTCTTACAAGTTTCACACTGGATTTAAAATCGATTAAATTTATTTTTTCTCCCGCGTTTACATATTTGCTTAGAGACCGCCCTAGAAACACAATTTTTCTATTCAGTCTCTTCCCTAATTCAATAATGCTTTTCAATCTTGCTAAGTGGGATGAAAAGGTGGTAACTACCATTAATTTACCTTCGCTTTTAACGCCTAACATTACATCCTTAAGCATTTGTTTGGCCACTGACTCGGAGGGGGTTTTTTTGTGTTCACTAGCATATAGAGATTCTATAACTAACAGAGATGGCTTTTCTTTTCCGATCTGTTCAAGACGTTTGAAATTAGGTTTTTTTCCAAGTGTTGGCTGTAAGTCGAACTTATAATCATTAGCATAGACGACTTTCCCGTAAGGAGTATGTAAGACTACTATTGATGATTGGGGTATGGAGTGTGTGACGTTAACTAATTCTACTGTAATCTTTTCGGAAATTTTATACATTGAATTGAGGTTTAAACTTACTAATTTATTAGGTAGATTGATCCGTTCATCTCGAAAGATACTTTTTAAGATTTCTGCGGTATATGGTGTGCAAACTATTTGGGTTTTAGGAAAGAGGCTAGCAGAGAAAGGGATAGCTCCAATGTGGTCCAGATGGCCATGAGAAGGAACTATGGCTTTAACTTGATTTTTCCAATCTTTGATTAAGTTGTAATTAGGAACTGCATTAACTCTAAGCAACTCTTTATAGGTAACAGTTCTGATGTCTTCGCGATCATCAGTATAATGGATATAATTTTCCATATGTAATCCCATATCAAGGATAATAACTTCGTCATCGACTTTAATTGCTGTAGAATTTCTACCAACTTCTGAGAATCCACCAATAGTACAAACTTCAATCATAGCAGAGGAAGATCAATAAACTTTAAAAAAGTATATGTTAATTGGGTTACATAACTAAACCGAAAATTTGTTCTTTTTTATTAAAGATGTGGGTGGCAGGACTCGAACCTGCGTAGGCACTAAGCCAATGGATATCTTATACAAAGTTAGTCATTGCCTTTTCAGCTCATCACTCAAGCAACTTGAGCCCATCCTGTTTGACCACTCCAGCACACCCACTTCAAAAATAAAAATTAAAGAAATAATATATAAAGTTAACTAACTTTTTTAAGTTCCATTTCGATATTTCTTAGTTGAGCTTCTAACTCGTCAAGTTCTGATGGTGCTCTTTTTACTTCAACAGGTTTCTCTATTGCAGGAGGTGTAACAGAAGTAGCCATAGGTTGTACGGGAATTTCTTGATGGGACATAACAACGACTTTTCTTTTTTTTGCAATGTCTAAGGCCCCTTTAGGAAAGTGTTTTTTTAATTGTGTACTGATTAAGTTGTTCAATTCTTTGACTTCCATTTTGAAGTGATCTAAAAGATATTTCCTTTCCTGTTGAATTCTTCTAAAGTTTTCATTGTTTTGCATGAAAATAATCGTTTCTTTTAAACTTTCTAAGACTTCTTTTCTTAAATTAATAGGATCATTAACTCTTACCATATAGGTTGGTTGCTTTTTCCTAGGTTTTTCAGATTTTTTCTTAGGTTTACTCTTACTTTTAGTTTTTTTTGTCTTCTTTTTGGCCATTTTTAGAATTGTTCAGGTTCATTAAGCGAACGATCGATAAAACTAACCTTTCCTTCTATTTCTGCTAAAGTACTTCTCCACAGCTCCAGTTGATGATCTTCTTCATTTTTAAGATCGTGAATCTTTTGGAGAGTTAGCTTAGCATCTTCTAATTTGTTTTTAATAGTTTTAACTAAGCTTAATACGTCATTATATTCTTCTACTCTTACGAAAATAGGCATTTGGTTCATTTTTTATCCCCCCTGAAAGATGGTTTTGTCAACTTTTTGAAGACGATCATGTATTGTCTTCAAATCGGAATTAAGGATGTTAAGGTCTTTGCCTTCCATTAACTCTGATTTTTCTAATTTTGAATGGATTTTATTTAATTGGTGAATATTTTCTTTAAGATTTGATATCTCTTGTAGAAGACCTTTATACGCGTTAATTTTAACAAACAAGGTGTCTTCTTCCATGACTGGTTTAAGAGGAGGAGCTTCCGTTATCGGTTTTCTTGGTAAAGGTTTAGGTGTAAAGGGAACGGGTTTAGGCATGGGGGAAACCATTGGTTTTGGTAAAGGTGGGATTTCTGGAGGTTTTGATTCAGTTGATTGGATTATTCCAGCCGCTTTCTTAAGTTTGTCTGGCTCGATAACCAATTTTGAACTACTATCAGAAGGAAACCTTAATTCTTTTTCATCAACAATCTTACCTGCCGGTAGTGGAACCTTTGGAACAAGCTTCTTTTTTTTACCAAACAACCAACCCATTTTTAAGTAAAGAGCCTCATCAGCTTTAAAAAGATTGTTTAGTATTCCAGAATAGTAAATTATTTAATTGAGGTCTTTAGTCATTCTTAAAATGAAATGGCCTTACTTGTTAATTTTTTTTATTGTTATAAATTTTGCAGTTGCAGAAATAGAAATAAGTGAAGTTCTGGCTGACCCTGAAGGAAAGGATAATGCCCAGAGGCCTGGTGGTGAGTGGGTGGAATTGTACAACAATGGGGAAGATACTGTATTTTTAGGAGATTTTGTTTTATATGATTCTAAGGATGACCACGAACTTTATGTTACAGATGTCAATACAGACAAGTTAGAGCTTTGTAGCTATTGTTATACTATTGTTTATCGTAACAGTGACAGCGATTTTGATTTAAGTCGAATTAAAGACGAAGTTCGACTTTATGATGGTTATCCATTGTCTGAACACGAATTATTGGATAGAGTAAGCTTTTCGGGAACAGAAGAAGGTACAAGTTGGAGTAAAGTAGATGGTGTTTGGTATAAAACAAAACCTACTCCTGGTCAAGAAAACATTTACGAAGAAAGCTGTGATTGGGGTCTGGATGTGGACTTGGAGGAACCAATTAGTAAAAGTGAAGAGTTCTCCTTTTCTTTGGTTGTTGAACGTAATTATGGTGGCAAGCAGAATGTAACTGTGTCGGGCGAACTAAAAAATATCTTTAATGAAGTTATTAAGGAATATAAACCATGGACGTCCAAACAGATAACAAATTCTAACAAAAAAGATTATTCTCCCAATTTGCCAGAAGGAACTTATATTTTGGAATTTTGGTTAGATGATTTAAATTGTAAGGATTTGGATAAGGATAACAATGTTATCACTAAACTTTTTGTGATTAATCCTAATTATGAGAAAGAAGAGTCTTACCTTAATGTTGACAAAATTTATCTTGGTCAAGATGACCAAGCTGCTTGGGGTGACCAGTTAAGAGTAAAAACTAACATTTACAAAGGAAAAGAAAGTCGTTATACGGCAGAACTGTGGGCTGAAAGTGATGGTGAGAAAATAAGTAAAACTACTAAATTGAATATTTACGAAAACTATCAAAATTATAATTTAACTTTACCTCTTCAATTGGAACCTGATTGTGAGAGTGATGAAAAAGAAGCTAAGGTTGTTTTAGAGGCATTTGGATTGAGGTCAGAATTACCTTTCAAGATTGAAGGTGCAAATAAAGAATTTTGCCAAGAAGAAAAAAAAGTAAAAAAAGGATGGGAACTCTTAGAATCTGATAAGATGGTAACATCAGGTGAACCAGTTACTTTGAAATTACAATTGCCAGTTGAAGACGAAAAACATATCTATCGCCTTTGGTCTTATTTATACAGAGGCAATAAGTGTTATTCTTGTGATGAAAATAAATTAGAAAGAGATCACAACATGGTGAACATAAAAGTTAAAGAAAACGAAGAAAAAACAGTTGAATTGACTCTATTTACAGACTCTGATTTAGCTGAAGGAGAATATAAAATAAAGACAAAGATGCTTAAGGATGAACAAAAAACTACCAAAGAGATTACAACAGAGATTTTGGTAAAGGAAGAGATCCAGAAGCTCGAGGAACCAGTTGACACTTTTGTAGCTAATGAGAAAAAAGAGTCTCCTTTAAATAAAAGAACTACAAGTAAACCCCAAATAGTGATATATGAATCCAGTTCTAAGAGGGCAGCTCGGTCTACTGCTTATTTTCTAATCCTCTCCTTAGCTTTGACAATTGTAGTTTTGATAAGGAGAAACACTTAAAAAACCTTGAAAATTCCTAGACAGTATGGAACAACCAATCATTTTTAGAGCCGTAATTGAGGTTTTAGGTAAACCTAAGGAACACGTGGAAAAAGCTTTGGGAAATTATATTGAAAACCTTAATCAAGATGAACGTTACTCCCCTAAAAATGTAGACTTGGCCGAAGCTAAAGAACAAAAAGAATCCGATTACTGGTCAACCTTTGCTGAAGTTGAGATTGAAGCAAAAAATAGTGAAGATTTGATAAGTTTCTGTTTTGAATATATGCCTTCAATGATTGAGATAATTGAACCTCAGGGTTTTCCTTTTGACAATACCAAAATGTCTGTTTTCTTGAACGATTTACAGGCTAAGCTTCATCAGGTTGACATGGTTGCTAAACAAATGAAAATGGAAAGGGACTTTTTTAGAAAAAGTTTTAGTGACTTATTAAAAAACTATATCACTGTTTTGCTTAAAAAAGGTGATTTAACTGGCGAACAATTAAGTAAATTAACCGGAATAGGTCAAGATCAATTGGAGGATTTCTTAGATAAGTTAATTGATGAAGGTAAGATTGATTTAAAAGATAACATTTATTATATCAAAGAAGAACCTTTACAAAATGGATAAAAAAAGAGTAGAAGCAATACTTTTTGCTGTAGGAAAAGAGATTTCAGTAGAACGTATTGCTGCTTTGTGTTCTTTGGACGAGAAGAAAGTAGGAGAAATCTTACAGGAGTTAGTTAAAGAGTATACTGATTTAGATCGGTCTTTGCAATTAGTAGAAAAGGAGAATGGCTGGAAGTTAACAGTTAAAGATGAATATGTACCTTTAGTTAGTTCTTTAGTTCATTCAACTGAATTAGAACGGCCTTTAATGGAAACTTTAGCTGTAGTTGCCTGGAAATATCCTATAGTGCAATCTGAGGTTGTTAAATTAAGGGGTCCAAGCGCTTATGACCATATGGCTAATTTGGTTGAACAGGGTTTTATTGCTAAAGAGAAATTTGGAAGAACATATAAGGTAAAGTTGACTAAAAAGTTCTTTAATTATTTTGACTTACCAAGCGAAGAGGCTAAACAAGCTTTTCTTAAGCAAGTACCTAAGGAAGTTTTGGATGAAGCAGAAGCTACGGAAAGAGAAGTCGAAGAAGTGGAAAGATTGATTGATTTGGAAAAGAAAGAAAAAGTCGCTAAAAGTGAAATAGGCGATGCAATTTCTAAAGTCTAGTTTTGGCTGAAAAGTTTTATAAAAACGATTGTTTCTGGGTTGAATATGTCTTATTTTACTTTATTGGAAACTTTGAGAGGGGATTTAGCTAGTGGTGACTATGCTTCTGTTTTTGGTTTGTTACGTGGTCAGCCTGATGGTATTTTGTCTTACCCTCCTTTCAAAGACACTGTTCTTGGTTATTGTCGAGCCGATGAGGATCTTCCTTTTCGGGAGTTGGCTTACAGTTGGGAGCATTTTCAAAGTACTTTGCGTCCTCTTAAGAAAGAGATTGTTGAACCTAGACTTTATGATCAGGCTTTGGCTAATTTACGAGAAGTTTGTGCTGAAGACGAAAACTCTGTCCAGCCTGAATATGATTGTGAAGCAAGACCTTTAACTTTCCGTGAAACTTTGGCAGCTAGATTAGAAAGTTATTTTACTTCTGAAGATAAGGAAAAGCTATTTAATACTTATTTGGACACTTGTACTGCTGTAGCTTATAAGGAAGGTAGTACTAAGTTTAAAATAATTCCAATTAGTAGTGATTTGTTAGGATTGGAAGCCGATTTTAATGAACCATTTGTTCGAATAGATTACGACGAGATTGCAGGAGTTGAGTTAGATAGGAATGAAGCAGTTTATAATCAATTATTAACTAAAGACGAAGTAATTAAGCACCCTGCTTGGCTAGCTGCTGTTGAAGGCGATGAGCGGTTGCTAGAAGAATATTCTGACCTTGTTTTTGCTTTACTTAAGGAGAAGTATGGAAAAGATAAGGGAATGGGCTTTTGGTTGAGATCAGGCGTCCAGGAAGACCAGTTAAGGTCTGTGTTTGTTTATAATCTGAACGGCTATTCGAGCGCTAATGGTTGTTACAACTTTAATAGCAACACTGCTTTCTTGCGGGTTTCAGTAGCCCAAGATAAAACCGCCAGAGGCGGACTATCTGAATAAAAAATCTTTTTTTCAAGCGCCGGAGGCGCGCGTTGTTTTTTACTATTCATAAGTTCTTAGAAAATATTTAATAACATTTCATTTTGTTTAGTGTTGCCTTGCATTTCCATTTTTTGGATAGTAAAAGGCTTGGGCTACACGCTTTTTCACTAAGGCCCTCTTTATGAGGTCATAAAACCTGCAGAATGTTTCTGCTAACACAACCACGACAAACGTGAAGTGGTGAAGACTTAGGCACTTTTAGTGTAGCAGTGAAAGAGCTACTGGGGTGGTCTGTGTTTGTTAATAATCTAAACAACAATTCAAACGCAAATGGTAATTACAACATTAATAACAACACGGCTTTCTTGCGAATAACCCAAGTGATACTTTGCAAGGCTTTTATTTTCTTAACATTCTATATCCTTTAATAGTATAATTTCACAAATATATTCTATATGTGTTTATACAAAAAAATTTGCTCTTATGAAAATATTTATCGAGCCTACAAAAAAGCCCGCAAAGGCAAGACGCTGAAAAAATATGTTGTTAATTTTGAGAATAACTTAAAAGAAAATTTTCTTAGTTTAAGAACAGAGCTTCTTTTTCATACTTACAAACCCAAACCCTTACAAACGTTCATTCTGAGAGATCCCCAAACAAGAAGAATTAACAAGTCTGCATTTAGAGATAGAATAGTTCATCATGCTTTGTGTAATGTTGTTGGTCCCTTCTTTGAAAAAAGCTTTATTTATGATTCTTTTGCTAACCAAAAAGGTAAAGGAACTTTCAAATCAATTAAACGTTTTTCTCGTTTTTGTAAGAAAGTTTCTAATAATAATACTAAAAAAATCTTTGTCATGAAAGCTGATATTAAGAAATATTTTGAAAATGTTGACCATGAAATTTTACTAAAAATTATAAAGAAAAAAATATCTGATAGCCAAGTTTTGTGGTTGATTAAGGCTATTTTAAGAAATTACGGGGAGACAAAAGGCATGCCTCTAGGTAATTTAACCTCCCAGTTTTTTGCTAATGTTTATCTTAATGGATTAGATTGGTTTGTTAAACATGAACTCAAGGCAAAATATTATCTTCGTTATGTAGACGATTTTGCCATCATTCACTTTTCTCCTAAACTATTAGAAAATTATATGAAGAAAATTGACTCATATCTTAAATTAGCTTTACAACTGGAACTACATCCACTAAAATCTAAAATTATCTATTATAACCAAGGAATAGAGTTTCTTGGGATGAGAATTTTTCCAAGCTACCGCCTTCTTAAAGGAAAAAACTTACGTAAATTTCAGCGTAAATTAAACCAAACCTATTCACTTTTTGAAAAAGGTCTAATAAACTATGATAGGGCTTACGACTTCATTGAAGGTTGGAGTGCTTATGCTAAGAATGCTAATACTTACAATTTACGTCAGAACTATTTGCAAGAATTTGAAAGAAGATATCCTTTAGAAATATCTACAAAAGAAGTAAATAGGCTACTTAGAAAAGAAAGAAGGAAAATTAAACATAAATTAAAAACAACCCCTTTCTCTTACCACAATCTTTATAAAGCAACAAATTCTCTAGATTTTAGTTATTTAGCGACGATAACTCTTTTAAAAATCTTAATTAAAAATGGATGAAGCTAGCCCCCAAACTAACGATCAGATTGTTTCTCGTGTAATCGAGGAAGAGATGAAAAAAGCGTATATGAACTACGCTATGTCTGTAATAGTTGGAAGAGCGATTCCAGATGTGAGGGACGGCCTGAAACCAGTTCATCGAAGAATTCTTTATGCTATGTACAACATTGGCTTATTTCACAACAAATCATTCAAGAAATGTGCTAGGATTGTGGGGCAAGTCCTTGGAGCTTATCACCCACATGGCGATTCTTCCGTTTATGATGCCTTGGTAAGAATGGCTCAGGATTTCTCCTTACGTTATCCCTTAATCAAAGGTCAAGGGAACTTCGGATCTATTGACGGTGATGCTGCGGCAGCTTATAGATATTGTGTGACAAAAGAAACTCTTCTTCTAACAGATAAAGGGATGGTTCCTATTGGTGAAATTTCTACTAAAAAAGAAGCAAAAGTCAATCTACAGGTGATGAATTATTTAGGCTTAAAAAAGAAAGCAACAAGATTTTTCAATTCTGGAAAGCACGACATATTTAAGGTAACTACATCACAAGGATATTTTATTAAAGGGAGCTTTAATCATCCTCTTTTATGTTGGGGCAAGAATCAATTTGGTATGCCCTGTTTACGCTGGAAGAAGATTTGCGATATTACCAAGGAGGATTATGTTTTATTATCTAGGGAATCCTCTTTGTTTAGTAAACTCAACCCTTCTTTACTTTCTTTTTATCCTAAGAATAATAAAAGGGAAAAGAAAATTTCTTTACCCAAAGATATGAATAAGCGGTTAGCTTTTCTTTTGGGTGCTTTAGTAGCAGAAGGGAGTTTTCACCAGAAAAAAATAATCTTTAACAACAAAGATCTTGAATTTTATAATAAAGTTAAGGAAGCAGTCTTGACCAATTTTCCAGGAATAACATTATATGAAAGAGATATCAAAGGAGATTGTAAAGAATTTGAAATATATCATCAAAGGGTAGTCAGATTCTTAGAGAATTTAGGTTTCAAGGAAGCAAGATCAGATAAAAAAGAGATTCCCTTTATTATTTTAAAATCAAGAAAAGATATAATAAAATCTTTCTTGTCTTCTTTATTTGAAGGTGATGGATCAGTAATTTTAGTTAAAGACAAACGGCATGGTGGTAAATCAATTCAATTATCATATGATTCAAAAAGCGAAAAACTAATTCAACAGTTAAAAACAGTTCTTCTAAACTTCGGAATTATTACAACCATGCCTGCTTGTGATAAAAGAAACAACTGTTTTAGAATTTATATTCCAGGTACAAATAATGTTAATTTATTTAAAGTAGAGATCGGGTTTTACTCTAAAAGAAAAAGAGCAATTCTTTCTGAAGTAAATGACCTTAACAAAAAAAGAATGAGTAAAGTGGATCATATCCCTTATTTGAACTCTTACCTACGTAAAAATTATCCACTATCTTTTATTAAGAAAAATAATTTTGATCGTTATAATAATTTAATTAAAAACAAGGATAAGTTAAGTAAAATCTTAACATTTTCCGATTTAAGTTTAGTTAACTGGTTGTTGAAACATAAATTCTTTTTTGATAAAGTAAAGGAAGCAAAACAATTGAAAGAAAAGGAAGTAGTTTATTCTGTTAAAGTTAATAGCTCTTGTCACTCTTTTATTGCTAACGGATTTGTTAATCATAACACAGAAGCAAAACTAAACAGACTAGCTGAAGAGATGCTTAAAGACATTGACAAAAAAACAGTAGATTTCAAGCCGAATTTTGATGGAAGTTTGGAGGAGCCTACTGTATTACCTTCCAAAGTACCAAACTTACTGATTAATGGCTCTTCTGGGATTGCTGTAGGGATGGCCACAAATATTCCTCCACACAACTTAAATGAGGTGTGTGAGGGTGTTAAAGCTCTTATTGACAACCCAGAAATAGGAGTTGAAGATTTAATGAAACTAGTTCCAGCTCCTGATTTCCCAACTGGAGGAGAAGTCTGTTGCGGAGGATCATTAAGACACGCCTACGAAAGAGGACGAGGGAAAGTAATCATTAAAGCTATTACAGAAACAGATGAAAAAAATAACAGATTGATTGTTAAAGAAATCCCTTATCAAGTAAGCAAAGAGGAACTGATTAAACAGATAGCTAATTTAGTTAAAAACAAGGTAGTGCCTGGCATTCGTAACATCAATGATGAATCTGACCAAGATGGTATCAGGGTTGTAATCGATCTAAAAAAAGATGCCGATCCTATTGTGGTGTTGAACCAATTGCACAAACATTCACGTTTAAAAACGTCTTTTGGTATTAACCTTTTGGCTTTAGTAAATAACGAGCCTAAAACTTTGGGCTTGAAAGATTTTTTACAATACCATATTGAACACAGAACAGAAATTATTGTCAATAGAACAAAATATGAATTAGATCAAGCAGAAAAACGGGTCCATCTATTAAAGGGACTACTGGTAGCTATTGACAATATTTCAGAAGTAATTCCTGGAATTAGAAAATCTCGAACCGTAGAAGAAGCCAAGCAATTTTTAATGCAGAATTATGCTTTGTCTGAACTACAAGCCAAAGCTATTTTGGAAATGCGTTTACAAAAACTGGCTTCTTTAGAACAAGAAAAAATTCGTTCAGAGCATGAAGACTTATTGAAAAAAATAATTGACTTTAAAGAAATTCTTGCTTCAAAACAAAAAGTATTACAGATAGTTAAACAGGAAACAGAAGAACTACAAGAGAAGTATGGTGATGAAAGAAAATCTAAGATAACTATCGGTGGTGAAGAAGAATTAGATATTGAAGATTTAATTGAAGAAGAGGATGTTGTCGTAACGATCACCCATTCTGGCTATGCTAAACGTTTACCTCTTGATACTTACAAAACACAAAAGAGAGGAGGTAAAGGTGTAAAAGCTACTGGAACTAAGGAAGAAGACTTTGTTGAATTACTTTATGTTACCTCCACACACCATTATCTTTTAATTTTTACTGACAAAGGTCAGGTGAGATGGCTAAAGGTTTACAAGATACCGGAAGCTAGTAGGCAGGCTAAAGGCAGACACATTGCCAATTTATTAGATATGAAGGATGAAAAAATCAGTGCTGTAGTTCCAGTAAGAAATTTTGAAGAAGGTTATTTGTTTTTGGCAACTCGCAAGGGAATTGTCAAAAAAACGCCGCTAGAAGATTTTTCTAGACCACGTAGAGGTGGAATTCGAGCGATATCTTTAGATGACGATGACGATTTAATTGGAGTTAAATACACTGACGGAGAAAAGGAGATGATTTTGGCAACAGAGCAAGGGTCAGCTAACCGTTTCAGGGAAAAAGATGTTAGGCCAATGGGCAGGTCAGCTCGTGGCGTAATTGGGATCCGTCTTTCTAAAAATGATAAAGTAATAGGTATGCTTGCTGCAGATGAAGGAAAGGAGATTCTTACTTTAACAGAGAAAGGATACGGCAAGAGGACTGCTGTTTCTGAATATCGTTTATGTAATCGGGGAGGGAAAGGAGTTACTAACATTAAGATAACCGAGAAAAATGGTCCTGTGGAAGTAGTTAAGCTAGTAGAAGGAAAAGAGGACTTGATGCTTGTCTCTAAACAGGGAATTGGTATTCGAGTAAAATGTTCTGAAATTTCATGTATTGGAAGAGCAACCCAAGGAGTAAGAGTAATGCGCCTAAATGAAGAAGATCAGTTAGCAGCAGCAGCCAAAATTATAGTTGAGGAAGATGATGATTTAAAACCGGATGTCGTAATTGAAAGCGAAGAAACATCACAATGAAATTCTTTTTTTTGGTAAACAAAGGTTTAGAAGAAGTAGCCCAACAAGAGATCACTGAACTAATTAAAGTAAAGTCAGAGATAAAAGAGGAAGTTTTAACATTTTCTGCTTCTGAACAGGACAGTTCTATTTTATTAAATCATAGCCAAACAGTTAAAAGACTTTTAGTTGCGATAATTAAGACAAAAGACATAAATTCTTGTAAACTAGAAAATTTACCTTTATTGGACCGGTTTTCTTCTAAAAAAACTTTCTTAGTGGAGGTTGAAGGTATCAAGGGACAAGAGAACAGGTTAGAGATCGCTAGAAGTTTAACTAAAAAAATCTTTGATAAATTAGGTTTTGAAATGAAGATTGATTTTAAGCAACCAGACATCAAAGTTTTTGTTTATTACAACCAGGATGAGTATTTTATAGGTATAGATTTATGTGGTGGAGAATTGAATAAACGTGAGTATCGCCTTTTTCCACACCAGGCTTCGTTTAAAGGTGATTTAAGTTATTTCTTTTTAAGAAAGTCTGGTTACCAAAAAAAAGATAAATTATTAGTAGCTTATCTAAGAGATGGTGTTTTGGCTATTGAAGCAGCTCTATTTGCTAATAACTTGCCTTTGAGAGATATTAATACTTCTCTTTTGGAGATTAAAAAAGAAACAGAATCCCAGAAAGCAAATAGATTTATTTATGCTTTTGATCCTAGTTTGCAGAATATTAATGCTTCACGTAAAAATGCTAAATTAGCTGGAGTGAATGAATTTATCAAACTTAACAAATATAGTTTAGAAGATGTTGATTTAAAAAATTCAGAGAATGAATTTGAGCGAATAATTATGTATGTAACAAAAAAGGATGAGGACAAAATCAATGAAATTTATTATCAAATGAATTACATTCTTAAGAAAAAAGGTACTTTGTTGCTAATTGGAAGAACTTCTTGGGACTTGTCAGTCTCGGAAAGGTTTTCTTTAGTTGAAAGTTCCGAAGTGTTTCGGGGTAACAGTGGCTTAAAATATTGGCTGTTAGAAAAGAAATAGAAACAAATCTTTATATAATTTTAAAATTTGTCTTTAAACATGGTAAGTCCTGTTGAGCTAAAAGAGAGGATCAAAGAATTTTTAAAATTTGATCGGAATGAACTTGTAGGATTGTTAGCAGCGGTTTTGATTACAAGTTTTATTTTTTCTTTTCGAGATTGGGGTGTTGATCAATTTAATCTTGTAGTTGGATTAAAAAATTTCTTACTAGTTTTAATTATAGTCGTCATCTCTTTTTCTTTTCGTCTTTCTTGCCAAAAGATTTATGGTTTAGCAGAAGGACATTTAGCTAAATTTAGAGTATGGTGGACAGGTCTTTTTATTGCTTTAATTGTGGCTTTTTTAACTAAAGGAATACTTCCTTTGGTTATAATTGGAACTATGTCAATATCACTAATGGTTAAACAGAGGTTGGGTGAATTTCGTTATGGTTTTTCTTATTGGAACGCAGCTATGATTGGCTTGTGGGGTGTTTTTGCTAACTTGATTATGGCTATCTTTTTCGCTTTTGGTGCATACTTTTTCCCACAGAATTATTTTTTTAATAAAGGAGTTCTAATTAATCTAATTATGGCATTTACATCTTTATTACCCTTTTCACAATTAGATGGGTTAGTAACTTATTTTGGTTCCAGAAACCTTTATTTTTTTTCTTTAGGGTTAATTTTATTAGCTTCTATTTTGTTACTAAGTAAAACAGCGATTGGTTTAATAATTGCAATTATTTTGGAGGTAGTAATAACTTTCGTTTATTTGGCAATTATTTCAGAAAAATGATTAATTTAAGAGAAGGGTGGGTAGAATATTTTGTAGTAGTTTTCTTAGTTACAGGTTTTTTTATTGCTATATTTCTTAGAAACCCTTTTTTTAGTTATTTGACTGCTTCTATATCGGGCTTTGTTTCAGCTAGAGTATATTATGTTAAACGCTATAAAGAACCTATTTTGCCCTTTGTTTTAATCATTGCAAGTTTTTTACTAGGTTATTTGTTTGGTGGTTTTTGGGTTAATCGATTACTTTTAGTACTGTTGTTTGTTTTTACCTTTTCTGGTTCCTATTATCTTCATTTAAAAAAGATATTGGTAATATTTAAAAGTAAGGACTTTATCAAGTAGTTTTATGGAGAAAATTTACAAAGCCAAAAGTATTGTAATTAGTAGAAAACCAGGCAAGGATGAAGATTCTTTATGGTCGGCTTTTATAGGTTTGTTTACAGAGAACAACCCCCATCTTAAAGGGAGGGCGCCATTTGAGGTACTTGACATTCCAGACATTGAAAAGGTGAGGATTAGAGATTTGATTAATATTTCTTATTACCTGATGGGAAATGATGTGGTAATCAACAATTTAGAACAAGTTAAAATTACCCAAGAAGGGAAAATTCTTGTGGTTACTGGAAAACAAGATTTGTCTAAGTGATAGGATGGAAGTAATTCATAGAGCACAACATACAGAGGATAGTGGTAAAAAGTTTGTTGTGTACACTGGTTTTTTGTTGCGTGTAATGGGTTTGGAAAGTCCAACAACAACTTTTTCTAATGAACAACCAGAGGGATTAGTGGGTTCAATTTGGGAACACTTTAAATCTAAACCTGAAAACCTAATGACTTATGAAATTCAGGGGATAGGGATTGATGTTGATACAGGAGACAAATATGTTCTTTATTCTCCTTTATACGAATCAGGGCAATCTTTAATGAGAAATAATGATGTTACTTGTTTAGCTAGGCCTGAAGAAATGTTTTTCAGTGATGTGGAGAAAGACGAGTATAGGGGGCCAAGATTTAGGAAATTAACTTAAAATGGAACAATATTGGATGGCTAAAGAGGATGATTTAGAGAATCTAAGATTGTGTTTAGAAAATTATAGAACTGATCAATTATACATAAGAGAGGTTGCTTCTAAGGGGGGTTCAGTTAAAGTGAACCATATCTTTAACGGTGAGAAATTAGGTTTTAGAAAAGATAGTTCTGGTCTTTCTTTAATAATTGATGAAGAAGATATATTCTGCTTCCCTTTGAAAAATTATAATAAAGGTTTCTCTTTAGCTTATGAAAGACACGATGCTGAAGGTCACATGATTCATTTATCTAGAGGGGTTGATCCTTATGATTCTAATCTCCCAAATCCATCCTCTTCTATTCTAAGAAATGTTATTGATGAGCATCTTCTAGAGATTTATTTTGAGGGAAGGGTCAATTTAAGGAAGGAAAAAGGAGTTTGGCTTGTAGACAAGCCAGGAAATAGATCTGAAAGAATACTTTTGCAACAGCAAGAATACCATGGGGAAGATTCTTAACCCCACAACCCACTGGACAACCTCTAGTAACTCTTATATAGTAATTGTCTAAGAATTTGCTATGATCAAAGATTTTCGTCCTCGCCTTTATCAACAGACCATTTTAGGTGTTGCAGCCCAAAAAAACTGTATGGTTATTTTACCAACCGGTTTAGGGAAAACAGCGATTGCTTTTCTTTTAGCGGCACAAAGGTTAAAATTATATCCAAATTCTAAAATTCTTATGTTGGCTCCAACTAAACCTTTATGTGAGCAGCACGTAGTTACAATCAAAAAACACCTCAACATTCCAGAAAAAAAGGTTGTTTTATTTACAGGGAATGTTAAACCTGAAAAAAGAGCTGAGTTATGGAAAGCATCAAAGGTAATTGTAAGTACACCACAGGGGTTAGAGAATGATGTGATTAACAAGAGAATAAGCTTAAAAGAAGTCTCTTTGTTGGCTTTTGACGAGTCTCACCATGCCACTGGAGATTATGCTTATGTTTGGTTAGCCCAGCATTATCACAAAACCTCACCTTATAGTAAAATTCTTGCTTTAACTGCATCCCCGGGCAGTGACTTAGAAAAAATAAAAGAAGTTTGTCAGAATCTTTACATTGACAGAGTGGAAGTAAGAACAGAAAGAGATGCCGACGTTCAACCCTATATTCAGAAAATAAAAAAAAATTGGGTAAAGGTTGAGTTTCCAAAGAATCTTCAAAAAATCCAGAATATCTTGAAACTTTGTATCAAGGGAAAATTGATGGAAGCAATGAATTATGGTTTTTGTAATAGTTCAGATTTAAACAAAGGACAACTTTTAGCACTTCAGAGGGAGATTCAAAAAAATTTGTCTCAAGGTGATAGAAGCTTTGAGGCTTTACGTTCAATTTCTTTAATTGCAGAAGCCCTCAAGGTCGAACATGCTTTAGAACTACTAGAGACACAAGACCTTTCGCCTTTACTCGATTACTTTCAAAAAATTTATAGTGAAGTTAAAACAACCAAGGTTAAAGCAGTTAAAAACCTTTGTTTAGATCCTCATTTTAAATCTGCCTTTTTTCTAACACAAGAGTTAGTTAAAGGAGAACATCAACATCCTAAGCTTCTAAAACTAATTGATATTATAAATGAAGATAGGGAGAAAAAAATAATGATTTTCACTCAGTTCAGAGCAACTGCTGAAAAAATAGTTGAAGAACTAGAAAAAATAAAAGTTAAAAATCATATCTTTGTAGGTCAAGCTAAAAAAAACGGTTTAGGATTCTCCCAAAAAGAACAGAAGATGATTTTAGATCAGTTTAGAAACGATAAATTTAAGGTATTAGTTACAACCTCTGTGTCAGAAGAAGGTTTGGACATCCCTAAAGTCGACAAGGTTATTTTCTACGAGCCGGTACCTTCAGCTATAAGATCTATACAAAGGAGGGGAAGGACAGGAAGATTGGAAGAAGGCGAGGTAACAATTTTAGTAACAGAAGGAACTCGTGATGAAGGCTATCGTTGGAGTGCTCATCATAAAGAGAAAAGAATGTATAGAAATTTAGATAAACTGAAAGAAGAGATTTCATCTTTAAATGTCGATAGACAACCAACTTTAAAGAAGTTTATCAAAGAAGAAAGTTCTGTTGTTATTTTAGCTGATCATCGTGAAAAAAATAATCGTATCGTTAAAGAATTAATTAATATTGGTGTCTCTGTAAAAACAACTCAGTTAACAACAGCTGATTATGTTTTATCTGGAGAAGTAGGTGTAGAACTTAAGAAAACAGAAGATTTTGTTAATTCCATAGTTGATGGGAGATTACTAACACAAGTAAAAGATTTAAAACAAAGGTATCCTAAATCGGTTTTAATTATCGAGGGTGAAAATGATTTATATTCTGTAAGGCGTGTCCATGCTAATGCCATAAGAGGAATGTTAGCCTCTATCTCCTTAGGATTTAATGTTCCAATTCTTTATACTAAAAATCCGGTTGATACGGCGGCTTTATTGGCTGTAATGGCTAAAAGAGAACAGGACAAGGGAAGAGATTTTTCCTACCATCCTCAGAAGCCAAAGAGTTTGGATGAGCAACAAAAGTATGTTGTTTCTTCCTTTCCTAGCATTGGTCCGTCAAATGCACAGAAGTTGTTAGAACATTTTGGATCAATTAAGAAGATAGTTAATGCTACATTGGAAGAATTAACGCAAGTTGAAGGTATTGGTAAGAAATTAGCCGAACAAATAGGATTGCTTGTTGAGAAAAGATTTAAATATTAAGGTTGTTTAATAGAGAGAGTGGCAACTAGAAGAGAAAAACTTTTGGCTTTAAAAAGAAAGTTGTTAAGAAAATCTGAAGCTCCTGCCTTAGCACGTCGTGACTTTGATAAAAGAGTTAAGAGGGCCGCTAGACCGCGTTCTTTGCCTTCTGGTAAAGGTAAGCCAATTGCCAGGATTTCATTAAAGAGAGTATTTGGTTCTAGTGAAAAAGAAGTAGAATTGAAAAGAATTCAACAAAGTCAGCCAAGTTTACGTGAAAGAAGAGTTCTTAATCTTCCTTCTAGGTCTAGAATGAAGAGAATACAACATGCTCCTAACTCACGTAAAAGAAGAGCAGCTTTAGACGACTTTATTCGGGAGACAGAAATAAAGGAAAAAACTTTTTTTTCTAAGTTTGTTGAAATCAGTAGGAAAGCTGCAAGTTTCAAAGGACTCGAAAAATCTGTTAAATGGTTAGATAAAAATCTCTCTATTTTAGAGAAGAATGCAAACCAAATGAAGTCTTCTGACCATGGAAAAGCTAAAAGGATTGCAACCTCAATAAGTCCTGTTATTTTGCAGTTAGACGTTTGGCTTAAGGAAGTAAAATCAGAAAGGGTTAAGGCTGAAAATTCTTGTAATGAACTTAAAAGAAATTTAAAGAGAGAAAATAGTTTATTAAGAAAAACAAGAAGGGTAGAAAAGAAAAATCTTCGTATTTTACAAAAAGAAAAAGATAAGGAAATAGGATTTGAAGATGAACAAGTGGCTATTTTAGATAGATTAAAAGATACTGATGAAAAGCTGTTTTATTGTAATAAACAATTACTTAAGTTGGTCAAATTATCTCTAAAAGAAGTTGGTTATGATGCAAAGCTGATGCAAAGGATTTCTAAGCTAATAGTTAAGGTTTTAGTGAAACTAGACAATATTTTGAAATTTAAATATAGTATTTTTAAAAAGGATCTCAAAAAAGTGGCTAATAAAGTTCTTAAGCTAATTAAATCTATGGAAGAAATATCAAAACAGATACAAGAATCAAGTATAAAATATATCACGTTTTTTGACAGGATTGAAAAATTAAATCAAACTAAAAGTTTGTTGGTTCAAGAAAGAGACCTTTACGAACAAACATTAAATTCTCTACTAGTAAGAGAAGCTAGCTCTTAATTTTACCTTTTTGCCATTCTTTTAGCAAAAATCTACTGGTAGCTTCTAGATCTATTTCTCCTCCTTTCTGTAGTTTTTTAAATTTTAATCCTAATTCCTCAAGAAGTTCTTCATTATTTTCGCTTTTTAGTTCATAATGTTTCTTTATCAATTCTTTTTCCTTTTCCAGTAAGTTTAAAGCAACTTCTTCGGGGTCTTTAACTTTTGCGTAATCAATTGCTCCAATCCTCCCGTGTTTTGCTTCGTTTTTTTCCTTCCAAGGGAACACTCCAGGGGTGTCTAGAAGTAATATTTTATTGTCTACTCTTATTTTTTGCCATCCTCTAGTATAACCGCTTTCAGCAGAGGTCTTAGCTGCCTTTCTTCCGGCAAGAGCATTAATTAAAGAAGACTTTCCGACATTAGGGTAACCAACAATTCCTACTGTTACTTTTTTACCTCTAGAAAGTTCTAAGATTTTTTTCTTAAGAATGGTTGTCCCAAGGTGATGTGTGCTAGATATAAAGACGCTTGGTTTTAAGTTATGTTTTATTTTGTTTTTTTTTATTAGATCACATTTATTTACTACGTATAAGATTTTTTTGTTGGCCTTTGCCACTTTTTCTTCTAATTCTGTGTTTCTAGTTTCTTCAATCATCCTAGCATCTAATACTTCAATGACAATATCTGCTTCTTCTAGAACTTTCTTTACATGTCTCCAAAATGATGGCATAGTGACTTAAAATCAAGACCTATTAAAAAGCTTTACATAAAATTTAAAAGAGAAGGTTTTCCAAACGTCTTAAATGAGATTAAAAATACTATTTTTGTTAATTATCCTAATTTTTTTAATAGGCTGTAACCAACCCCCAGAAGTTTGTTTTGAAAATGGTTGTTTTCAGGTTGAAGTAGCTGACACTTTGGAGAAAAGACAAAAAGGCTTAATGTTTCGTGAGAGTCTGGATTCTGAAGAAGGCATTTTATATGTGTTTCCAACCATAAAAAAACACCCTTTTTGGATGAAGAACACTTTGATACCATTAGACATTATTTGGTTTAGTGAAGACCAAGAAATAGTATTTATTAGTGAAAACACTCAACCCTGCCAAGAGGATCCATGTCTATTAATACCTTCATTAGAAGTTTCTAAGTTTGCTTTGGAAGTAAGTGCAGGTTCAGTTGAAAGACTTGGTTTAAAAGAAGGAGACAAAGCAGAGTTTAAAATTTGAAAAATGGCCTTCTCCAAAACATTTCCAAGAAACGTACCAGGAAGCAATTATCCTGTATGGGAAGAAATCTTCTTAACTTTTGAAGAAGAACAGAAAGTTGAAGAATCCTGTCGTAAACAAAACATGGAAATCTTAAACGAGTGTTTATTTGATGCTAAACAACTTGCCATAAGAAAAGGTCTTAATGACGATTCTAACGTCATTAATTTAGCTGTGGCTTTGTTTGAAAAAAGAGCATCCCATCTTGTTTTTCTTAAAGAAGCTAAAGCCAAGGAAAAGTTTGATCAAAGGCCTATTCAACAATAGGTGCTTTAGTCATACTAATCATAGAAGCAATAAACATTGCTGCAAAAACCAACATAAAAGTGATCCCATAATCGGGGCTTTTAGGGTAAACTAAGTAACCAGAGATTAAGAAACCTAAAATAGATAAGATCATAAAACTTCCTTTAAGAGGAGCAGCTTTCCATCTCATGTAAGAACGTTTCTTATTAGCCTTTTTTTTTACCATGTAGGTAGTAAAGAATTGTTGTTTTTAAAATTTTTGTTGAAACCCCCTAACGATTTTGGTTGCTTTCTTTCTTTTTTGATGGTGTTTTTGTAAAAAAGAAGTAATTTTATCGATCAGGATATTCTTTAATTCTCCGCTTAACATCTTACCTGATTTATAGTCTTGATAAATTTGTTCCAATTTTTGATCATTTTCTTCCAATCCGTATCTTAACATTTGAAAAGCAACGTCTATATCTGGGTTTCCTCCCTTTTTACGGTGTGCTTCTAAAGTTGGTTGACCTCCGGAGAAGGCATATTTTTTTATTTTTCTTGTAGCTTCTTCCACGGAATCAGTTAAAGCAATATAAGAAGTTGGATCGGATGAAGACATTTTTCCACCTTTAAGACCAGGTAAAAATTTGTGGACAGTTGAGCTAATAGGTAAAAACTTAAACTCCTTTATTCTTTTAGCAGTATCTCTAGCTAACCTCAAATGCGGGTCTTGATCAGCCCCGACAGGAATAACAACTGGAAGTGGTCCTTCAAACTCTGGCAACTGAGAATGTAACATATCTGCAGCTTGTAACAAGGATGAACTCATTTTACCAGGAGATATTTCTCCGTAAACCGCTTTAAATTCGTTAAAAGTTACATGTCTTGCTAACATGGTAGCTAAACTATAATATGCGTTAGATTTTTTAGCATCTTTTGACCTTTTTGATTGAAAATAAAAATCACACTTATTTAAATTTAAACCAAGAGCCACATAATTAGTCAAGTACTCTTCAAAAGCAGTGTTTCTCAACTCTTTTATATTGGGATTACGGGAGTTGTAAGCTTCTAAATCAGCAACTAGTAAATAAACCTTAGCCCCAAGTTTTTGGTAGAAAATAATTTGGTCGGCCACCATTTTATGACCAAAATGAAATTTGCCTGATGGCATAAGTCCAGTAAGCATAACAAATGGTTTTCCTTTCTTTACCGCGTCTAATATTTGTCCAAAGTCTCGATGTGCAAAAATTAGACCCCTTCTAAACAGAACAAAATCATCAAATTTTTTGGGTAAGTGTTTTAAAGGTTTTAATCCAAATTCTTTAACTAATTTATTGTAATTTATCTTTCCTTTAACTTCCCAAGGAGTCACTTTTTGTGGCATAAGGACAGTAGATTAACAACTTTTATAAACATTCTCCTACAAATAGATAATATGGTTTTTGGTTTTTTAAATATAATTTTGTTTGTGATCATAATTTTTGTACTTTCTGGTATTAAAGTTGTTAAAGAGTATGAGAGAGGGGTTAGGTTTACCTTAGGAAAATATACTGGTATGATTAATCCAGGCTTAAGAATTGTAATCCCTATTTTACAAACTTGGGAAAGAGTTGATTTAAGAGTTAAAACAGTTGATGTTCCTGATCAAGATTGTATCACCAAAGATAACGTTTCTGTTAGAGTAAATGCTGTTTTGTATTTTAAAGTGAGTAACGCTTCAAAGGCCATATTAGAATTAGAAAACTATTTTCATGCAGTTTCACAACTTTCACAAACAACAATGAGAGATATTGTTGGTGAGGTAACTTTAGACGAGTTACTAAATAAACGTGATGCAATTTCTAAAAGAATCCAGCAAATAGTTGATAAAGCTACCGACCCCTGGGGGATTAAGGTTGACTCTGTAGATTTAAAACACATTGAACTGCCTAACGATATGAAAAGAATTATGGCTAAAGAAGCTGAATCAGAGCGTGAAAGAAGAGCAGTAATTATCAAAGCAGAAGGAGAAGTAGTAGCTGCTAAAAACATGTCTAAAGCAGCAGAAACATTATCTAAAGCTCCAGGTGCTTTGCATTTAAGAACTTTACAGAGCATTAACGATATTTCTAGTGATCAGACCAACACGGTTATTTTTGCTGTACCTTTAGAAGTTTTGAAGGGATTTGAAGGATTTTCTAAAAAGAAATGAATCTATTAGAATTAAGAAAAGAGTTAAAAGAATGTTCAAGTAAGGAACGTGCTGATTCTAATGCTCGTTTTTTTAAAACAGGAAAAGGCCAATACGGCGAGGGTGATATTTTTTTAGGTGTGACTGTACCAAATATAAGAAAGGTTATTAAGAACTATTCTAACTTATTTTTAGAAGACATTTCTGCTCTTTTAGATTCTAAATATCATGAAGAGAGATTGGCTGCTTTACTTATTTTAGTTAACAAATTCGAAGTAGATAATAACGAAGATATTGTAAGGTTTTATCTAAAAAAAACAAAAAGAATCAATAACTGGGATTTGGTTGACTTATCTGCTGACAAAATATTGGGTAAAGGGTTGTTTAATAAAGATAAGTCAATCTTGTATCAATTAGCTAAGTCGTCTAATTTATGGGAAAGAAGAATCAGTATTATTTCTACCTTCTATTTTATTAAAAATAATTCTTTTAAGGATACTTTAGATGTTAGTAAAATTCTCTTGAAAGACAAACATGATCTTATCCATAAGGCTGTAGGTTGGATGTTGAGAGAGGTTGGAAAGAGAGATGAGCTAAGGTTAAAAAACTTTATTAAGGAAAATATTAGTGCAATGTCACGTACAACTTTAAGGTATGCGATTGAGAAGTTTTCTAAGGAAGAAAGAAAATATTTTTTACAATTATAAGCTGTGATTTCTCCTGGTTTATTAACCAGGGGTGTAAATTTCTTAAAGA
>CAYFOH010000009.1:0-40933 GCA_964344755.1 uncultured Methanosarcinales archaeon
AATGGCAAAGGCATTAGTTTATTTGTTCAGAGTCGTACGACTCTGGACAGCGCCCTTGATTTAAATTTTGAAGAAAGAATGCAAAGAAGAACTAAGTTTGTTAACAAGAAATATTTAGATAAAGTATTGTTACCAATGCATGAACAGTATGTCGAACCTACCAAAGAACTAGCAGACCTGGTGATAGATGTAAATAATAAGTCTGCTCAAGAAGTGAAAGAGATATCAAAATCCAATCTAAGAGAATTTCTAATCAGTTAGATCCTTGATTTTTCCAAACTTAAAAATTTCACCTTTGTTTACAACATAAACTTCAAACTTCTGTAAATCTTTCAAAAAAGGACTTAAAATTTTTTCTTTAGTGACATCTGTTCCTTCCAATAAAGGATTAAAACTAGGAACAGCAATTAACTCTTTTTTATCCCATTTACCTTTAAGAAAACATTTGTACTTTTCATATTTACTTCCTTCTCTAATTGTTATCGCGGGATGTTCGTGACCAATAATTATTCTTTTAGACTCTGTTTTAACTAACCTGTCACCATGGATTATTAGAATATTTCCCATAGAGTATTCTTGTAGAACGTAGACATTTCTTTTTCTAGCTATTGGCTCAATGATCTTATCATGGTTACCTTGGATAATAATTATTTTTTTACATTTAGTTGAAAGGTAGTCAATTAAATTCAAAACATCTCTCCATTCTTGAGAAAGAACCCTGCCAAACTCGTGCTTTAAATCGCCGTTAATAATAATAGTTTCTGGACTAACTTTATCCAATATTTTTTCTAATTGTTTTATTATTTCTTTTATTTGGTATTTTGGGATCAAAAATCCTTTCTTGTATAAAACTTCTTCATAACCTAAATGCAAATCATTGATAATAAGGGTTTTAAATTTGTTTAGATATAACGCTAAATCCACAATCTGAATATCCTTACTAATCTCCATGTTAGCTTTGGGAGAAGAAATCTTTATAAAAGAATTGGCGATTTTATGTTGTAAGCCCCGGTGGCTTAGTGGTTAGAGCGGATGGCTGTTATTCCGTAAATCTTTAGACTTATGGGCAAGACACCATCAGGTCGCCAGTTCAAATCTGGCCCGGGGCGCCTTTTATTATCTTAAGAATACTTAATTACTCTTACTCCTTCCATAGAATTAGCTTCAACAAAATCGTAAGCATCTTTTTTCTCGTTAAATGATAAAACGGAGTTCAAGGCAGGGCCAGCCAAATATCCGTCTTCTAATAGAGCGTATGTCCCTCTCCTACTTCTTGAAAGAATTTCTAATTCTAATAAAGATTGCATAATTCCATCGTATAAATGTTGGTTTTCTTCAACACATCTAATGTCTTCAATTCCTCGCCAATCTTTTTCTCTAATTAAGGGAATTGCTATCTTCGCTTTTTTTTTGCAAATTCTTCTTACTAAGACTCCTAAATCCATTTTTCTTCTAAAAAAGAAGGAATTTAAAAAACTTGTTGAAGACAAAATAAGGGGCTTCATCCGGAATAGAGTAAATATGTATACTAACACACCCTACTCCATTTTTGTTTTCTTAACCGTCGCCGCCATTATTACTACATTTTACGCTAGTAATAATGTAGTGGCGCGATGGAACTGATTATGTATCTATACGAAGTATAGAGTTATAGTCAGTGAAATAGGGTAAGAAAACAAAAACTACGTCTGGCCATGCAGTGATATGCATAGCATATCCCAGCATATCACGGCACAGACGGTTGTGTTAGTATACATTATTGTGTTATTCCGGATGTGGCCAAAATAAGGGCAACTTTTAAATACTCACTTTATTTACTTATCCTATCATTTAGAGGTGATAGTTTATGGCAAGAAGGAGAAAAAAATCTCTGTTACAGAGTATGGAGCTCCATAGATTAGCTCATTATGCTTTTTTTGTAGGATTACTTATAGCTATTATAGCTGGTTTTTTTAGAGACGTGGTTAGTCCAGAAGTGTTGGTAACAACTTTAGTGATCTTAGGGTTTTTAGTTGGACTATTTAATTTAACAGCTAAAGAAACAACACCTTTCTTAGTAGCGGCAATCGCTTTAATGTTAGCTGGGATAGTTAATTTAGGTTTAATTCCAGGGGTTGGCTTATACTTAAGATCAATTTTAAGCAATATTGTTGTTTTTGTTGTTCCTGGTGCAATAATCGTTGGATTAAAAACAATCTGGCAACTAGCTTCTGATTAAATTTTTTCTTTTTTCTTTATGGTTCCCAATTCTCTTCATTAAATCTCCCTTTAACTGAACCAATTTTTCCTTCGTACATTAAAAGTTCAACACCAGCATTTTTTAGTAAACTTAAAGCATAGTTGGTACTTTCTCGCCATCTTTCAGGCGTTTTCATAATCATCTCTTTATGACCTATCAATTTAGAAACTCCCGAATCAATTATTGTTAAAGCACAAGGAGTACAAGGTACCCACGGCATATACATACTCAATCCTTTAGTTGGATTGCCTTCTCTTGCAGCAGCATAAATCGCTGCTGGTTCCGCATGTATCATATGTTTATATTTCCAAGCACTATCTTTAAGTTTTTCAGCAGAAGCCTCCAGCCCACTTGGAAGGTGATTTACACCAAAAGCTAAAACTTCAAGAGAATTGTTATCAACAAGAACGGCCCCTGTTTTTGTTTTAGGATCATCACTAAGATTCCACGCTTTTTGATAAGCCAATCTTAAAAATTCTTGATGTTCTTGACCTTCTACTAATTTAATTATTGGATTCCAACTCATTTTTACAACACCTCAGATGATCTTTCACTAGTAACTATAAATAAACTTCTAAACAAGAAAACAATGTTAAAAGAAACATTAATATAAGATCTACTGCTAATTTTTTGACATGATAACTTTAGACGGTTCCTATGGAGAAGGTGGAGGTGCCCTTATCAGAGTTGCTCTAGCTCTTTCAACTCTTACTGGACAAGAGTTTGCCATAACCAACATTAGATCTAACAGACCTCAGCCTGGACTAAAAGCACAACATTTGGCCGCCATTAAGGCCCTTAAAGAAATTTGTCAAGCTGAAACTAATGAAATAGATATAGGCACCACAGAACTACATTTTAAACCTAAGCAAATTAAAAGTGGTAAGTATATTATTGATATTGGGACTGCTGGAAGTATCACCTTACTTTTACAAGCCTTAATCTTACCTTGTTTGTTTGCTTCTAGAAAAATAACTTTGATAGTTAAAGGGGGCACTTGTGGAAAATGGCAAGCTTCAGTAGATTATTTACAACAACTCCTGTTACCTCACCTAAGTAGATTTGTCGAAAAAATTGAATTGAAAATCTTAAAAAGGGGTTATTATCCCAAGGGTGGTGGAGAAGTTAAATTAGAAATAAGTCCCAGATTTAAGTTTAAAGATTATCAAAGTTTTGCTTCTTTCTATGAAGATCTTAACCATCGGACTAATAAAATTACTTTAATGAAACAAGGCAGACTGGAACAAATTAGAGGTATTGTCAATTGTTCAATTGTTTTAGAAGAAAAAGAAGTGGGTGAAAGAATTAAAGGATCCATACAAACAAGTTTAGAAGACTTGGGCGTTCCCATAAATATTAGAGTTGATTATGCTAACACCTTAAGTGTGGGTGGAGATGTCTTGTTATGGGCCCTCTTCAGTAATAATGGAAAAATGGATTATGATAATCCTGTTCTCTTAGGAAGCAGCCAATTAATTGAAAAAGGGAAAAGTTCTGAAGAGATTGGGAAAAATGTGGCTAAAAGTATTAAGGAAAAAATAACTTCAGAAGCAGCTGCTGACAGTTATTTAACTGACCAACTAATACCTTTTATGGGTTTGTTGCCGGATTCTAAAATTTTATCTGAGGAGATAAGTGAACATACCAAAACCAATATTTATGTTGTTGAAAGGTTTTTACCTGTTGGTTTTAAGGTAGAAAATAATCAAATTGGTTCTCTTCTCGAAAAAGATTTATAAAGGAAAGGCAAATTTAGCTTTTTATGGAAACAAAAGTATGTACTTCATGTAAGAAAAAAGTAGTTAACGATAAAGGAAGCGTTAATTTTTCCTGTCCAAACTGTGAAAAAATGGAAATTGTACGCTGCACTACCTGTAAACGAAACGGCACAGTTTATACTTGTGCTGGTTGTGGATTTAAAGGACCAAACTAGGAGGAAAGATAATGGCTAAAGCAGTTGTAACATTCAAATTAATGCCCGAATCACCCGAAGTTGATTTAGCACCTATCAAAGAAAAGGCACTTGAAATAGCTAAGAATGCCGGTTCGATTGGAGAGATGCAAAGTAAAGAAGAACCTGTAGCCTTTGGTTTAAAAGCAGTTTTAATTTTAGCAATGTACGAGGTAGAAGGCAGCGACTTTGATGCCACTGCGGCTAAAATGCAAGAAATTGACCAAGTACAAAATGCTCAGGTAGCTAAAATGGATTTGGCCTTAGGTTAAATTTATTAACAACCTTTAATTCTTATTCTTTTATGGAACTATTTGAAAAACTAAAAAAGAGAATAGAAACTGTACAAAAGAAGTGGTTTGGGTTAGTTCAAAGAGACGTTAAAAACCAAGAAGCTGAACTTGTCCTTGTCGAGAGTGAAATATCTAAAGCTGGCAGTTCTTTAACTCCGGAACAAGTTGAAGAATTAAAAAAACTGATTAGTGTGCAAAGAACTAGGATTGCTTCCGAACAAGCTGCTGAAAAAGTTGCTGAGAAGTCAGTTTAAACCCAGTACAAGAAAAATGTGTTCTTGAACCTCTTGTTTTTTTTATTGTTTCTTCTAGTTTAAGTGAATTCTGCTTGCTATTTTTAGCTAACACGTGTAAATCATAAAAACCTAACACATCTTTCTCTTTTTCTAAAATCTTAAGAAATTTTTGCTCTTCTTTGAACTTATTATCTTTTAGCATCTTAGCCAACAATTTTTTATTAAACAACTTCCCAACCCATAAGGGTCCTGAATACTGAAAAGAATTCCCACAAGAACATTTTTCTTTATTAAATTCTGAGGATTTAAAATCAAGACATTTCTTACAATATAAAAAATATTGGTGCTGTTTAGCAATGTTATAACTTTCTTCTTTACTATTAGCGGAAACAAAATAAACCCTATAGTAATGGTCTTTATAATAAGCTAAGACAGGAATCAATGCTTTGTTAAACTGAATTCCTTGTAATTGAACTTTTCTTATCAAAATTCTTAATCCCAGTTCGTGCATTAAATAATTTTTCAATGGTTTAGCCCAATATTTCCTTTTAGTGGCTTTAAAGTAAGTTCCAGTCAGGGCTGCTGTATCAGTCGATGTAACTGCTAATATCCCTTTCCGATTTATCCGAGCCACTGCTGCTGCTAAAAAAGGGTTAGGGCTACCAAAAGGGTCTATATCAATATAATCGAATCCCTGTTGGTTTAATAAAAACAAAGAAGCTTCCTGGTTATGGACATACAGCTTTTCTCCCGTTAACTTATTTAATTCGATTGTTCCTTTTAAACTATCAAGATAATTTTCTTTATGGTCATTTAAGTGTAATTCTTTAATTTTGTCTTTTTTTAGTTCTTTAAGATATCTAAAACCACGGATCCCCGAACCTGCTAAAGGTAAGGCCAGTCGCATATTTTTATTTGAAAGAGAATTTAATAACAAAATGGAGATATTCCTGTTAGAAGTCATTTGAGGATTATAGAAAGTTTCCATTTTAGAACTAACAGCCTTTTCAGGCAATTTTAAGTCTAGTTTAATGGAATATTCTTTGATCATAAAAAAAATATAACAGTTTATTCTTTAATAATCTTGCCTATTAAAAAATCTAGATAGATTTAAAAATAACCTGATAACCTATTAAACATGGCCATTAGAAAACCAATTATCTGTTTCCTTGGACATGTTGATCATGGTAAAACCTCTTTACTAGATAAAATTAGAAGATCATCTGTTACAGCTGGGGAAGCTGGAGGAATTACACAAGCAATTGGCGTTTCTATTATTCCCATAGATACTATTCATAAGATTTGCGGGAACTTACTTAACAACCTAAAAAACAACTTAACCATTCCTGGGCTCTTAGCAATAGATTCACCAGGACATGCTGCTTTTACTTCTCTAAGGAAAAGAGGTGGTAGTCTTGCTGATATTGCTATTCTTGTAGTAGACGTTAATGAAGGATTTAAACCCCAAACGATTGAGTCAATTGAAATTCTAAAAGCCAACAAAGTTCCCTTCGTAGTAGCTGCTAATAAAATTGATTTAATACACTCTTGGCAAAAAGATGATAACAAAAATTTGTTAGAAAACATCAATAACTTAGATTTTTCTATTCAAGCAGTTTTTGAAAAAAAAATGTACGAATTAGTTGGTCAATTTCAAGAACATGGTTTGCAAGCAGAGAGGTTTGACAGAGTTTCTGATTACACTAAACAAATTGCTATTGTTCCAGTTTCAGCCATGACTGGCCAAGGTATTCCTGAATTATTAATGGTCCTTACCGGCTTAGCTCAAAAATATCTTGGAGAAAAATTAACCATAGAAGAATCAGGGAATTGTAAAGGTACTATCCTAGAAGTTAAGGAAGAAAAGGGGTTAGGAAAAACTTTAGATACAATTGTTTATAATGGAACACTTAAGGTTAATGATGTTTTGGTAATAGGTAGCTTAAGAGAACCAATCGTTGTTAAAATAAGAGCTTTACTTGAACCAGCTGATCTTGCTGATATGAAAGAGAAAAAAAGTAAGTTCAAAAATGTCAAACAGGTAACTGCTGCCACTGGAGTAAAAATATCTGCACCGGGCTTAGATAATGCTATTGCAGGAATGCCCATTAGAAGCACTTCTAACAAAGAAGAAATTGAAAAGCTAAAAGCAGACGTGCAAGAAGAAGTCGGAGAAGTTATTATTGAAGAAAGTGAAGAATTAGGGGTTATTATTAAAGCTGACACGATAGGTGGACTAGAAGCTTTAAGTACTCTACTAAAAGAAAAAGAGATTCCTATTAACTCAGCTTCTATTGGCGACATTACAAAAAAAGACCTTTCTAAATTAGAATCTATCAAAGAGAAAGATTCCTTTAAAGGCGTTCTGTTAGGGTTTAATGTTAATTTACCTAATGATCTAGAACAAGTCATACAAAATAAAGAACTTAAAGTCATTTTTAATAATGTGATTTACCAAATAATTGAAGATTATGAACATTACGTAGAAAAATTAAAAAGAGAAATTGAAAAGAAAGAATTAGCTTCTCTAGTGAGGCCTTGTAAATTTGCTATTCTTAAAGGTTACATTTTTAGACAAAATAATCCAGCAATTGTGGGAGTAGAAATTGAAATTGGAAAGTTAAAATCAGGGGACCCGATCATGAATATGCAAGGAAAAAGAATTACTTCAGCCAAAAGTCTCCAAGACGGTAAAGAATCAATTAGTTTAGCCGAACAAGGTAAACAGATCGCTGTTTCCATGGAAGGCGTGACTGTAGGTAGACAAATTAATGAAGGAGATTTTCTGTATACAGATATTCCTGAGGATGACTTTAAAAAATTAAAAAGTTTGAAAAAACATTTGACTGATGTAGAAATCCAAGTTCTAAAAGAGACAGCCGAAATTAAAAGAAAACAAAACCCCGTTTGGGGAGTAGGATAATGAAATTAACTATTTTAAATACCAGAGAAATTAAAAAAATAAGAGAAAATATTATACAACAATTTGGCTCTTTTCTTAAAAACGAATATGTTTACTTAAAAAACGATAAATACAAAATTTTCATAGTTAATCGAGATATTTCTCAAATTGAATTAAAGAACTTAAGAATTGATCGGGCCGGCCTATATTTTGCTGAAGTTAAAGGAGATCAAATAAGGTTAAGTAAAGAAGGGACCCAGTTACTCTTTAAAGAAAATCAAGGACTCCTTAAAAATCTGATTGAATTAAATCAAGACGAAGTAAAACGTTACTTTTGTGGAGAAGATTTAGAAAAAAACTTGTCCAAAGATAATCGATTTATAATTCTTATTTACGAAAAAAACGTTCTTGGGTGTGCAAAATATAAAGATGGAAAGATTATCAACTTTTTACCCAAACAATATAGAGGCGAGACTATCCTTTAGAATATCTATTTTCTAACGTAATCTTTATAAACTACGTTCAGAGTTAGCCTAAAAATAAAGATTAAAGGAGTTATTAACATGAAATCAAACAAACTATTTTTAGTATTTTCACTAATTTTTGTACTATCTTTAGTTAGTTCTGTTTCTGCTCACAACTTACCAGATTTGGTTCCAGTTAGCTTGGATTTTGTTTCCTTGGAAGAAGATCAATTAACAGTAAGTTTTGTTGTAGCTAACCAAGATACAGCACAAACTAGAGATCAGTTTAACATCAAATTTTGGATCTCAGGAGAAGAACCAGTATTTTTTAGGATACCAGTAGGTCTTTTGCCTGGCCAAGAATATGGTAGAGTTAACCAAAAAACAGTTACTTTACCAATTAACATAGCAGACGAATCAGTTCTAATTAATATGGAAGTCGATTCAGACAACGAAATTGAAGAAAGGCACGAAGCTTATAGGCAAGAAAGTAACAATCTTAGAACTTTTGAGATTTTTTTACCAACAGTAGACAGACCTGATTTAATTATTAGGGATGTAACTATAGTAAGTTTAGAGGGTTCAACACTAACCTTAGATGTTGAAGTTAATGAACAAGAAGACTCAAGATGGCGTACACTAGCTGAAAAAGACTTTGAAGCTGTTGTTGAAATTAGATATGGCGGCAACTTTTTAAGGCAAATAGTTCGTTTTAGTGGAGAATTAACACCAAGTGGATCACAAACCGCTAGAGTTGTTTTCAACATTGAAAGAATAGCTGGTTTTCAAACTGTAAACATTTTTGTCGAAGTTGACAGTAACTACAAGATTCTTGAAACTAACGAAGATAACAATACCTTTAGTGTAAGTAAAGAACTGCCAAAAGAAAGAACAGGTAGCGATGATCCAACTGTCAACGATGACAATGGTGATGATAATGCCTCTGATGGAACTGAAGAAGATAAAGTTGAAACCTTAACTCAGGAGTATGAAGATCTTAACAAAAGATATTTAGATTCTAAAGAAAGTTTCTTAGATGCAATTGACAACAAAGATTATGCTGACTTTAAACGTTACAAGAACGAATTAGAAGACATCAAGGATGAGCTTAACGATCTTAAAGTAGAAGTAAAAGACTGTTTAGAAGAATTCCCTGAATTAGAAGATCTGCTTGATAAGATCACACGTTTAAGAAACAAAGTTAAAGATCTTCTTAAAGAAGATTTTTCTAAGGGAAGTAAAATTTCTGTAAATAACACACAAGAGCAACCTTTAGAAGGAACAGTTGTCTTAGAAACACTAACTTTCAATGTTGATCAAGGGTTAAGTCAACCAGCTGTTAAAGAAGGAGAAACATCCATCTTAGAATTAACTTTCCTAATAGCAGGAATTGTTATCCTTATAGCAATAATTGGTTTCCTAATCAGCGTCTTGGTTAAAGATTCTTCTTATTAATTTTTTTTATTTTTTTTATAACAATTCTTCAATTGGTTTACTACCCTTAAGCTTCTTAGTTGCTTCTTTAGCTTGAGCAGCTAAATCTACTCCAAGATCTTTTAGTTCTTTAATATGCATTTGCATTAATTGTTCAACTATCTGCAAGATTCTTAGCATTTCTTCCCTTTCTTTAGTTAAGGTAGCTAAAGAACCCTTATGAAAACCTATTTTTTCTGATTTATCTTCTGTTTTTGCCATGTTATCCTAGATATTTACTTTTTTATTAAGTTTTTGGTAGAAAGATTAGTTTCTTTAAAATCTCTAAAGAAAACTTTTAAAACCATTAAAAGAATACTCCTTACCATGAGCTTTTTTGGAAAACTAAAATTTTGGGGAAAAAAAGAAGATGACTTTGAAGATTTGACCGATCAAAGCTTAGAACCACTTCCTACAGAAACACCCCAACAACCTACTTCACCTTTTGAACATAACATATTTAACCAACCGCCTACCTCCTTTCCACAGTCAGTTGAACCAAATAAAGACATGGAATTAATTAATAGTAAATTAGATACTATAAAAGCTGTCCTTTCTTCTATGGACCAGAGGCTAGCTAATATAGAAAAGAAAAATAATAACGATTTGCAACATAAAAATTTATGGTAAGGAAAAAATATTTACCTCTTTTTATCACTATTGTCAGTGTTACTGTTCTAATTGATCAAATTTTGAAGTATCTTGTTTTGACAATTAAACCAAACGTTAAGTTAGGTTTCCTCAGTATTAATCTTATCTTTAATACAGGCGCTGGTTTTGGCATATTACAAGAACAAACATTTCTTTTGACACTAGTTTCACTTTTAGTTATTTTAATTATTGTTGTTTTTTACAAAAAAATCCCTCAAGAGAAAAACCAACAAATTTTGTTTGCTTTATTCTTAGGTGGAGTTATGGGAAATTTTATCGACAGATTTGTTAGGAATTATGTTATTGACTTTATCAACTTTAGTTTTTGGCCAGCCTTTAATGTAGCGGATGCAACCATTTCTTTAGCCACGATTGGGTTAATTATTTACTATTGGAAGAATTAGAAAAAAAATTAATTGACACACTTATGTGCCTTTAAACCTTCACCAAAAGCAGCTTCTTTATCTTTAAACCATCTACGCCCTTTCTGGTTTATCTTAGCTGCCCATTCACATTTAGGAGTGTGAAAGATGTTACTCCTGCTGCTAGCAATGTACTTGCCAGGAGAATGTTTAGCAACAACCTTCTTTTGTGGAGGTGGATCAAAAACTTGGCTGTAAGGTTCAGTAGAGACTGGAACAGTACACTTTTTACAACCTCTTCTAGGCAAAGATAACAAAAAACCAATCAAAGCCAGGAAAAGGAGTACCAAATAAAGACTACCTAATACATGCCAAACTAAAATCAAATTAATGATGTAAAAGAGATACAGGAAAAACAAAGATCTTCTCCCCCAGGATCTACTATAACCAACAAATCCCAAAAATCCCAACAAAATTAGGAAGATTAGTCCTAGTGATTCTAAAAAGAAAGTTCTTTGACCAGCTGAAATAAAAATTTGAACTAAGCTAGTGAACAACAACAATAAAAGGATAGAGTGAACCAATAATTTTGTGCCATTACATCTTTTTGCCATAGAAACCTGCACCAAAAAGCATTATTTAAGTATTTCTATTATTGAGTAGTTATGGTAGAAAGTTGCAATCAATAATATTGATCAAAAGATTTATAAAAACAATTTATACCTGTCAAGTAATGACACAGATAGATTACCACACCTTAAAGCAGATAGTAAATTGCGCTAGTTTTGAAACTATGGAAGAGATTTCCTATCAAGGAGTGGATTTTCTATTATTTCCTTGCACATACTCTGAAAAAGAAAGAGAAGATAGAAATTCTCCCGCTTTTTATATGCCCTCCACATTAGCCAATGGGGATATTTACATCTCAGTAGACGTAATTGGTGAAGAATTTAAAAGACCTGTTCTTCTGCATGAGATACTAGAAGCCCAACAGTTCGGAGTACTTGTAAAACAAGGAATGAGTAATCAAAAAGCTATGAATCAAGCCCATCAAACAGCAAAAATTTTTGACAATAAATATGCTAAAGAAAATTTTGATAGTTTAACATACAAAAAATATTGTATATTCAGAAAAAAATGGGAAGACTTCTGTTCACAGGACAAATAAGATGGTCAGAATAAACCTTATTAAACCTATTTGTCTTTCGGATCAACATTTGATTGCAGAATATAACGAAATCCTCATGTTAGCTGGTTATGTTAAAAAATATCCTTCATTAGAAAACATACCAGAAAGATATCAACTAGGTAAAGGACACATTAAATTCTTTAAAAATAAACTGCTTTATCTAAAAAAGAGACACGAACTTATTAGAAAGGAAATGAATCAGAGAAATTTTAAAACTAACAAAAAATTATCTTTGAGCAATTTTACCAAAGAACATAAAGGCAATTGGCAGCCAAACACCAAAGATTTCTCAATTATTAAAAAGAGAATTATCAATAAAATAAACGATAAACCTGAATTTTATCGTTACCACAGCCAAAAAAGAGGTAGTGATTTTTTTATAAGAATGATTCAAAAATCTTCTAAATTATCTAAATAACCTTTCCTTTTAAGAAAATTAACTTCAGCTTTAGAACGATACTTGTAAACCAAATCACCTTTAGCATCTCCGCCCAATTTCCAAGGTTCGACAATAACTATATCGTTTTCCCTCACCCACAAAGCTCTTCTTAGCCTACCAGGAATCCTACAAATTCTTTCCTTACCATCCAAACAGAGAATACGCATCCGACTTCCACCTAAACGTTGTTGCACAACTCCCAGCACTTCACCTTGTTGGGGTAATCTTACACGAATTAAAGGTTGCTCTGGAACTGGTTTTGCCATCTAATTGTTAAATTAGCAAGTCCTTTTATAAATCTTTGTGGTAGGGATTAGAAAAACATATAAAGCCCGACAAAAGGATTTCTTTACAAGGGGTGATTAAAGATAGCAAAGAGAGTTGAGTCTCCATCGTCAATTAATACTTTTAAACAGTGTAAAAGGAAATATTATTACAGTTATATTGAAAAACTGCCACGTTTGTCAAGCATTCATACTGTCCGAGGAAACATCGCTCACTCTTCCTTAGAAGATTTTTACGATATTGAACTTTCTACCCTTAACAAAGAGAACTATTCTTTAAAATGTCGAGAAGAAGTACAGAAGCTATTGGTTAAACATTGGAAAGGTTACCATGAAAAGTTAGATTCTTTAGAACTAAGCAAAGAACAAGAAAAATTTTATTTTGAAGAAACCATGATGATGTTAATGAATTGGGTTAACTTCTTTGTTAAAAAATTAGAAGGTACAATCAAAGAAGGTAAAAGTGTTCAAGAAGCCTTTGCACAACTAAAACCAATTAGGGAACAAGAGTACAGATCAGACAACTACTCTGTTCGAGGTTTTATTGATGCCATCCATCATCTAGAAGAAGAAGTACACCTCGTAGATTATAAAACAAATTCAAGATTTGACATTAAAGACAGCATTAAATTACAACTAGCTATTTACTGCCTTTTGTATTTTGAGAAACATGGAAAAACACCATCAAAAGTTGGAATTTTCTTTCTAAGATATAAACTAAAAATGATGAACGTTGATAAAGACCTCCTAGAACTAGCAAAAAGAGAAGTATCTCTAATACATGAACACACATCTTCTACGGAAGAAATTGACGATTATCCTAGAACTGTTACCCCTCTCTGTAAATGGTCAACAGGTCAATGCGACTTTTATGAAGTGTGTAAGCCCCATAACTAGACGCCTACAGCTTGCAAACTCATTTTAATTATTTCTTGATAAATGCCAACATTTCCTAGAACCCAGGTTTCTACAATAGCTCCTAGCAATAAGAAAACAAGGGCAAAGAAGAAAAGATAAAGATTGAAACCAAACACTTCCATAAAACGATGGGAAGCAAACTGTTCTAAAATAACATCTTTTGAAATTACTGAACCAGATATGGCCGCTAAGAAGTAAGACATAGCCTCAATGATCATATGTGGAAAGACTATTAACATGATTAGTAAAAAAACATAAAACGGATTTTGACCAGAAAAAGCCGCTGCATGTTTGGCTGTCACTCCAAAAATTGTCCCCCAGACAGATGCGTTCCAAGTTATCAGGAAGATGGCACCATCTCCTGTTAATAATGCTAAAATGAAGCAAGCAATTAAAACTAAAAAGTTGTTACTTAACAAGCTAAAAAACAAATCAGGAGAAAATTGTCCAAGTATTGCGTTACCAGCAAACCCTTGTCCAAACCTTATTTCTAACTGCTCCCTAAATAAATTATTAGTCTGAAATGTCGGAAGCACCATTGTGCCTAGAGCATAAACCAATAAAATTCCTAAGAAAAGAAAAACATAAATTCTAATTAATTCAGCATCATCTTTCCATAACGCACTAAAAGAAATTCGCTTTTCGACACTTTCTTTTCTTTCCTCAATGGAAAAGAGCTTGTAAAGTTCAGGTAAAAGAAGCAAAGCAGTGAAAGCAACAGCCACTAAAGCCGGATCTCCAGGGAACAGAATGGAAGCAATTAAAACCCCAACAACTGAATAGATTACGCCCAAAAGAAAAGCATAACGACCTTTTCTCTCTAACCAATCTTCTGGAAATACGTGCTCTAGGACCATTGAACTATCACCTCTTTTGCACAGAAGGAATATTTTTTTGTTTATATAAGTTACTGTTTCTAATTAAGGAGTCTCAAAAATTTTATGATGACGATATCTTCTAACAAAGCATTCTATTCTTCTAGTTCCAAATCTCTTTGATCCACCTCTTCCTTAAGAGCATCTAATCTTCCCCCTATTTCATTTAAATATGGACATTGGTCATTGTTTAAGCCATATTTAGAACAATAATTTCTCAAATACCCATAAGATTGATAATATCCTTCCAGTTTGTCATCTAGATCTTTTGGATCATCTAGATATGATTTAATGATTCTTTCCAAATATTGATCTTCTAATTCCTTATTATTAATTAAATAAGCATAACGACTTATTTCCTCAATATTGCCACCTTTTTCAGCCCTTCTGAAATCTTTTATTTTAGATTCCTCTAACAGACTAGCAAAATGAGGATCATCAGATAAAGAAGCCAAGAACATATTTCTTATTTTTGTACTAAAACGATATTGTCCATCCACATTCTCTGGACCATATGCTTCTTCATCAGGCTCTAACAAAGAAACTATCTCTTCAAAAGCCGCGACTCTTTGATCGGGGTTGTCCCTAGCTAATTCCAATAATGAAAGCAATTTTTCTTCAAATTCTTTTTGTCCCTCTAACGAGTAACCGCTTCCAGGGCTAAGAAGAGTACTACATTTCCCTTTAAGATCACCAAGAGCCTCATAGCACACTTTCTCAAAAAAAGCATCAAACCTATCAAAATCCCACAATTCTACAGAGGCAGTAACTTCATCGTAATCCATTACTGCATCTTCTTCAGAAAGTTCTGCTTTTTTAACATCACAATCCTCGTAAGTAGGATTACAACTTACCTCACCCATCGAAAGAATTACATACAAAAGAGCTTCACCCTTTTTTTCAAAATCGTGAATATTAAACTTGTCAAGGGTTGTTAGGGGTGCACTTACCTCTTTAGGTCTTAAAACATAGATTTTTCCAGCAACTAATTCACCTTCAGAATCAAAACTAGCATCATTACTAACGGAAAAAACAGTGTTTCCAACCGGTTTGTCTCCAAATTGGTAGCCTATCTTCCCGTTAGATATTAACGTTTCAGAAGTTTCTTCACCAATAGCTTGCCTTATCCTTACTTCATTATCATCTTTAGCATCAACAAAAAGTGAATCAAACCGCGGTTCAATCAAATCTGCTTTAATTCTACTTGAATCCTTAGCAGTTATTTTTAATATATCAACACCTAACCTTTCTGAAGGTTTTTTAGGTTTACCGATGTCTTTAATAACTTCGATTGAACTGAAAGATGATTTTGCACAATCCAAAATTTCATAGCAATAATCTGTTTCTTTCCTTACTGTAAAAATAGCTTTGTCAACATCTGAATCAGAAAAACTAAATTCAGTAGGGATTTGGAATTCACCCTCTTTTCTATCATTAGGGTCTATCTTCTCAACTTTAAACAAATTCGGAAGTGTTAAATATGGTTGGTCCTCTGTTTTTTCAAATTCACTAAAACGTATTTTACCATTGGAAAAAACAGTTGCTTTCCCATAGTGTAGAGTAGCAATCTCTTGACCCCTAGACTTTATTTTAACTTTGTTTAAAGAATTGATTACAAGATTATTTTTTTTATTGAACTCTAAATAGAACCTATCTTTAGAAAAGATTGTTAAAGGACCATTTTTAATTACTCCTTCTACGATGTATTCTTTATCTTTAACTTTTATAGAACTTTTCCCAAAAACTTTAATCTCTTGATCGTCTTCTGTTAAAGATCCTCCCCTTAAAATTAAGTAATCGTCTTCCTTACTTACCAAACCCTTAACAAGTACGTCTTGCGGTAAAAGTAAGGATCCATCAATCTGAACGGTTGAACCAAAGGGAACATCTTCTGGATTAAAGGTAGTTGAAGATTTTCCTCTTGTAGAAATTACTCCCCTTGTAAAAGAAGTGATACCAGAATTCTCACTAAAGGCAATTCCTTTTTTTTGTCCCCAGGCATTAAGCAAAGACCACTTTTGGTTAACTCCCTCTAAAAAACTTGGATCTTCTAGATGAGTTTCAAAAGCTTCTAAGACTATTGGATTGTCTAATAAAGCATAACTAGACCCAATAGATTCAAGTAAAGTTTGAGCATCTAAACTCTTAACCTCCTGAGGATTGTTCCAGTCCACCATATCTCCTGGTGCAGAAACAAAAAATAGAAAAAATAGAACACCCAAAAAAAAGGGTAAGTGTTTAACCTTCAAGGTAGAACCTCCAAAGACATTAATTCAAAATCCTCATTACCCAAACCATCTTCCACTGTTATTACAATCTGATGTTGTCCTACCTGATCTTCGTTAGGTATAAAAATAATAGTTCCTTCTTGGTTAACAGTAAATAAATCCGTTAACGCTGAGAATTTTAAATTATCCTTTTCTGTTCTGATGTTATACCTAAATTCCTGCCCAACTATAGCCAGTTGGTCTTCTATTGGAAAAATGACCAATTCTTTCTCTTGGTTGAATGTGCCTTCTTCACGTTCCATAGCAAAGAAGAATATGTAGGGCTTTTCTCTTATTTTCTGGTCATTATCAACCAAAGCATAAATCAAATCGCCTTTACTGTTACTTATCAACCTAAAAGAAAATTTCTCATTAGAAATATCAATTAAGTTTGAAACCAACAAGTATGAAGGAAATTGTTCCTGTTCTTTAGACAATGATTTAGCAATATTAAAAAGTTCTAAAAGATTTGACTTGGTTTGGACCATAAAACTGTCTAAATTAGTCAAACTCTTTCCTTTGGATATTTGTAAGGGCAAAGTTATCTTACTTGTTACCTTATTACTTAAAATTTTGCTAGAAACTTCAAGCTTACCCACTTGGACATTAAACTCTTTAAAAACTAAAAAACCGTCTAAACATAAAGGTAAATTATCCTCAATAAAACTGCCAATCTCTTTTTCTAAGAAACTTTTAGAGGGTGATATGTCCCTTCCTTCATAAAAGTAGTAAGGAATTATGTTGAAATTGTATAAAGTGAAGAATATCGGGTTCGAATAATAACCACCCTGAGAACCTACTGATAGTAAAGCGTCTTCCTGAACTTTACTCAAACAAGAATCAACATAATTTTTAACTGAAGAAAAACCAAGATTCGTTTCATCTGGTTTATCTACATAAGGTCCAAAATAAAGTGAAATCACTAAGAAAGAAATACCTATCAATAAACCGAAAACTAAAAAAATAGTTATCTGTCCTCTTTTTTTCATTAGCTAATTAAAGATCCGACTTTATTTAAAACTAACTAAAAAGAAAGTTTTTCCATAAGTCTCGGTCTTTTCATCAATAAACTTTTTAAACCCATCCTCCTATTAACCAACATGATCAAAAATCAGATTAAAACCGTACTTTTATTAGGCGGACTAACAGCACTCTTACTATTCATCGGTTCTTTAATAGGTGGAAGAGCAGGTTTAACTATCGCACTTATTTTTGCTGGAGGAATTAACTTCATTTCTTTTTGGTTTTCACATAAAATAGTTTTGAAAATCTATAAAGCCAAAGAAGCTGATAGAAACAAGTACGGAAAACTTTATTCAATGATACAAGAAATAGCTGTAACTGCTAAAGTACCTATGCCTAAAGTTTATATTGTTCCAAGCCAACATCCTAACGCCTTTGCGTGTGGTCCTACTTACAAAAAATCGGCTGTAGCTTTTACAGAAGGAATCTTAAACTTGTTAAACGATAACGAACTTAAAGGCGTTGCAGCTCATGAAATATCTCACATCAAAAACAGAGACACTTTAATTTCAACTATAGCTGCTACCATTGCAGGAGTCATTTCTTATATAGCAATGATGGCTAGATGGTCAGCCATCTTTGGTGGCTTTGGTGGAGATAGAGACAAAGGCAATATCGTAGAATTATTGTTGTTAGCTATTCTTGCACCAATATTGGCTTTAATTATTCAACTAGCTATCTCTCGTTCAAGAGAATTCGTGGCTGACGAATCTGGAGCAATGTTAATCAAAGACCCTTTCTCACTAGCTAGTGCTTTAGAAAAAATCGAAAAAGGAGTTAGTCATGCTCCTTTGAAAGCACAAGGGACAACTGAAGCTACTGCTCATTTGTTTATTGCCAACCCGTTCCGAGGTTTTGGTTTATGGAAATTGTTAAGCACGCATCCAGATACCAAAGAAAGGTGTAAAAGACTTAGAAGTATGAATTTATAATTGGTTTTCACTGAAAAGAGACAAAATCTTTTTAAATGAGACTTTTTCTAAGGTAAATATGACAAGTGTTGACTTGATAGTATACAAAAACTCACCAGATATTTTACAAGGTCTTAGAGTAGATGCAACTACTTTAGAAACACAAAGAACAGAATTGAAAAGATATCAGCAAAGAGATAGAGAAAGGTCTGTAGAAACAAGAGACGAAGCCTTAAAAAGATTCAAAAAAGGAACTCGTTGGCTAGATCGAATTTTAGGTAAGGTCAAATTTGTTCCTCCTGAAAGAGAAGATTCCTTAGAAACAAGACTTTATACTAGTTTGGTTACTGTTGGGGATGTTTTAAATAAACAAGTTGAAAGAATAGAACGATTCTCAGCAGAATACAGAAAATTAGCTGAACAATATCAAGTTCTATCCGAAAAAAGAGACAATCTATCTCTAAAAATAGAACAAATTCAAGCCGGTTTTAAGCTATATCCGCAAGAGGTTCAAAACACGACAAACCTTTTAAGAAAACTGGAAACATATACCACCTTGAATGAAGAAGGAAAAGAAAACTTAAGGAATTAAGTTGAAAGGGTTTTTAAGGTTCCTACCTATAACACAGCTCCAGAAGGAGATTCTTTAGAATATTTTAACTTAAGTGAAAGAGATGTGAGAAACAATCTTGCTACCTTACTAAAAAAGGGCTTATTAACAATGCAAGAACATAAAGATCATTTTGAAACTGATTTGAAAATTGCCAACATTCAACTAGATTCTGCTAATGGAAGAATGGCCAAACTACGTAAATATGCCACAGACCTAACAAAACTCTACAACCCGGCTAGAATAACAGCTGCCAGGCTCAAGAGCAAGTACGATGATTTGTCATTAGACGTCTCTAGTGGATTGTTAATTCAAAGTGTTTCGCAAATAGAAAAAAACGCAAAGGTATTGCTAGAAGAAGCACAAAGAGCACAAGACGAGCTAGAAGCTGGAATTGGTATTAACTTAGAAGCTTTAGAAGAAAGAGACAGTCTCTCCTTAAAAATTTCTGAGGCTTTAAAAAAATGAGCTTAATTCTAGCAAGATTAGGAACAGAGTTTAGAGAATATTTGTCCTCTTTAGAAGAAGCTAGCCGACTAGTAAAAGAAGATCAACCAGACAGAAAACGGCTAACTGAATTAATTAATTCAATGCAAGCAAATCATCTTGCAGAAGGGCTACTTGATGCTAGACAGAGGAGAAGTTTAGAAGAAGTTTTGCAAAGTAAGCTTGCCTACCCAGCTTTTAGATTAGATAAATTTGCAGCCGATGGTGGTAATAAAAAACTACAGGCTGACTGGATTAAATGCTGGAACCTGATAAACGATGGCCGAGCCATGGCTTCCATGCCAGATTTTTATCAAGCTTTTAAGGTTTTAAAAGAAATGCAAAAAGTTGAGCCAGAAAAGGCAGAGAAACTAATTGCTGGTTTAAGAAAGGACATGGATTTGTCAGGTCCTAATAACTGGTTAGTTAGCAGTACACACTTAACTTATTCGGGTAATAGCTTAGATACTATAATAAGTCACCATTATGGTTGTGATAAGTCTAAGTTAACTCAAAATACTAATATTGAAGTTCCTGTTTATAGAGATACAGTAATAACGAAAGTAGTTGGTACAACAATCGGTTTAACCTATCTACAAACATTGTTTGATACTTCAGACACTGCAGAAGAAATTATAAATGTTCTAGAGTTTATTAGTGGGAAAGAGTGGGGGAAAATTAAAATTTGGACTGCAAGTAATGACAGGAACGGTACTCACCGCAGAGATAATCATCCAGAAAGGACAGCCGGTTTCTTTTATGGTACTAGCTACTTTCATGTTATTGGTAGTAACTTCGATAGCCCTGGTTTGTCCCGTGGGGTGGACTTAAGTATCTAAAATAGCACCTCAAATCTCTTCCAGCTCCTTCTCGAAGTCATCCTTCTTTTCTCTTAAAGCTGAAGGAGAACCACCACCATGCCAACTAATTCTAGGACGTACTTGAACAGGGAAAATTCTTTCATTAGCATCATCAAACAAAACCGCTGCTCCTTTAACCCGAGGCAAATGATCTATCTCTTGAGCCAAACCTTTTTGCATATAACTTTGCGTTAATTGCCCTAAAGCTTCCACATCCAATCGAGCAGTTAACCGATGTGAAAGAACAACATCAAACTGAGTCATGACGTCTGTATGGATTTTACCAGGTTGTTGAGACGCTAAAATCAAAGAGATTCCTGGCTGCCGACCTTCCCTCAAAATAGTTATCAAAGCATCAGTTGCTGCTGTTTTGCCTTCTCTCGGCAAAATTTCGTGAGCCTCATCTAAAAATAACCAAACTAAAGGTTCTTTCAATTTCTCATCATTATCTTTAGAAAAATAGTGCATAGCAGCATCAATCGTTTCAAACTCTTCAGTCTTCCTGGCCAACATTCTTTGATTAAATAAAGTTCTACAGATTAATCCCACAACTAAAGCTTTTATCTCCCAACCAGACGCCATAGTAGCATATGCGCTCACATCCAAAACTGTGACTTGGCCGCCAGAAATAATGTCTTTAAGAGGAGTACCTTCTTTAGAAAAAACCTGCCAAGAATTAGCTTTAGAAAATTGGTTAACAATAACACTTTTCACCACTTTATCACTCTCTTTATCATCTTTAACTGCTTTAATTAATTCAGAAATAGAATAACTAATACCTTTATTGTTAAGGTCTTGAACTACCTTAGTCAGTAAAACACCTTCTGCAGAGTTTGTACTTAAAGAAAAAGCCGTACACCAATCTAAGGGATTAACATCAATTGGCCTTATAGAAAAAGGAAAATCTGTAGGAATTCCTTCTTCTTTGTATTTATCATAAAAACCAGTAGGAGTATAAATTTTAACATCAAAAGCTTTAGATTTGAGTCCCCATTTTTGTAACAATTCAGCATCTTTCAAGTTTGGATATTTCATGGTCCAATAAATGCCCATCGTGTCTAGTAAAACAATAGACAGATTTTCTTTCACTTCTAAAGGCAAATCAGCTAACCCTTCTGCAATTACCCCCCCACTATAACTCTTCCCGCTACCACGCTTGCCAACTACAAAAACAACATGAGCTCCAGCCACATCTAAGTAAACTGGGTTAGAAAGCGAAGTGGTTTGTCCCATCCTAACATATTGTTTTCCCACAAATACAGTTCCTTCTTTTCCAAACTTTTTGACATCTTTTTTAGAACGACCAATTATTACATCAAACACCATTTAGTTAATTAAAGTAGGGAGGCATAAAAATGTTACTTTTCTGTTAAGTACAGTTTTAAACTTACACTTTGCAGTTCTTGGTCAGGTTCGTTCTCTATACTTCTTTAAAGGTTCGGACACCCCGTAAGGGACAACCCCCGTTCTCAATTAAAGTGAAAATGGATATATCACTCACGATTTGACCGCAACTGTAAAGTTACAGATCGGACTTGATATTCTCCAAAACGAAAAAAGAAGATCCGTTTTCTAACTTTACTTCTTTATAATGATATTTAGTATGTTTTTTAATGATGTCTTCAATTTTCTTCTTCTTAGAATAAAATTTTTCCCCTTTCTCCCCCCACTCTCTTTTAAATTGAACTGTTGCATAGCCATGTTCCCACTCTCCCTTTGTATTTAGGTAGGAAATATTCTGCCATTCTTCCAGGGCTTCCTTACCAAAAGATAAACCCTTACCTAAAGTTAACAAAAGATGGTCATAAACCTTAGATTGACTCTTTTTCCACTTCATAAAAGACTTATATCGAACCGACCAATTGCCTTCAGTTAAATCTAACTCCAAAAGAAGGTTTAATGTTTCACGACTCTGTTTTACTCCTTTAGATATTTCTTTATCTAAACTAGCTAAGTTAATTTGTCGTGGTTTTTCTCTTAAGGCCAGTGCTAGATAAATAGTCGCCTCTGCTTGTTCTTTTAAGCTTGTTAAATAACTTAAATAAGGCCCCCTCTTACTTTCATTAATCAGTAAATCAGCTTCTTCTGCCTTCTCAACCAGTTGATCCATTTGTTCAGAATAGTTAATAACGCCCTTTCTGTGTAAGATACTCCTAATTTTATCACGCGCAGTAACGTTTTTAGTGAAAATATTTTCTGTTAGAACGTCAAGGGAATTTTGATATTTAGGAGAATTCTGACAATCACTTAAAATAAATTCTTCAATACATGTCAAAGCTTGGTTATACCTTGGAGACGCATAATTTCTTGGTTTGAAACCACTTAAACAATAATTTACTTTAGAATCATCACATTCACCCCTATTTTGGTCTGAACAACCAAATAATAAAGCTACCGCTAACGGCAAATACCATCTACCACCCATGTCAATTATAATAAAAAAAAGATTAAAAAGAATTATGGTAATAAAAAACAAATAAACTAAAGTTTATCTTCTGTTAGTATGTTTACTTTTTGAGTTTCTCTCACCTTAGAAGAGGTTCCAATAAGATGTCTAATACCCATACGTTCGGCTACTCTTACCAAATCAATGTCAACTGTCCCGTCAAGAGCTAAAGCGTAAATCCCACCATTTAAACTCTTTACAGTTGTGCTTAACTCACTCAAAGGAACCTTACCTAAGACATTTAATTTCTCATCAAAGATACAAGCCCCTCTCGTTCCAAAAAGATCTTCCATTGTCTTTTTAAGAATTTTTTTTTCTTCTGGTGAAACGGACTTGTTATCTCTAGGTACAACTGGTTTGCTGTAATTCTTTCTAGAAGAATTTCTTAGTCTGTGAGACCCATTTCTGTCACTAGATCTCGAGTAATTATTGTTAGACCTTCTTGGTTGTTCTTTCAAAGCTCCTTGATCGTCAACACCAAGATCTAATTTGGCTTGTTCTGCAGTTATTTTACCCCGCAAGGACTTGTGAATTTCTTTTTTTGTTAATTCTTCCACTTCCTTACCATCTGGTGCTTTACAAACAAAGTCAAGTTCTGATACACTTAGAAGTTCCCGGATAATCAGATCTCCACCACGATCACCATCAACAAAAACTGTAGCTGTTTTGACTTTAGTTAGTTCTTTAATAGTTTCAGGAACAGATGTTCCGTTAAGAGCAATCGTGTTCTTGAATCCATGTTTTAAAAGACACAAAACATCAGCTCTACCTTCAACAATGATTAGTTCATCGTTTTCTTCAATGGCAGGACCAGCCGCCAGCTTTTCCTTTCCATATTCTACTACTTCCATCATTCTTACTGATTGTGCTACTTGATCAGCCAACTCTTGAGAATCAGGAAGTGTTCCTTGAGTTAATTTTTGTAAGAGTTCTTTAGCTCTATCAATTACAAACTGTCTTTTACTAGTTCTAACATCTTCTATTTTTTTAACTTCAAGTTTAGCATTACAAGGACCTATACGTTGGATTACTTCCAAAGCGGCAGCAATGATGGCTGTCTCTGTTTTGTCCATAGAACTAGGGATTATGATTTCCCCCTTAGTCTTACCTGAACTAGTATTTACATTAACTTCAATACGACCAATTCGACCAGACCTTTGTAATTCTCTTAATTCTAAATCGTTACCAAGCAAACCTTCTGTTTGCCCAAAAATTGCTCCAATTACATCCGGCCTATCTACTATGCCATCTATGAATATTGAACAATTAACAATGTATTTTGCTGCAATAGGGCTTATTTTTGCCATTTTTTCCTCCATGATCAGCTAGAAAGAGTTGTCCATTACTTCTAATAGTACAATGAAAGTGATGATTGGATTAAAGTGAATTAACACTCTTTAAAGCTTTATTTTGATTATATAATCAATGAAAACCTATCAAATTGATTATGAAGCCCGTGCCACTAACCCCTGAGTTCATGGCTTGGTTATTTAACCGTAAACTCCCACAGGTACTCTCGTGACGGGCAGTCCTTTAGGCAAAGTCATTATATATAAACCCTTTGGTGTTTTGTTCTCATTTTTGTTTTTTTCGTCACTTTTTAGGAACAATTTATAAAAAGAAGGCTTTTTCTGCATATTAAAATGACTAAAACACCACTTATGTTTGCTTTTGGAATCCATCCAGTAGGGCCATTTAAAGGAGATCAAAACTTCTTTAAGAGAGCTATAGGAAGCTATGTAGATAGAATTTTGGAAGAAAAGAGGCAAGCTATAATCATTAGGGAATTACCTAACGGCCCAGGGTTCATAGAAAGATTCTACAAAAAAAAAAGCGAAGTGAATCCGTTTGTTAAACCAAGAGAGATAAAAGACTATTTTGAAAGAGGAGAACAAGAAGAAATCAAAAAATCTCTAGAAGAAGCCTTAAGGAAATGTGAGCTTTTTATCGATTTAACTTATAGACGGTCTATTAATAAAGGAGACACACAATACTGTAAAGGATGGGGGTACGAAAATAATGTCTCAAAAATTAATAAAAATAACAATGGCACTATACGTACAATAGCAGAGCCGCAAGATCTAGATGTTCTTACTTTAAATTTAGAAGCTGATTTCTTGGATAAAATGACAAGAATTACCGAAGGTGAAGAAAAATTAAGATATTTTGCAAGACTAATTCTAAAAACTACAAAAAGAGATTATCGCCGTGACCTTAATGTAAGAGACTTAGCCTTAAAACTAAGAGCAGAAAATCCAGAAAGAGCCATAATCGTACCAAGAGGTTATTTGCATAGATACATGGTAGATACATTATTTGATCGCAACTCTTTTGATATTTCAGTTGCATTAAGCAATTGTTTTGAAAAACCTTCCGACCCTATAAGAGAAAGCTATTATAACGATGAAGAAATTACGCCAGAAAATTTAAGACTTGCTGCCTTAGGTGATTTTTTAGTACGCTCCCATTTAAACAGACGTATGAGGTCACCAGTAGTGAGAGCATTTTCCAAAATAAACAGTCCTTTTCTTGGTTTAGAATTGCTAACAGGTCTTTCCTCAAGAAGTGTTGTTAAAAGATTAGAAGAATTTGAAAAAACAGGAGAATTACCAGCAGAATTATATAGTTAAATTTTTCTTAAAACAAGATGGTCACTTTAACTTACCAAGAACGATTTAAGACAGTTAAAGGTGTCTTTGATGAATTCACCAACAGAACTCTTTTTCAATTACAGGTTAAAGGGGTTTTTGAAGAACTAATCAGCCCCCTTTCTATTGGCAAAGAAAGTAACGTTTTTATCGCTAAAAAAGGCAACCAAAAAGTAATTGTCAAAATCTACAGAATGCAAAACTGTGACTTTAAAACTATGTTTGAGTACATACGCAAAGATCCCCGTTACCAATTTCTTAGAAAAAATCGCAGACAAATTATCTTAGCCTGGGCACAAAGGGAGTATAAAAATTTGTTAAAAGCAGAAAAAGCAAAAGTTAGATCACCTAAACCTCTCGGGTGGAAAAATCATATCATAGTAGAAGAATTTATTGGAAAAGAAGAAGCCGCTCCTGCTTTAAAAGACGCACCACCTAATTATCCACATCAATTTTTACAAGATATCATCACTGAAATTAAGAAAATGTATCAAAGTGGTTTAATTCACGGAGATTTGTCTTCATTTAATATCTTAAATAACGAAGATAAACCAGTCTTAATTGATTTTTCACAAACGACCTTAGTAAAAACGCCAAACTCAGAAGAACTGTTAAGAAGAGATATTAAGAATGTCTTGCAGTTTTTTAAGAAACTAAAAATAGAATTTGAAGAAGATAAAATTATGAAAGAAATCATTTCCTAACAAAAGTCTTTTAAAAGAATCTAAGAAAAGAATTAATTATGGAAGAAGAATTTTCCTACGAACTAAAAATCCCTACTGAAAGGGTAGCCGTACTAATTGGAACAGATGGTGTCACAAAGAAAGAAATCGAAAATTCTACTAAGAGCCAGATAAATGTTTCCAAAGAAGGGGACGTAACGATTACAGGGACAGATGGATTACTGCTTTATGTTGCTAAAGATATCATTAAGGCTGTTGCTCGCGGTTTTAATCCTAAAATTGCCTTATTACTCCTAAAGACAGATTATGCTTTTGAATTAATAGACATGTCAGATATCACTGGCAAAAACAAAAGTACTTTGCAAAGATTAAAAGGAAGAGTTATTGGAAAAGGAGGAAAGTCTAGGGAAGAGATAGAAAGATTAACTGATTGTCACATTTCTGTTTATGGAAAAACTGTAGGAATTATTGGCGAGACTATGCAAGTAAGTTTGGCAAGACAAGCAGTAGCTATGTTATTACAAGGATCCATGCACAAAACAGTGTTTAGGTTCTTGGAAAAGAAGAAGAAGGAGATTATGTTTGGTTAATTCTTAGGACAACTCAAAATAACTCCAACAACATAAATCCCAATAGCAAAATATAAGTAACCCAAATGGGCAAAAGAAGCTAGTCCTAAAGGATAATGAGCAGGCACGGTTGAAACTAAACCTAAAAAAGCAATAATTGAAGTTGTCCAAGCCCATAAAGAACCTTTTCTAACGCCATACCAAGACAAAAGAACAATTGTTGCACCTAAGAAAACCAATAAGCCCCCAATGGCTATCTGTAAATGTAAAATATAATTGTACAAAGACAAATTATATTCTTTTATTTCCATCTTGTTCACAGAAACATGTTCTTCATCTAAACCTATCTCTAAAGAATCAATATGTTCAGAACTTATTCCAGCAACCAAAACATAAAAAATTAAACTTAAACCTACTAAAGCCATTAAATAAGATCCTATTAATCTCTTTTTCATTTTCTCAGCGCAGTACTTTGATTTTCGTAATAAATAAATTTCACTTCTGGAAGGTGTGGAGCATTAATAGCTCCTTGTTTATACAAAGGATAATAAAGACTTCTTCTAGTCCATTCATGATTAACATCATTTAATAAAAAATTACTTACAAATCGTAACAACTGAGAACAACTAAATACAGATGGTGTACCTGTGTCTTCTTGAAAAATAAAAAAATTCATTGTTAAATCTAAATTATTTTCATCAACGACTTTTACTTCTAGACCAACGTCCTTTTCAATGTTACATCCAGGAAATTCCTCTTCTCCTTTGCCCAAAGAATAAAGATGTGTGCCACCTTTGCCATCAATTAAATGAATATCCCTTGTGATATAATCATGAGGAGTGTCCTTACTGCGGTAACCCTCCGGCCGAGGGTTAGGGATAGTTATTGATAAAACAGAACCATTTTGTTCGGTCCAAAATACAGAAGGTTCTAGTTTCTTGTACGAAGAATAAGGCATATGATCCATGAACTGTTCAATAGACATATTAACACGACAAGACTGTCTATTCCCTTGCTCTTTTATTTCTGAGCAATCCCAAACTGGTTGGTCTTCTGGAGGGTCCCATCCTTCTTTGTAGGCACTTTCAGCATATACTTCGCTTGGCGGGTTCCATTGCCAAGTGCCAGATAAAGAAGAAGGTCCTTCTTGATAAGAACTTGTAGATTCAACTTTTTTTTCCACACAACCATAAGAAAAGACAGTTACAAAGACGAGTGCTTGTAAAAGCCTCTTGCGAAGATCCATCTTTTTTAGATTTATTCCAAAAATATAAACGTTTCGATAGTCTTCCAAAAAAGTAACTTTTATAAATTCTTCATTTTCTTATCCTATATGGAGAAGAAGAGTGCAGAAGAATTAGCCAAAAAACACAGAGAAATTTCTATTGCCGAATTTTTTGAAAAAAACAGACATTTACTTGGTTTTGACAATCCAAGGAGATCTTTACTTACAACTATCAAAGAAGCTGTGGATAATGCTTTAGATGCTTGTGAAGAAGCAAGAATTCTTCCAGAAATTAGTGTTGAAATTATTCAACTAGGAGAAACAAGGTACAGAGTTATTGTTGAAGATAATGGCCCTGGTATTATTAAAAAACAAATTCCCAAAATATTTGCTAAATTGTTGTATGGAAGTAAATTTCATAAATTGTCAGCTACAAGAGGACAACAAGGTATTGGAATCTCAGCAGCAGTGCTGTATGGACAACTAACTACAGGAAAAGCTGCTACCATTACTTCTAAGACAGGAAAAGGGAAAATTGCTAATCTAGTCAAACTCAAAATCGACACACAAACTAACAAACCTAAGCTTCTTGACGAACAAGAGATCGAATGGGATGAAAAAGACCACGGAACAAGAATTGAAATTGATATGGAAGCTAGTTATCTTAAAGGAAGGCAATCAGTTGATGAATATCTTAAAGAGACAGCTATTGTTAATCCCCATTGTACTATTATTTACACCAATCCTGAAGCAAACCAAATCATTTTCCCAAGGGCTACAGAAAATCTTCCACCTGAACCTAAAGAGATCAAACCCCATCCTTACGGAGTTGAACTAGGTAGATTAATGAAAATGTTACACACTACCGAAGCTAAGACCCTACAACAATTCTTAACTACTGAGTTTGTTAGAGTAGGATCTGGAACTGCTAAAGAGATTTGCCAAAACTCTTCTTTATTGCCAAGGACAAAACCTAAAAAAATTAGTAGAGAAATGGCCGAAAATTTGTATAAAGGAATTCAAAAAACAAAAATTATTGCCCCACCAACAGACTGTATCTCTCCTATTGGAGAAGAATTATTGGAAAAAGGGTTAAGGAAGGAAATAAACGCTGAATTTTATTGTTCTACAACAAGGCCTGCTGCTGTTTATCGAGGTAATCCTTTTGTCGTGGAAGCTGGTCTAGCTTACGGTGGTGAGCAACCAGGTGATCGATCTGTCAGGATCATGCGTTTTGCTAACAGAGTACCACTTCTTTACCAACAAGGAGCTTGTGCTAATACAAGAGCTATTCAACAAACTTCTTGGAGAACGTACGGTTTACAGCAGAGTAAAAACTCTCTTCCAGTTGGACCCTGCACAATTATTGTTCATATGACTTCAGTTTGGGTCCCTTTTACTTCAGAATCAAAAGAAGCCCTAGCCCATTATCCTGAAATTATTAAGGAAGTTAGATTAGCCTTACAAGAATGTGGAAGAAAATTAGGTTCCTTTGTTAAAAAGAAAAGAAGAATCAAAGTTGAATCACAAAAAAGAAGTTATATTGAAAAGTATATCCCACATGTGGCTGCAGCATTAAAAGAAATTATTGATATAAGTGAAATAGAACAGAAGAAAATAGAAGATGATTTGGCTGAAATATTAGAACATAAAAGAGGCAAATTAGAAGAGATCAAAGTTGATAATCCTGATTATGATCCTGAACTAGCTAAGATAGGTAAAGAAGAGGAAGAAGATAAGGAGGAAGAGAATGAGCAAGAACAATGAAGTAACCAAAAAAATCAAAGAAATTGCTCAAGACATTTATAATACTATTAGGAGGATTAAAAATCCTGAGCTTAGTATGCCGATCCGTTCCTTAAGTAACGTTAGTTACGACGATAAGGAAGGCTATTTTAAATTAATGCATAAAACTAAAACTAGAACCTTAACTGCTTCTACTATCAAAACCTTTGCTCAGACCCTTAGAATGATGGGGTTGTCTAATGAACTAATTGCCAGCGAAGATATTGCTACAAAAAGAGAAGCCTACTATGTAAGCAAAAACTGGGGAACTGCTAAATTTGATGAACAGCCAGAATCCGACTCTGTTATGGACGATATTGAAGCCATGTTAGCTGTAAATAGAGAACAGATAGGTTTTGTCCCGGAAGAAAAAGGCGGTGCAGTAGCGGGAGAATTAATTGTTGTTGACAAAGATATTGATACTGGAAAAGATTTGGAAATTGATTGTACCAAATTCGGATCAGGAGCATATTCAGTACCTTCGTCAGTTGAACATCTAAGATTTAAAACCAAGGCAAAGTTTGTTTTAGCCATTGAAACAAGCGGTATGTTTGAAAGGTTAAACAAACATAAATATTGGAAAAAAGCCAACTGTATCTTAGTAGCTATGGGCGGTGTTCCTACAAGAGCCTGTAGAAGATTTATTCGGAAATTAGCTGATGAACAAAAGATACCTGTTTATGTCTTCACTGACGGTGACCCTTATGGATACTTCAATATTTACAGGACCCTTAAAGTAGGTAGCGGAAACGCGGCCCACATCAACGAATACTTTTGTGTACCACAAGCCAGATTCATTGGCGTCACACCACAAGATATTATTGATTATGAACTGCCAACTCACGCTTTAAAAGAAGTTGATTACAAGAAAATAAAAGATGTTATTAAAAACGATCCTTTTTGTTCGCATCACAAAGAATGGGAAAAAGCCCTTAAACAAATGGCTAAAATGAAGGTAAGGGTGGAACAGCAAGCGTTCTCATCTAAAAGTTTAAACTATGTTCTTGAGAATTATTTGCCTGAAAAGTTGAAGAATCCTAAGAAATGGTTACCTTAAGTTTCTTACCAAATTTTTAAGACTGTCATGGGACACTTCATATTTATCAGAAAGAAAATCTTTCTTCTTTACCCATTCATAATTTCTTATTTGCTCTTTAGCAGGGTTTTTTGATAAGTCTACTTCATAACTATCAGAATCACAAAGAAAAGTATTACATACTACTTGATTTCGGTCTGATTTTCTATAAAACCACCATAACCCTAATGGCTTAATTATTTCTATGTCTAAATCTGTTTCTTCTTTTACCTCACGATGTAAGGTGTCAAAAGGAGATTCGCCGTATTCAACTTTACCACCTGGCAAATCCCACAAATTATAATGACCAACAACTTGTTCTAATACCAGAAATTTACTATTATGATAAATCAATCCTTTTACTGCACTCAATACCTCTGACATTAAAAAAATAGTTTTCAAACGGTTTAAATTAATTGTGAATTACCATACGTATTTAGTTGGCCGTCAATTAGACCAGTTCTAGCTAATAATACGTAAAAACTGGAAATCAACTTTGTGCAAGCAAAAGAAGGAATCTAATTAACTTCTTGGCCATCTAACTAAATACGTACGAACTACCATAACCTTTAAATCAAACCTCTTTTCTTATGACTAAGATGAAACTAAAACTAGTCTTGTTATTACTTTTAACAATCTTCCTAGTTTCATGCGGAGGAAATACAATGAAAACAGCTACTTTTGACACTAATCAAGGGACATTCAAAATAGAATTATCAACAGAAACCATGCCCATTACTACAGGCAACTTCATTAAACTAGCACAAGAAGGCTTTTATGATGGAGTTAGGTTCCATAGGGTAATTGGCCCAAGAAAAGCTCCCCCTCGTGGTTTTATGATTCAAGGAGGAGATCCTTTAACCAAAGACGTTAATAAAAAACAATTTTGGGGTACTGGCGGCCCAGGTTATACTATTAAAGACGAATTTACAGAGGATAATAAAAACAGTCGGGGCACAATATCTATGGCTAATGCCGGTCCCAATACTGGTGGAAGTCAATTCTTTATCAATTTAGCTGATAACAACTTTTTAGATGACAAACACCCTGTTTTCGGTAAAGTTGTGGAAGGAATGGACATCGTAGAGAAAATAGGTAAAGTTGATACTGATGCCGCTGACAGGCCATTAGAAGATGTTGTGATCAATAAAATAACGATAGAATAAATTTATTTTGTTGCCATAATCATTTCACCATAACTGGACAGATCCCTATCAACATCTAAGTAGTTTAAAGGAAAACCCTGAAACCCGGAATCAGCAATTATTACGCCTCCTTTCTCCAAACTACTAACAACCTTTTCTTCATAGCCATGAAACTGATCTTTCATGATACGAAAAGACTTTTCAAAGTAAATGTCATATTTTGGTAGAGCTTTCTTAAAGACATCACCCAATATAAAACGTAAAGTAATAAACTTTCCTTTCCAGTAAAAATTTAGTTCTTCCCTGTTACAAGAAAAAGGTACATCAAGATCATCTAAAACTGTTTTAATCATTCCTAAACAAGGCTCTTTGTCCAAAAAAATAAAAGTAAATTTTTTTTGTTTAAACAATTTTTTAACATAAAGCAGAGGTGTCAAAATGTCTACCCCACATCCAGGATAAAAAAGAGTTGGATTTTTCTCACTTATATTGACGTTAATATTGTTAAGAGAAGATAATTTATTTAACTCGTCTGCAAAGAAATATTCTTGAAATTTAGCTTCATTTAAAACATAATTGGCTTTAACACCTTTTGGTTTAATTTTACGCTCAAAGTAAGAAATTAAAGGCATAAACAAAATAAAGCCGAAATCTTTAAAAGTTGTTTGTTAATTTAGTTCTTTAATGGGCTTGTAGCCTAGCCTGGATAGGGCACCAGCCTTCTAAGCTGGGGATCGTGGGTTCGAATAAGTTCTTAAAACTGCGAAAGTCCCTCCAAGCCCATTTTTTTAAGAAACTATTAAATAGAAAGAATTCTTTATAATTTAGTATGAAAGAGGTGAAAGAGAAACTTAAAGTTGCACCTAATCTTGTCGATTATAACAAAATCAAAAAAAAATTCTCTTGGAAAGATTATCAAAAAGAGCTTCATTTATTTAAGAATAATAAAATTAACGCTGCCTATAATGCAGTCACGCGTCATGCCCAATCAACTAAAACCGCTCTTCTTTGGGAAAGCTCAAAAGGAATAAACAAAACTTTTACTTTTAGTGAATTGGATAAATTGTCTAACAAAGTGGCTAACGCTTTAACAAGGCTCGGAGTTAAAAAAGGGGAAAGAGTCTTTTTGTTCCTACCCAGAATACCAGAAACCTATATCTCTTTTTTAGGGATTCTAAAAGTGGGAGCAATCGCCGGGACTCTTTTTCAAGCTTTTGGAGAAGCTGCTTTGCTTGACCGCTTGGCCAACAGCGGAGCAAGTTATGTTATAACCCATAAATCCCTTAAAAAACGTATTGAAAAAATTAGGAAAAAATTACCTAAATTAAAAAAAGTCATTATTGTCGGACAGAATAAAGTAAACAAAGGAGAATTAAGTTACAACAATTTTCTTAAAAATAGTTCAACAGACTTTACTTGTAAAAAAATGAACCTGGAAGATCCTGCATTCATGCTTTATACTTCTGGTACCACTGGAAAACCAAAAGGGGTTATCCATACCCACGGAGCGATATTACAACAACATCTCACAACTAAATGGGTACTTGATTTAAAAGAAAAAGACACCTATTGGTGCACTGCAGATCCAGGATGGGTTACGGGTATTTCTTATACTATTCTAGGTAATTGGTCTAACCAAATAACTACTTTAATCTATGAAGGTAGATTTGATGCAGCAAAATGGTATAAACTAATTTCTAAACATAAGGTTAGTGTCTGGTACACTGCTCCTACTGCTATTAGGATGTTGATAAAAGCAGGACCATCTTTAATTAAAAAACAAAATCTTAAATCTCTAAGACACATCTGTTCTGTAGGAGAACCACTAAATCCCATTGCTATAAGATGGGGTTTAAAACATTTTAAATTACCAATTTATGATACTTGGTGGCAAACCGAAACAGGAGCCATAATGGTAGCAAACTATCCTGGAATGAAAATTAAACTAGGGTCCATGGGAAAACCTTTCCCAGGAATCCAAGCAACCGTTAGAAATAATAATGGAAAAAGAGTTGTTGGTAAAGAGGGCAATTTAACTATAAAAGAAGGATGGCCTTCCATGATGAAAAAGATTTGGCGAAGACCAAAAAAATATAATAGTTATTTCAAAAATGGGTGGTACTATACTGGCGACAAAGCAATTGAAGATAAATACGGTTATTTCTGGTTTGTTGGAAGGAGTGACGATATCATTAAGACAAAAGGTGAAAGAGTAGGACCTTTTGAAGTAGAAAGCGCCCTCCTTGAATTTCCAGGGATTGTCGAAGCAGGAGTTATAGGAAAACCACACAAACTTTATGGTGAAATAATTAAAGCGTTCGTTGTATTTAAAGCTGGACATAAAATTCCAAACAATCTACAAGAAAAAGTCAAGGCTTTTATTAAAAAAAAATTGGCAGGACATATTTACCCATCAGAAATCGAAATAAGAAAAGATCTTCCCAAGACAAGGTCAGGTAAGATCATGAGAAGATTATTAAAATCCCAAGATTTAGGATTACCTACAGGAGATGTTTCAGGTTTAGAAAAATGAGGAATGAAGATGAAACTAAAAGGAAAAGTTGCTGTTGTTACTGGAAGTAACCGTGGAATTCGATTGGCAATTGCTAATGAAATGCTTAAAGAAGGAGCAAAAGTTGTTATCACTTCTAAAGATTTAGTCGCTTGTCAACGTACATGTAAAAAATTAGAAAGGAAATACAAAAATAAAACTCTTCCAATACAATGTGACGTTTCTAAAGGGCAGGAAGTGGGACAATTAATGAAAGAAGTTGTTAAAAAATTTAAACATATTGATATTTTAGTTAATAATGCTGGAATTGTGCATTTCGGTTCTTTACTTAAGAAAACAGAGCAGGAGTGGGATAAAACAATTGATGTTAATCTTAAAGGTGTTTTTCTGTGCACAAAAGAAGCAGCCAAGTATATGACTAAACAGAAAAAGGGTAAAATAATATCCATTTCCTCAATTGCCGGAATTGTTGGTTTTGAAGGGATACCTGAATACTGTGCCTCCAAAGGGGGTATTGTCACTATAACCAAAGAAATGGCTTTAGAACTAGCTCCTTATAACATTAATGTAAATGCTATTGCCCCTGGAGTTATTAAAACAAAAATGACTGAAGGAATGTTAAAAGACAAAAAAACAAAAGCCGGTCTTTTGAAAAATACACCATTAGGTAGAATAGGAAACCCTGAAGATATAGGCAAAGCAGCTGTTTTTCTTGCTTCAGACGATGCTTCTTTCATCACAGGGCACAATTTAGTTGTTGATGGAGGGTGGATTAGCAAATGAAAAAATTGTTAATGTTTTACGGTACAGAATGCCAACACTGTCATGAAATGGATCCTTTAATCAAAAAATTAGAGAAAAAAGAAAAAATAAAAATAGAGAAATTAGAAGTGTGGCACAATTCTAAAAACAAAGGATTACTAGAGAAATTGGATCAAGGTTCCTGCGGAGGGGTTCCTTTTTTCTATAATGAAAAAAGTAAAAAATCTCTTTGTGGTTCCGTTGATTTTGCAACCTTAAAAAAGTGGGCTAAAGGATGAAGAAAGAACACAAATTTTCTATTGAAAAAATAGAAATTCTTAATGAGAAAGGTAAAGTTAATAGCAAATTAATGCCCAAATTAAGTAAAAATAAAGTTCTTCAACTTTATAGTTGGATGCGGCTAATTAGGGAATTTGATAGAAAGTCCCTAGCCTTACAAAGAACAGGAAAAATAGGAACATATGCTTCGATGTTAGGGCAAGAAGGCACAATTGTTGGAAGTACTTCTGCTTTACGCAAACAAGACTGGTTGTTCCCATCATATAGAATGAGCGGCGGTATGATAGTCAAAGGTGCAAGAATGGATCAATTATTTCTTTATTGGGGAGGAGATGAAAGAGGAATGAGTTTTAAAAAAGGAATCAATGTGTTTCCCATAGCAATTCCTGTAGCTTCGCAAACTTTACACGCCACTGGTTTTTCTTGGGGAGCTAAAATAGAAAGTAAAGATCTTTTCTCATTGGTAGATTTCGGTGACGGAGCTACCAGTAAGGGTGACTTTCATGAAGCCATGAACTTTGCTGGTGCATTTAATTTACCAGTTATTTTTTTATGTCAAAACAACCAATATGCCATCTCTACTCCACTTAAAGAGCAAACAGCTTCTCCTACAATTGCTCAGAAAGCTATAGCTTACGGGATTGAGGGAGTTCAAGTTGATGGCAACGATATTTTTGCTGTTTACAAAGTTGTTAACGATGCTATCAAAAAAAAGAAGCCTATTCTGGTGGAAGCGTTAACTTATCGCATGGAAGACCACACTACTTCAGATGACGCTAAAAAATATCGTTCTTTAAAAGAGAAGAAAAGGTGGGAAATTAAAGATCCTTTGTTAAGGTTAAGATTATATTTAGAAAGTAAAAAATGGTGGAATAAAAATAAAGAATCAAAGCTTGTTGAGAAAGTACAAATTGATGTTAAAAAGGCCGTACAAAAATATCTCAAAACTAAACCACCAAAAAGAGAAGATATGTTCAATTATCTATTTGCCAAGAAAGAAAAATGAGCTTAGAAATGAAAGTTATAAAATTAGAAAAAATGTCTTACAATGAGGCTTGGAAAATCCAAGAATATCTCTTTCAAAAAAGACAAAAAAATGAAATAGCAGACACACTATTGTTAGTAGAGCATCCACCAACTATAACTCTTGGTGTGAATAAAAAATGGAACCAACTTAAAGTAAAGAAAGAAGAACTAACTCAAAGAGGGATAGATTTTCATTATTCTAAAAGAGGCGGAGGTAGTGCTTATCTTGGGCCAGGGCAGTTAGTTGGGTATACTATAATGGACATTAAACCTTTTGGAGGAATTCTTAATTTTATGAGAATGTTAGAAGAAGTAATGATCCAAACAGCACAATCTTTTGAGATTGAAGTTAACCGTTACGATACTATGAATCCAACCACCAACAAACCCTATCGAGCAACCTGGTACAGATCAAATGGAAAAAGTTATGTTTTGTGTACGAAAGGGATTGGAACAAGAGTTTCTAGTAAAGGGCTTTACACTCATCATGGTTTTTGTTTGAATGTTAATCAAAATAATTCTTATTTTGACTTGATTGATCCCTGTGGTTTTCCTGTCTCGGAAATCAGACCTATCTCTATGCAAGAGATAATTGGAAAAGAAGTAGACATGGAAAAAGTAAAGGAGGTAGTCTCTGATCATTTTAAAGACATTTTTTTTAAATATGAAAGCCCTCAATTTAGTTAATGCCATCAACTTAACCTTAGAACAAGAGATGAAACATAATAAAAAGATTGTTCTCTACGGAGAAGACGTAGGTAAAAACGGTGGAGTTTTTAGGGTTACTGAGGGATTAATAAAAAAATTTCCAAATAGAGTTTTTAATTCCCCGTTAGCTGAAACAGGAATAGTTGGTACAGCAATTGGTATGGCTGCTTATGGGCTTAAACCAATAGTAGAGATACAATTTGAAGGCTTTTTATTCTCAGTACTGGACCAATTAATTAATCATGCCAGTAGGTTAAGAAACAGGACAAGAGGCAAATTAAGTGTACCTTTAGTTATAAGATGTCCAATAGGTGGAGGTATCAAGGCTTTAGAACATCATAGCGACAGCCCGGAAGCTTATTTTGCTCAGATACCTGGCTTAAAAGTGGTATTTCCAAGCAATCCCTACGATGCTAAAGGTCTTTTAACTGCAACCATTGCCGATCCCGACCCAGTTCTTTTCTTTGAACCAAAAAGGTTATACCGTTCAGTAAAAATTAATGTTCCAAACAAAAGGTATCTTCTACCGTTAGGTCAAGCAGCAATCATTAAAGAGGGTACTGATTTAACAGTTGTTAGTTATGGAGCTTCCATAAAGGATTGTATTAAAACTGTTCTGATATTAAACTCAAAATATTCAATTGAGCTAATTGACTTAAGAACAATTAGACCATTAGATCAAGAAACAATTCTTACTAGTGTAAAAAAAACAGGTAGGTTAGTTGTTGTTAACGAAGCGCAAAAATTTCTTAGTTTAGGTGCAGAAATTGTAGCGATGGTTTGTGAAAATACAAAATTAAAATCTGCACCAGTTAGAGTTAACTCTGAAGATACTATATTTCCTTTATCTCGTTTAGAAAAAGAATATTTAATTAATGAACAAAAAATAGTTACTGCCATAGAAAAGGTGATGCGAGGATGAAATTTAGATTTCCAGATGTTGGAGAAGGTATTACAGAAGCAGAAATCGTCGAGTGGTTAACTAAGGTAGGTGAAACTGTCAAGGAAGACCAGCCCTTAGTTAAAATAGAAACAGACAAAGCAGTGGTAGAGATTCCTAGTCCACAACAAGGAAAGATTTTAAGATTATATCATAAGGTTGGAGAGAAAATTAAGGTTGGAGATGTCTTATTAGAAATTTCTGGAGAAGGTAAGGAAAGAACAACTAGTTCAGTAGTCGGACAATTAGCAGAAGCTGCTGAACCGTCTAAAGAAAAACCAACCTCAGAATTACAAGGGCTAGCTCAAATGTGGGGTATTAATACAGATAAACTAAATATTCAAAAAACAAGCCAGAAAAAGGTAGCAACAAAGAAGAAGTATGATTTTTACGGTTATGTTGAAAGGATTCCATTAAAAGGGATTAGAAAAACCATTAAAGAAAATATGGCTTTGCAGGCTGCGATTCCCCAGGTTACACATATTGATGAAGCAGATATTACTGCCTTAGCTAGGATTAGAGAAACGGAAAAGAAAAATGCTGCTAAGAAAAAAATAAAGTTAACTTATTTGGCTTACATCGTTAAGGCAGTTATTAAGGCTTTGCAAAAGCATCCCTACTTAAATTCTTCTTTAGTAGATGAGGAGATTGTTCTTAAAAAATATTATAACATAGGTATAGCTGTAGCTACAAAACAAGGCTTGCTTGTCCCAGTAATTAAAGGAGCTGACAAAAAGAACCTTTATACTCTAGCTAAAGAAATTAGTGAATTAGCTGAAAAGGCTAGAAGTAGAAAAATAGACTTACAAGATCTTAAAGGGGGTTGCTTTACTATCACTAATGTTGGATCTGTCGGCGGTATTTTTAGTACCCCCATTTTAAACACGGAAGAATCAGGTATTCTGGCTGTTGGTCAGATCTATGATAAAGCTGTTCCAATCAAAAATAAAGTAGTTGTAAGAAAAATGTTGCCCTTAAGTCTAACATTTGATCATAGAATCCTTGACGGGGCCAACGCAGCATCTTTCATGAATGGGGTTAAAGAACTGTTAGAAACTCCAAAAATGTTAAATTCTTCCTAAAATTATATAAATAGGGATAGTTGTAAAAATTTTAAATGCGCCTGTCGCCAAGCGGCTAAGGCACTCGCCTGCAGAGCGAGCATCATGGGTTCGAGTCCCATCAGGCGCTTTTTTAAAACCCTTCTTCTTTGAAAAAGTCCCTAATAAAATCAACAAGATAAAACTTGTTACTGTAAAGAAAATCACTGTAATCTTCTACTTCAGATTCTAAACTTTTAGGCATATTATAATATTCCTCGACAGCATGGATCCATTCATGTAATATAGTTAGATCTTCGTCCCTTTTATCTAACCCTCTTTTAATTAAAATTGGATCCTCAATGGACAAGAATAAACCATAATGAGGAATTCTCCCATATTTCATAGTCAAGCCTCCTTCAACTAAATCAACAATAGATTCTTCATTTAGAATGTCATCTTCATAACAAGACATGAGCAGTTATCATAAATACAAAGAAGAATTTAAATATTTAGCCGCTTAGAGCAAAATATGTCCAAAAAATCCGTCTCCTCATTAGAATTAGCAGCGATCATTAATGAGCTCCAAATCCTTGTAAAAGGAAAAATTTCACAGATATATCACCAAGATAAAGAAATCATCCTACAATTACATGCACCAAGTAAAGGAAAAAAATTGCTAAAAATAGTTCCTGGAAAACTGCTTTGTTTCACAAACGAAAAAAATGCTCCTCAAAGACCGTCTGGTTTTTGTATGCAACTTAGGAAATATCTTAGTAATGCCTTTATTAAAGCTATTTCACAAAAAGAAACAGAAAGGATAGTTGTTTTTGAACTAGAAAAAAAAGAAAAATATTACTTAATTATTGAATTGTTCTCCAAAGGCAACATTATTCTAACAGACAACAATTATTTGATTATTGGAGCACTACAAAGACAAATTTGGAAAGATCGGATCGTTAAAAATAAAGAAAAATACGTTTTTCCGACACCCGGTTTAAACTGGAAAAATTTAACAACTAAAAAATTAAAAGAAATCGTTAACAAAAGTGAAAAAAGGAATTTAGCAACTACCTTAGCAACAGAACTTAACATGGGTGGATTGTTAGCCGAAGAAATTTGTTTAAGAGCAGATGTTGACAAGGATATTAAACCAAAAGAAGTTAAAGAATTCAACAAATTGCTTGAAACAATAAAAAATATCCTTAAATTAATTGAAAAAACAAAAGGTTATATTTATGAAAAAGAAATTACTCCCTTTCCCCTCCTAGGAAAAGAAGCTAAAGAAATTAAAAAGACATATAACGAAGCCATTGATACGATTAATCCTTTTCAAACAGTTTCTCCCTATAAACAAAAAATTGCAGCTTTAGAAAGAAGAATTTTAGAGCAAGAAGAAGCTATTAAATCCCAAGAAAAAAAAATTGAAGAAAACTCTAAAAAAGGTGAGCTCATTTACGAAAAATATGCACCTTTACAAAAGTTGTTAAATATTGTTAAAGAATTAAAGAAAACCTGGGATTGGGTTGATATAGGAAAACAATTAAAGAAAGAGAAAGAAATTAAAAGTGTTAATTTAAAAGATAAGAAGGTTATCATAAATGTCAAATAGAAAATAGTTGAGCGGCTACCACCAGTCACCACTACGTTATAGACT
>CAYFOH010000010.1:0-37188 GCA_964344755.1 uncultured Methanosarcinales archaeon
AAAGATATTTATTAAAGTATCTATAAGTTAGGCGCCGTAGGGAATTAGACATAACGTCAGGGATATACGAAGTTTTTCTGGAACGAAGTGGAAGGAAAATTTGGGTGAAGCCCGAGCCGAGGGCTGAACCGTATATCCCTTGTTATACGGGGGTGAGCGTAACGCAGTGAAGCGAAAGCGCAGCGTCCCCTTGAGTAAAATTTGAACCGACCTTCATTAAAACACTTCTTTAGAATTTTTCACACTTGATACTTTTTTCAACGATAATAGTGCAGTTTCATGATCTTCCTGATTGGCCGCAGCACAGCAGTCCGCGAGAATGGTTATTTGGTAATCCCTATCATGAGCATCTCTAACAGCATTAGAAACAGCTAAATCAGTTGCAACCCCGGCTACGAGGATTGAGTCTATTTTATTGTTTTTCAAAATCAAATCTAAAGGAGTGCCATAAAAAGCATTGACTCTGTGTTTGGTGAGAATAATATCGTTCTCATTTACATCTATTTGTTCATGAAATTTTGTTGCCCAACTATTCAATTTCAGAGCTTGAAATTCATGGGCTTTTCCAAACAAAGGAGATGATTTTGGTTGCTCATTATAATTCTCGGAAAAGCCAACTCTAACATGAACAATTAAGATATTATTCTCACGTGCTTTTTTTATTGCAAATGAGAGATTTTGAAAAACATCATTATTCTTAACGAAATCCGAGTAGCCCTTTGATGCGAGTTTACCATTCTCGTGGACAATTTCATTTATGAAGTCTATTAGTATAAGTGCTGTGGCCATAATATAATTGAAAAATTCTAAATATTAAAAGGTTTGTGGTTAGGAGGTTCAAATTTTATTTCGTATAACAACTATTAAGCGAAGTTTTATTTCGTTTAATAGACATATATGTAGAAAAAGCGAAGTTTTTATTTGTAAATAAAGACTAATTTTCTTTCAAAAAAGAGATTAAAAGGAAAATTTAGATTTTTAGAAATAAATTCTCATTTTCTCACTTAAAAAATACATTATAGCTAATATTTTTTATATGAGAATATGATACTTTTCTGAAACATTTACGACTATTATTTTGTGAAACTGTTAAAATTTGGTAAGATTTTTGTGTGAAATTTGTTGTTTTATTGAGAATTTTTCTCTAAACAAGACTCCCATAATAGTTCTTTTACTTCCTAAGGCACCGGAATTTGGCCAAAAACTCCGATTTCTTAGGGATTTTTGGTTAATGAAAGCTTATTTTAAGTTTTTCTAGTAATAATCCAAATATTATCTCTTTTTCCAATTTATAGTATGTCTAGTTGTCATATCTGATACATTATTTCTAAACCAAACCATTAGTGAAATGAAACCAATAATACCTAATAATATAGCAAAGAATAAGAACCATAACCTAAATTCAGATACGTTAGTTCCAAAGACAACATCACTCATACTAACCCTAACCAATAATATAGCACTGACCATACTAACAACTGAAGATAATACAGGATGTCTTACAACAAATCTTCTTAATTTGTAAAATTTCTTAATTGGTTGGCTTTTACTAAACTTTTTCCAAAACTTGTACCTTCTTGTAGGTTTATAACTCCTTCTTGGCCTATACTTTCTATAATGTCTTCTTCTCCTTCTATACGCCATTTTTCTTAATTCTAAACAAACTTAAAATCTTTGAGAATACTTTACCCCATAAACTAATTTCATAGTCTTGTGGATCATAATAAGCTCCGCTAGGTTTATCTACAATGTTAAAATCTTCTCTGTTAGGATTAAATGGTTCGTCCAGTTCAGGTTCAAAATTAATAACAGTAGGTTTTCTACGACGTTTAAACCCTTTTGGATCAGACTTCCATTCTCTAAGCAATTGTTTGACTTCTCTAGAAGATTCTGTGTCTTCAGAAGCAATTCTATCCCTATCTTTCTTCGTATAAACAAAAGAAATTCCAGTACCTGTATTCGTTTTTTCTCTTATCATTTCAATGTAGTTTTGTAGATTTGTAGTAAAGTAATTTATAAAACTTTCTACATTTATAGTATATGGTGTCAAAAAGACAAGTTAGCTTCTTTATAGAAACATCTTTATGGAAAGAATTCTCAAAAAAATGTATTGATCTAGATAAAAGTAAAACGGAAGTTCTAAAAAATTTGATAAAAGACTTTGTTAGAGGAAAAGCCAAAGTTTAATGAAGGATCATGATTTTCAAAAAAAACAATGTTACATCTTTAAACTTAAATCCTCACTAAACTACTAAAAAGTAGGTTTGTTGTTTTATAAAATACAAAAATATTTAATTGACATTTGTTCTTACTTAGAAAAAAAGAGGTGATAGAGTAAATATCGCCTCGGTGATATTTAATTCTATCAGCTTTTTAATTGGAGGACAACTAACGATGAAACTAACTAAAACAACAAAGAAAACTATTATTTGTGCATTAAATTTACCTCTTGAATTTAATGACAGAATCAAAAAGAAAAAAAGAAGAGAAATATTTAAAGAAGAAACAGAAGTAGTATATTTCACTACAGACAAAATACCTTCATTAAAAAACGGCCTACGACCAATAAAAAGTAAAACTCTTAAGAATTACTTTCCTTACAATAAGAAAACAGGTGTTGCAGGAATACGATTTGATTTTAATGCCTGTAAAGAAATCTTTGAAATGTGTTATGGAAATGGTTTAGGATTAGAGTTTTGTTTTTCAAATTATGGGATAGCTGTTTTAAACAGACACAAGATTGTTCCAGAATCTATTCAAAATTACCTAACAATGAGTTGTGGTTTTTTTTTAGAAAAAATCAACAAATTAAGAATAAAAAGTCCTAGGAAATATAAGCAGTTCTTAAACTATGATCTAAAAAAAATAGAAGAAATTGCAGAAAATTCTTTAAAACAAGCTAAACTGGCAGCTGATGGAAAAATTGATCATAAACTAAATAAGAAGAACCAAAAGTTCTTGGATAAATCCTTACCAGGTTTTTCAGAATCAATTTTAAGGAAAATGGCCTTTCCTCCAGAGATGGTAAGGGATTATTTTAGGAATCCAGTATTATTCAAAAATAGGTTAAATGAAAAACTTAAAAATGGCTTAATTGAGGAACTTTTTTTATCTTATTGGACAGTTTTAAACATGCAAATCCCGCAAGGGAAAACAGTTTATGATAGGATTAATATAGAAAATTATTGTAAGGAAATTATAAAATATCTAAAAGTAGGATTTTCAATAAAAGAAAAGCTTAAGAATGAAAAACAATTTAGAAAATACGTATTATTACAATTTAAAGATGGAGGAATTAAAGGGACTCCAAATTAAAGATGGCTTTTAACATTTAATGCTTAGCGCGGGGCACTGGCGCTTTTACTTTGAAAACTAAAAAATAATTTTAGGAAGATAATTTACTGATAAGACGGTCTTGTTCTTCATGATCGATGATATTTTTGTAAACAAGCCTCTTTTTATTTGCATCGTAAATATAAATTATCCTTAAATTATGGCCTACTTTAGCATGAATTAAATTAGAACCTCTAAAAATACGGTGTAGATTGTGGTTAAAGCCAGTGCTAGTTTCAATTTTTAGTTCTGTTTTTAAAATTCTAGACTTTTGAGGATAGTATTTAGCTAATTTTTCATTGTAAGAAGGTAGCTTAACAACTTCCTTAATATCAAAATAAGTCTCCTTTTTTACTGCCCTTTCCCAGTATTTCTCGTAGTGCTCAATTTGCAAAATGAATCTTTTAATTTCTTCTAAGTAACCATCTAATTCTTCAATAAATTCGATAATTTCATGGCAGCTATGTTCTATTAAAAGACTAGAAATAGCTTCAGCTAATTCTTCTGCTTTAGAACAATTTGCCAATAAGCTAGGTATTTTTCTCTCAAAATAATTGATTAACCTTTCTTCATATTTGTTTTTAGGTTTAAACTTATTTTTAAAATTGTATAAATCCATCAAACAGGTATTTGTAGTTAATTTTAATTCACCTAAACTAAGAGACAATTTTTTTACTCCTGTAGGAGAAATCTTTTTCGGATCAATCTTACGACTAGTAAAAAAAATAAATTTGTGATTTACTATCTCTGCAAGGACCTCTGTTTCCACCCATTCCTTAGAAAGTTCCCTATATTTTTCTTTTAAATCATTGAGTTTTTTCTCAAACTTTTTGATCTCCTTAAGTCTACCAAATTTATTACTTAAGATCTTCATCTATCATTTAGGAATAAATAGAAATTTAAAAATTGTTCTATTTAGCTACAATTCAATTACACAAACCTTTTTAACTTCCTCTTCTTACTAAAAAAGTACCATGGAACCAACACTAATAACTAAAAACTTCTGTAAAATTGATGAGAACTCAACCCTCTCCAAAGCTATTGGAAAACTAAAAGAAAAAGAAGAGAGACAAGTGTTCGTAACTAGAGAAAACAAATATATTGGCGTCTTAGACACTAAAAAACTACTTAAGGCAAGGTTAGATACAGCAGCAGCCAAAGTTAAAAATTTTGTCCAATCAACACCAACTATTGAAAAAGAATCTTCCATATTAGACTCAGCCTATTTACTTTACCAAAGTAACCAATTTATTGTTCCTATTTTGGAAGACAACGAGATTATAGGAAAGTTAACAGCTCTCAATGTGTTACAAAAGTCTTTAGAACTTGAAGAACTAAAAGGTTGGAAGGTAAGCGACTGCCATTTAGTTGAAACAAATGTAAAAAAAGAGGACGAAATATCTACAGCTCTGAGTCTAATGTACCACAATAAAATCGAACATCTACCAGTTATGGACGAACAAGGATTATATGGAATTATTAGTTTTAGAGATGTTCTTAAAAGATATCTTAGCTGGCCACCAAAAAGGGAATCCTCGGAAAGGTTACACGAAACTAAATCGGCAGAACCAAACCAACAACACTTAACAGCATTACCAGTAGAAAACTTTTGCACTAAAGATAATTTGGTAACGATAAATAGAGAAGCTTCTTTCCAGGAAGCTGTCAACAAAATGGTAGAAAACAACATAACTTCACTTTATGTTGAAGGTAGTGGCTTGTTGACAGCCAAAAATATGGTCAGAGTTGTAGCTAGTCTCAAACACTCAGAAAAGGAGAACATTAAGTTCATTGGTTTAAACAAAATTGACATCTCTGAAACCATGAAACCTAAAGTTGAAGAAATTCTTTCCAACGAAGCTGGTAAAATTGCACGGCTTATAAAAAACGAGTTTTTATTAACTGCTCACTTTAAAGAGTATAGTAAGGATGGTAACAAACACAAATACTCTGTCCATTTGCACCTACAAAGGCCAGGACAAGATTTGTCTTGTGGACAAGAAGACTGGGACGTTATAACCGCTGTACGCAAAGCTTGTGCTAATCTAGAAAATCTAGTTAAGAAAAAGTTAAGGTTATAATTTTATTTTTCTTTTATAATATAAAATCTAAACATCAACCATCTCAATTTCAATATTAAGACCTTCAGGAATTGGTACACGCATTACCAACCTTAGAGTTCTTTCATCAGCGTTAATATCTAATAAACGTTTATGGATACGCATTTCGTAACGTTCCCAAGAAGCTTTACCTTCACCATCAGGTGATTTCCTAGTGGTCACCTTCAATTTTTTAGTCGGAAGTGGAATTGGACCTCTTAGAGGTACACCTGTTTTGTCAGTTATGTCTTTGATATCAGTGCAAATTCTATTTACTTTGCTAATATCTGTACTAGCTAACTTTATTCTTGCTCTTTGTGCCATTCTTTCTTCCGTTGATCATGATAAAAATTAAATTTTACCATGAATTTTAAATAAAAAAATAAATTTAAAGTTCTTTCTTAACTAAGTCAATACACATTCCTGCAGAGACTGTAGTTCCTGAATCCCTAATAGCAAACCTAGACATTTGAGGAATTTCTGAGTTTTTCTCAATCACTAAAGGCTGTACAGGTCTTAATCTAACAACAGCAGCGTCACCGTTTCTTAAAATGTCTTTGTTTTCAGTTACTTCTGCACCTGTAGCAGGATTGATTTTTTTAATGATCTCTTCAAACTTACAAGCTACTTGAGTAGTGTGAATATGGAATACTGGAGTGTAACCAACAGTTACAACAGTAGGATGATTCATAATCACAATTTGTGCTGTAAATTCCGTAGCAACAGTTGGAACATTGTCAGATTTTCCTAATACGTCACCACGTGCGATATCTTTCTTTCCGATACCTCTTACAGAAAAACCAACGTTGTCACCAGGTTCAGCTTGTTGTACTTGTTCGTGGTGCATTTCTATGGACTTAACTTCTCCTGAAACACCTTTTCCTTCTCTTCCAGGTACAACAGTAACTTTGTCACCAATCTTCATGATGCCTGTTTCTATTCTCCCAACAGGAACAACACCGATCCCAGCAATGTTATACACGTCTTGGATTGGCAATCTTAAAGGTAAATCAGTTGGTTTTTGTGGAACATCAAATTTATTGATAGCACTTAACAAGGAATCTCCTTCCCACCAAGGCATTTTCTCTGACTTCTTAGTAATGTTTTCTCCAGGTAAAGAAGCAATAGGTAAGAATCTGATTGCATCAACCTTCCAACCAGCTTGAGTTGCATGTTTTTTAACTTCTTCAACAACTTCTTTGTATCTCGCTTCACTCCAGTCAACACCAGAGATGTCCATTTTGTTAACAGCAACAATTAATTGACCTACACCGAAGATCTTACTTAATCTAAGATGTTCAATTGTTTGGGCATTAACTCCGTCATTAGCTGCTACAACTAAAACAGCGCAGTCAGCTTGACTTGCACCGGTGATCATGTTCTTAATAAAGTCTCTGTGACCTGGTGCGTCAATAATGGTAAAATAATATTTGTCTGTATCAAACCTTTTGTGAGCTAAGTCAATAGTTACTCCTCTTTCTTGTTCTTCTTTAAGGTTGTCCATAACGAAAGCAAATTCAAAACCGCCTTTACCTAATTGAGAAGCTTTTTCTTTCAATTTACGCATAGCTTGTTCTTCAATATTGCCTGTGTCAAACAATAATCTTCCTACGGTTGTAGATTTACCATGATCTACGTGACCAATGAATACTAAGTTAATGTGTTCTTTTTCTTTTGCCATTTAAATTCCTCCATTTATCCTCTTGATAATTTAATTTTGCTATGTAATGCAATGTGTTTTCAGGTTGTTTATAAAGGTTTCTATTGTTTTGCACTTATTTAAGCGCCTAAACTACCTTCACTTAGACCTTTACGTTGCACTATCTGTTTTCTTATTTTATCCTGTAATTCACCCGGAAGTTTTTCAAACATCTGGTCAACTAAAGAAGAACTTCCTCTTCCTCCAGTTCCAGAACGTAAATCGTTACTCCAACCGAACAGTTCAGCTACAGGTAATTTGGCTTTAACAACAGTTAAAGTTCCTTCTTGGGTCATATCTAAAAGCTGTCCCCTCTTAGAACTTACCAATTTAGAGATCTCACCAACATACTCACTAGGGGCTTCAATTCGCATTACCTGTAAAGGCTCATAAAGGATCGGACTGCCTTGCATGATTGCTCCTCTGATACCTTCTCTTACTGCGGGATACATTTGAGCAGGCCCCCTGTGAATGGCATCTTCGTGTAAAGTACAGTCCATTAAACTAACCATCAAATTGATACATGGTTCTTTAGCTAAAGGTCCTGCCTTCACAACGTCTTCAAACATGTCTAAAACAAGTTCCATGATCTCGTTAATATGAACAATACCTCTGGTTTGATCCAAGAACAAATTCCCATTACACTCTGCTTTAACTTTTTGAGCTAATTTAGCATCCCAACCACATTCTTCTCTGAGGAAAGAGATTACTTGTTCGTCTTTTTTCTTAAATCTTCCATTAGGCATCTTGTTATCTTTTATTCCTTGAGCAATTTGAGGATCTAAAGGTTCAACCTTGAAATAAAGTTTGTTGTGTTTGTTAGGAGATTTACCTTCAACCTCAGGGCTTTCTCTAAGCACTGTTTCTCTGTAAACAACAATCGGTGGAGAGGTTTTAACTTTAACACCTTTCTCACGTATGATTCTGTTTTCAATAACTTCTAAATGTAATTCACCCATACCATGCATTAAGTGCTCTCCTGTTTCTTCGTTAATCTCGATCTTAACTGTCGGATCTTCTTTTTGCACCTGTCTTAGAACATCAATTAACTTAGGTAAATCACTAGGTTTTTCTGCTTCAATAGCTTTAGTCACAACAGGGTCAAACAAGTGTGTTATTTTTTCAAACGGTTCTGCAAACCCTTCTGTTGTTACAGTTTCTCCCGGCATACCTGCCTTCAAACCGCCAACACCAATAATATTTCCGGCAGGAACATTATCTACTATCTCTCTTTTAGCTCCGTTATAAATGTAAACCTGTTGTATTCTACCAGGGGAGTTAGCCATATTTAAGAAAACAGGGTCTCCTTTACGCATTGTACCACCAAACAATCTTCCTGCAGCAATTTCCCCTGCTTGAGGATCAACTACAACTTTAATGATACAAAAATAAGTTCTCCCATTAGGATTACAAGCTAGTAAATCTTTGCCGTCTTTACTCTCTAAATCACCATGCCACAATTTAGGAATCCTATACTTAGCTGAATCCACGGGATTTGGATGATGACCAATAACCATATCTAATACCACTTCATGGATAGGGGCTTTTCTAGCAAGAGCTTTTACTTTTTCTTTAATCTCTTCATCTGTTCCACTATACGCATCAATTATTTCTGTAAAAGTTATACCTTTCTTTTGCATATATGGTAGACTAATTGCCCAGTTATGGAAAGCTGAACCAAAAGCTACAGTTCCTTTCTCAATACTAACTTGCCAAGATTCTTTGTATTCATTAGGTGCAATGTTTTTAATAATTTGATTTACCTCTAAAATATGTTTAACAAAACGTTCTTGCATTTGTTGCGGAGTCAACTTAAGTTCCTTAATTAAACGATCTGTTTTGTTAATGAATAGTACTGGTTTAACTCTCTCTTTAAGAGCTTGTCTTAGAACCGTTTCTGTCTGAGGCATGGGGCCTTCAGAAGCACAAACTAAAACAATAGCACCATCTACAGCTCTCATAGCCCTAGTAACGTCACCACCAAAATCAACGTGACCTGGTGTGTCAATTAAATTAATTAAAAATTCTTTTCCTTCTACTTCATGTACCATAGATACTGAAGCCGAATCGATAGTGATCCCTCTTTCTTGCTCATCAGCGTGGAAGTCTAGTTGTCTAGCTGAACCAGCTAACTCTTCACTCATCATTCCAGCTCCAGCTAATAAATTATCAGAAAATGTAGTCTTGCCATGATCAATGTGTGCACAAACACCTATGTTCCTTATCTGTTGAGGCACCTTCATTAACCTCATAACCCTATCGACCATTTTCTCTGCCATTATGAATTCCTCCGTGAATATTATGTTTTAATTGAAAAGTTTCCCACTCCTTTTTAAGTGTTTTGTCTGGATCCACAAAATCTTTATAAAAAAAGAGAGAATCACAGGAGGTTGTTTAAAAAAACGAGGTAGTGAAAATGAATAAAAGAATTTTTTTTAGTTTGTTGGTTCTAGTCTTTGCGTTTAGTTCGTTTGGACTTGCTTCATCTTGGGAAACTGTTGAAGGTTTTGACCTGGCCGAGGTTAATGGAGACCCAGGATGTACCATTGACTCTGCAATTGAAGAAGGACTCAAAGTAGTTACTTTAGACAGAGAAGGGAATTGGGGGGCCTGTTATTACGACATTGCGATTCTATATTGGACAATGGACCTTTTTGTAGAAGACATAGCAGTGTATTATAATACAACAGAAGGGTTTAAATTTTACCAAACTTATACCTCAGAAGATTACAAAGCTACTAAAACGTTTGAAGGAAACTACACTTTTGATGGAAGAATAAAGGCAACAGCTTACTCCACAGGGGATTACTATTCAAGAGCTACAATTAACTACCATTCCCAACAATGTGGTGAAACTTGGACCCCGTATCCAGATATCAATAATTGCGGCGACCTTCTGGATTTTAAACTAAGATTTGTTTAATTTTTTTTTAATTTTTTTTACAGAATATCCTAAAAAACATGAACCTCATGTACTGTTTTGTAAGAATGCAATTCCTCACCCTTAAACCAAAGAGCAATTTCTTGTTTCGCTTCCTCTAAATTTCCAGAAGCATGAATTAAATTAGTAACAGCCTTATCTTGATGGTCAGCATGAGCAAAGCTAATGTGAGCAAAATCCCCTCTGATTGTACCTGGAAGAGCTGATTTTGGTTCAGTACCTCCAACCATCTTTCTAATGTTTTCTACAGCATTAATTCCTTCAATACAGATAGCCACAACAGGTCCTTCAGTCATGTATTTAAGCATAGAATTAAGAACTTTTTCGCCTCTTCTTTCAGCTAAATCAAAATAGTGCTTTTTACCAAGGGTTTCGTCAATCCAAATCATCTTTAGGCCAACTATTTTGTACCCAGCATCTTCAAAACGGGAAATTATTCTTCCCATAAGGGTTCTCTTTACAGCGTCAGGTTTCAATAAGACCAAACTTCTCTCTTTCATACCTTAGCCTCTTTCTTATGTTCTTTACGAAAAGCTTCTGTCCATCTTGCCTTTACAGGCTTACGTTTAAGTTGTAATAAATTCTTTTCACATTTGTTTGAACAGAAATAAGCAGTTTTGCCACTCACATAAACAAACAATTTGCCGGTTCCTTTTTCCAGAACTTTCCCACAAAAAGTGCATTTAGCCATTTTATTTCTTTTTACCTCTTCTACCGCCACCTAATCTTCTAGCTTCAATTTCTGTTTCCAATAACATTAAAGTATCACCAACTCTCACTGGACCCTTAACATTTCTACGAATAGCTTTATCTTTATCTCTGCCGTCCAATACTTGACACATTACTTGCGTTATTTCGCCTCTGCTTCCAACACGAGCAACAATTTCTCTTACTTCAGCCTTAATCCCTGGAGCAAATCTGATCTCTCCTTCGCCACCTGACGTACTTTCTATTTTTTTCTTAGATTGAACAGGAGAAGGTGTTTTCTTTGCCATTTTATTATTCTTTTTGATCTTTAGCCAAAGCTTCAATAGCAGCTTTAGCCTCTCCTTCTTTGATAACGGCTACAGCAGTTGTTGATAATGCCAAACCTGCAGCTGCACCTAAATCTTCTTTCTTAGAAATTTCAAAACAAGGAACATCTTTCTCTTTACAAAGTAAAGGTAAATGCATAACAATTTCTTTAGGACTTACATCCTTAGCGTAAACTACTATTTTAGCAATCCCCTTTTCTATTGCTTTAGTTACTTCGTTAGCTCCTTTACGGATTTTTCCACCATTACGAGCCACTTCAATAATTTCCAAAATTTTTGCTTCATCGGCCATTTTTCTTTTAAATCCTCAACAATTTTATATTTATTTTCTTTGAAGAGGACCATTCTTTTATAAAAGTTCTGGTAAATTTGAGTCAAACCAAACATTTATATCTTTTTTTTGATTATCTACTTCATGAACCTTTCTAAATTAAGGGAATATTTTTGCAATGGTTTAATTATTAGCGGCATTTTTCTTAGTTCTGCCAGCTCAGGTGCAGCCTTAGCAAATTTAATTAACGACGAACCAGGTGATGGTTGGAAACCGGCACAAAGTCTAACTTCTAATATTCTTCAAGTGAAAAGAGGTTATAGGTGCGATTATTATGTAGAAACAAAATATAATTGGCCATGTGAATCCTACCCGCCACACCTTCAGGATAGACACCTATACGCGGACCCCTTTTTGCCTCTTTCAGACGACTTTAGGAAAGGATCAAGTGAAATCTTTGGCCCAGGACTAGAAATGATTCTTGGTTTGGGCATATCAGTTGCAGGGTTAAGATTAAAAAGAGAAGCGTAATTTTATCTAAAAATGTTAAAAGAAATAAAAAACAAATTACTTAAAGCAATGCCTGGTGCTGAAATTACGATAACAGATCAAAGCCAAAAACATCTCGACCATGTAACTTCAGGTATGCATTTAAGCATGGAAGTAATTTATTCTGGTTTTGAAGGGAAAACTTTAATAGAACAACACCAAATGGTTTATAACATCTTGCGGGAAGAACTTAAAGAAAAAATTCATGCTCTACAATTAAAAACAAAATGGAAGAAAAATTAAAACAAAAAATAAAAGATTTGATTGCTTCAAGTAATGTCTTTTTATTTATGAAAGGTACACCAAAAGATCCTGCGTGCGGATTCTCTTGGAAAGTCGTGGAAACCCTTGAGAATCTGAAGATCTCCTTTGGTTCATTTGATGTTTTAAAAAATGAAGAAGTAAGACAAGGCATTAAAGAATTTGCTAATTGGCCAACTATACCCCAACTTTATATTAATCAAAAGTTTGTTGGAGGATGTGACATTACACTCCAACTAGCTGAATCAGGTGAACTTCTAGAACTCGTTAAAAATTCTCTGCCTAACTAGAATTCTTTTTTCTTAATTCTGCTATATATTCGCCTAGACCATGTCTTCTTGTAGCCCTAATCATCCAATTTCTATCCCTTCCCAATTCAGAAGCAGCTTTGGTTACATTTCCACCTGTCTCTTTTAAAACTTTCTTCAACACTTCGGTGCTTAGGTCATTTCTTGGGGGCGGACCCTTTCTCACTTTAGATCGTCCTGTTCTAGCCTTTACTTTTGCACTAATCTTCAAAAAATCTATGACTGTTTGTAATTGGTTATTAGCATGTTCTGGCGCCTCTAAAGTATCATCATTAACAAAGTGCCAGGCGTGGGTAATAACCTCATCATCGGGGTGACGGGGAGTTGTATCAGAGTATTTAATCAAAGTACCGTAAGGAGTTGGTTTGACTGAAAGGAATTCAGAATAATCATCCGGACCTTTAATCGGAGGATTAATGCTTACTGCTGTACCATTAGCAAATCCAGCATAAGAAGTGTGAATGTGGCCAGCAAAAAATTCTCTAAAAGCATAGCCGCTGTTTAAAAGGTGCTGTAAAGTTCTAACTAAAGCATTTTTGCCACCTTTTGGTTCATGGTAATACCCAACAGAACGTCCAGTTTGTTGTATTTTGCCATCTATTTTAATATTCTCGCTAGGAACTCCCCCTTGCCCACCAAATTTGTGGCCCCTTCCTGTTACTTTAAGGATACCAACTTTTTCATCAAATGACCGGATCATATCATAAAGACGATCCGCTTCATCAGCTCCTTCTTTACTTCTTGGATGGTTTCCAGCAATCACAGTAACCTGATCAAGATCCAATCCTTTAATCAAATCTGAGAGATATGGTCTCAAAGCTTCATATTGAGATTCAAGGTTAGCAATAGGGTTGCCTTCAATACTTTTTTCGTATTCTCTCAAAACAACTTCCAAGCAACCTAAAAAGTCTTCAACTGAAGGACTATCTGGTAAATTTTGTAATTCCAAGATTGCTCTGTTCTGTATCTCTTTCAAAGAAGCCCCATTAGTTTTTTCTCCCGATTTTGTATGGGCAAGGTTTCCATCAACCATCTCAGTTAAAATTAATTCATCCAAACTTTCTCCATAAACTCTAGTTAAATAGCCAATAGAACGTTCTAGTCTTAAATAATTAGAAGGTGTACCTAAAAAATTTCCAGACCCAATATGGGCATCACCTAACATAGCCCTTATCTTAAAGGTACGAGAACACATAGAAGTTAACTTGTCTTTTTCCTGTGGAGATAATTCACCTGAATCTCTCTGTGCTTCAATAAACCTTTTTTGTTGAGCTATTCTTTTTAATCCTGAAGTATCAATGTATTCCCACAACTCAGATCCATCATCTAAAACGTATTGAATTGTAAATCCAGAAGCATGTACCTTCTGGTCAAATCTTTTTGTACCCCAGTTTTTCATCCTTTTAGAATGATATTTTAGTAGTTTGTCAGTATCTTGGGCTACTGGTAGAGAAACCAAAGAAACCAAAAAAGGTTCTTCCCTTTCATTACCATTAATCATGCAATAGTCTGGCTCTGAGTTTATTCTTGTTACTCCGAAACCACCCGCCCCATGAGCAACAACAACCAATTTAGGGATATAATTTTCCTCTTCTGTTGAGACTGCTTGGAGGGCCCTTCTAAAAAGAATTTCTTTCTGAGCGTCACTCAGGTCATTAAATGAGGTTGAATTACTTCTAAAACGAGTGTTATGTATTAACATAGTTCCACCATATCTACTAACTTCTGCACTGTCTAGAAAAACGTCATCCTCTGCTGAAAGATTATCAATCCTAGTGAAATTACTTATGTGCGTTACTAATTTGTCCCTTACCTCTTCTGGAAAACAATTCTCAAGTCTTTCCGTATACTCATCTTTAACTGCCTTGTAAAGCCATTCAGCTTCTGATGGTGATAGTTCACCACGTTTAGTAAAGAAAGCTATTTGGCTACCCATTTCTTCAATCCTTTGTAATTCTGCCAAGTCTGCATGCACTACTCTTAGTCGCTTGTTTATATTATCCCTTCTTCTTTTTTCTTCTTTAAGCTCTTTTCTAGAAAGACTGTAAACACTTTTTTTATCATCACAAATATTTACAAGATCTTCCCAGGAGGTAACCTTTTTCAGTCTTGTCCTTAAAGCATTCTTTTGTTTCTCTAAACTTAAGCCATAGAAAAGGGTGTCTTCTTGAGTGAACAATAGGTTTTCAAGGTACCCAGAGATATCTGGTTCCTCTTTTCCACTTTTATAACTTCTAGCCTTTGCTCTAATATCACTAAGTACCTTACGCTCAGTATCCAATCTTTCTAGTTTCTCTTCCAAAGAATTAATTCTGCCTGTTACGTCAGTATAGTCACGATTTAGCTCAGTATCTTGTTGATTTAATCCTTTTAAGTAATCTGCAACTTGCTTCTGAAGAGCATTAACCTTAATTTCTTCTTCATATTTTATATTAAAAAAATCTTCATCTCCCCATTGGTACTCTATATTAGTAGGATTCAAAGACTCTAAAAGAAGACCAAGGCTGTCTTGAGCAGCCTCCACACAGTCGTCCCAAGTTTCAATTTTTCCTTCCAAATATTTTTCCTTAAATTCAGTAAAATGTTCAGCATCTTTTTTTCCTTTAAGAACACTGATAACATGTTCTAATCTAGTAGGAGTGTCTTCCCTCTCTGAAAGACCCGTTACTTTCCCTAAAAAACGCATGGCAGTAACATTTCCTGTACTGTAAAAAGGTGGAAGTTCTGGTAGAACGCCCCCTCCAATTATTACCTCATTTACGATGTCCCCATAACCATTTATTTCTGCAAAAGTGTTCCAACCCTCATAAATTTCACGATCAGTCAGTCTTGTCCCTAAACCCAATTCACCGACCATCAAGCGAACGGTAGCCCCACCACTATAACCAGTAAGAGCCCGATAAGCATCTAAAACAGATCCATTAAAATTTTGCAATTTTGGTTCAACAGAAATTATTTCATCTTCAGACATCTTACCACCTCTTAGTTTTAAAACTACGACCAACCCCTTTGTGAATCTAGGAAAGAAAACTCATATATAAAGATTCTTGGGAAGCATTAAATAAGATAAGGTCTTACTAAATAATTCCGTTTAAGAAACCATAACTACAATTCATAACCTTCTTAAATTGGTTTCTTGTAAAAGTTGTCAATGTGTGGCATAATAGGTATAGTTTCTCAAGAGGAATTTTCTATTAAAAAAACCTTGTTAAACAATTTAAAAAAATTAGAATATAGGGGTTACGATTCAGTTGGTTTTGTAACAAAAGAAGGGATCGTCAAAAAAAGTATTGGTAAAATTCAACCTTTTATGAATGAGGCCACAGATCTTTCAACTAAATTAGGATTGGCCCATACACGTTGGGCTACTACTGGAAAAGTTACCGAAGTTAACGCCCATCCACATTATAACTCAACCAAGAATCTCTTTGCAATCCACAACGGGATTATTGAAAATTTTCAAGAGATAAAACAGGAATTGCTTAATAAAGGGTACAATTTCGTTTCGGAAACAGATACAGAAATCATCCCTTTCTTTTTTGAAGACCAATTAAAACAAGGTTTGAGCATGCAGCAGTCGCTGGTTAATTTTATAAAAAAAGCAGAAGGTACATTTGCAGTTTTGTTAACTAAAAAAGATGAGGATAAAATTTATGCTATCAAAAGAGATTCTCCCCTTGTTTTGGGTATCTGTGAAGGAAAAATGATTTTAAGTTCAGATGTTTACGGTTTCTTAGAGGAAACTAATAAGGTTATTTTTTTTGATGATAATGAATTTGCAGTTATCAGTCCGAATAGCTACCAATTTTTTAACAAAAATGGACAAGAAATCCTAAAACCAGTTATATCACTCGACTTAGAAATTAAGACTAATGATAAAGAGAATCACCCATTTTATATGATTAAAGAGATCCAAGAACAGCCTTTTACAAGTTCTCGGTTAATTAATTCTTTTGAAAACATACAGAGGTCAAAAATTGAAAAAATAGTCAACCTAATTAAAGAAAACAAAAAGATAATATTTGTGGCATGTGGAACTAGTTACCATGCTTCCTTGGTAGGCACTATCCTATTAAACAAGCTTGGCTACAATGCCCACTCAATTATCGCTTCAGAATTGGAAAGCTTCATTTCTTTTGATACAAACACTTTAGCCATAGCAGTTACCCAAAGTGGAGAAACCATGGATGTAGTTAAAGTTTTAAAAAATGCTAAAGAACAAGGAGCAAAAATTTGTTCAATTGTCAATGTACCTTATTCTACAATTCAGAGATTAAGTGATATTTCAATCGAGATTTTAGCTGGGCAAGAAGTTTGTGTCGCTTCAACTAAAGCTTTTACTAATCAAATTATTCTCATGTTAGAAATAGCTAAAAAACTAGGTTATAAATCTTGTCTGGAAGAAATTTCTAAAAAAATAGAAGAAACTATAATTAGCAACGAAAACAAAATCAAAGAATTGGCCAAAAACCTTTATTTAGAAAAAGATATTTTTGTTTTAGGAAAGGGATTAGCTTACCCTATTGCAAGAGAAATTGCTTTAAAACTAAAAGAGGTCCCTTATGTACACGCCGAAGGGATGATGGCTGGTGAATTAAAACATGGAACAATTGCTTTAATTGAAGAAGGTACACCGGTTATAAGTCTTATACCAAATAAAGACCATAATATGTTAACTGCGGCCAAAGAAGTTGAAGCCAGAGGAGCTAAAGTAATAACCATTGTTAATGAAGAAATATCTGAAAAATTTTATTCAGAGATTAAAGTACCTAATTGTTGTCCTGCTGAATTCGCTATCTATGCAAGTATTGTAGGACATCTATTAAGTTACCATATTGCTCTTTTAAAAGGGTGCGAAATTGATTTCCCAAGAAATCTAGCTAAATGTGTGACCGTATTATAAAATGGACAATAACGAAATAATAGACCTTATTAAAAGTAATTATAGAGGAGGAGCTTTTGATATAGATGATACTATCACAAAGACTAGCGCTGCTTTTTATGATTTATTAAATGAGAGATGGCCTGCACCAGAAGAAGTTACAGTAGAGGCCATGGCTAAACATTATTCTCTTCACGGAAGAACCTTGTATTGGGGAGAAAAAGAAGAAGCTGAAGATCTCATAATAGAGGCTATCAATAGTGATAATTTTCATTCCAGATTCGCACCTATAACTGGTTCTAAAGAAGGCCTAAAGCGTTTAAACGAACTTGAAATTACAGCTTGTTATTGGACAGCAAGATTAAGGGGGATGCATCAAAAAACAGAGGAATGGTTCAAGGTAAGAAGTTATCCTAATTTGCCTATAATTATGTGTCCTTCAGAAATACCAGAAGGACGTTCTTATTGGAAAGCAGAGGTGTTAATTAAACTTTATCCGGAGGTCAGTTTTGCTGTTGATAATGATGTAAGAGTAGCCAACCACTTACAAGAGATGGATTACCCTGGCAAGTTATACTTATTTGGTTTAGATGAAGAAGATTTCCCTGTTTCAGAGATCGTGCAGCCAACTAAAAACTGGGAAGAACTAGTAGAAAGAATACTGAAAGACAACAAATAATATAACTAATCTCTTTTCTACCAATTAAATGAAATATGCTCATCTTGCCGATCTTCATCTTGGATCTTGGCGTGATCAAAAAATGAGATCCCTTTCTACAGAAGTATTCCTTAAAGCCATTGATGATTGTTTTTTAAAAAATGTTGATTTTATCTTATTTGCAGGAGATCTTTTTAATACTTCTCTTCCTTCTTTAGACACATTAAAAATAGTCACAAAAAAATTAAAAGAACTTAAAGATAAAGGAATCCCACTTTATGCAATTGCCGGATCACATGATTTTTCACCCAGTGGAAAAACAATGCTTGATGTTCTAGAAAATGCCGGATTGTTAGTGAACGTTTGTAAAGGATCAGTTAATCAAGAAACTAAAGAGTTACACCTCAAATTTACTGAAGATAAAAAAACTGGAGCTAAAATAACAGGAATTTTAGGAAGAAGAGGATTACTAGACAAAACGTATTATCAAAATCTTCATAGAGAAAATTTAGAAAAAGAAGAAGGTTACAAAATTTTTATGTTTCATACTACTTTAACAGAATTAAAACCAAAACATATGGAATTAATCGAGGCGCAACCACTTTCGTTTTTGCCAAAAGGTTTTAATTATTATGCTGGAGGTCATGTGCACCACCCCACTAAATTAGAACAAAAAGATTATGGCGTACTAACATATACGGGTGCTTTGTTTCCTAACAACTTTGCAGAATTAGAAAAATATGGCAAAGGAGGTTATTACATAGTAGAAGAAGAAGAAATAACCTGGATTCCTTTAGAAGTTAAAAAGCATTTAAAGTTTCATCTGGATTGTAAGCACACCACACCAGAAAATATTACCATAGAAATTCTAAATTTTTTTTCACAAAAAGATCTTAATGATAAGCTCATTACAATTCGTTTACAAGGAGTTTTAGAAAAAGGTAAAGTTACAGATATTAACTTCAAAGAAATTTTTTCTAACCTTTATGAAAGAGGAGCCTATTTTGTTATGAAAAATACCTCTAAATTAACTTCACAAGAATTCTCTGAAATCAAAATCAGCACACATAATCCAGAAGATGTAGAAGAAGAAATAATTAAAGAACACTTACAACAGGTAAAACTATTTGATGAAGAAACAGAGCTGCATTTAACAAAGAGCCTCTTAAAATCTTTAAATACTTCTAAAAAAGAAGGCGAAACTAGCAATGATTTTTATGAAAGAGTTAAACAAGAAGTAAATAACCTATTAAAAATATAAAAAGAAAAAAAAAAGAAATTATCTTTTTCTGTGTTGGAAAACTAACCACAAGATCAAAGCTAGGGCAGCAATGATTACAGGTACTAACCAGATCAAAGCTGAACCACCTTCTGATACTTCACTTCCTTCACCAGTTGGAGCTTCAACTGCACCAGTATCTTCAGATCCGGGAACAGCTCCACTACCAGCTTCAGCTGCACCACCTGTTTCACTTGCTACTGGTGCTTCACTTTCACCAATCACAAAGTAGCTGAAACCAGGTGTCGTTGCTTCAAAGTGGACATAAGTTCCATCATCTTCACCAACCTTTGTAGGAAGTTGTACCCATTTGTTGTTGTGGTACCTAAACAAGGCTATTTTTCCGGCGTTAAGACCGTTGGAAGTTAACCAGCTTTTTTCTACCTTGAAGGAAACAGTAGCACCTTCAATGTTATCTTCTTTTAAGTTGGCTCCCTTACTAATGTCCAATCTCCTGTAAGTTTTCTTGGTAAAGGCTTTAACAGTAGTTGGGAAAGAGTTTTTCTTAGTTACTGAAAGCCAGAGACCATAAGCTGTCTCTTTTACAGCAAACTTAACTGAAGTTACACCTATAGCTCCATTCTCTACTTTAACTTCAGCCGTTTCCCCTTTGTTAACAGACGTCCAAGTTCTCTTACTGAAATCACCAGCTGATCCAGTTGAAGAACCACCACCAGATCCAGAGGAACCAGTTCCTGCAGTCTCAGCTTCAGATACAGTATAGGAACCAGTAGCAGTTCTAGTGTTACCAGCATGGTCAGTTGCACTACATGTACTAGTCGTTTTTGTACCAGTTGAATCAGCAAGACCAGATTGTACATTATCTGTATCTCCTTGGAAGACAGGGCCTGATTTTACACCTGAGATCCCATCACTAGCTGTACAAGTACAATCTACTGTGTCTCCCACCTTAGGTGATGAAGGAGAACAACTGAAACTTAAAGATGGTGCGCTTTTGTCTACAGTAAAACTGATGATTTCAGTGTTGTTATAGTTACCCATAGTGTCGTTTGTGTAAACTCTTACAGTGTGTACACCTTCAACTAATTTAGATACATTGTAACTAACGTTGTAGTAAAGCCTATCTCCTGAAACGACCCCTAATCTAGTATCAAAAATACCAGTTGGTTGGGATAAGTTAAACCCGTTTCCTGTTGCGTTATCGAAAACGAAGATAACATTGTAAATCGGAGCAAAACTGTTGTTTGTGGTTGTAATGTTAAAAGTAGCTAAAGATTCACTTGCAGTAAAGTTACTACCATTGCTTGTAATCCAAGTTACATTTTGCGGTGTGTTAACAGTAAAAGTTACTGACTGAGTACTATTTAATTTACCAGCAAAATCAAAGGCAAAAACTGTCACTTCTTGAATACCTGCTCTAAGTAAAGACAAGTTGTAAGTCACGTTCCAAGTGTTGTTAGTACTCCTATTGGTTCCAAAGTTTAGTGTAAGGTTAAAACCAACTCCTGAAGCGTTGCTGAAAGAAAAGCTAACATTTCTTAATCTACTTGCACCAACCTCTGTATCAGTTACAGTTGCGTTAAGGAAAGCAGGTTTTAAAGATGAAGTATTATCATTAACACCTGGCCTAAAAACAGTACCTGAATGGGTTGAATCTAATGAAACATTAGGTGCATTGTTATCAATAGTTAAGTTGGTTGACCATGGTTCATTAGCCAAAGCAGAAGTGGTATTTCCTTCTGTACTAAAATTGTAAACAGTTACATTTACCAAATAAGTTCCATCCGGTAGTTGTGTAGTGTCAAAAGGATTTGTTTCGAAATGTGTCTGGCCAGCAGAACTATTCTGAATGGTATTGTTAAGCATGATAGAACTATTTCTTCTTAACGTCCATGTAAAAGTAACGTTTGATATTGCACCCCCCTGGGATGCGTTAGATAGTATACTTACACTGAGATTTATATTCTCAGTAAAGTTTTTGTTAGACCTGTTTGAAGATACATCAATAACAGTCTCCCTTAACAAAGTAGAAACCGCCAAAAACGCACCTACCAGAATTAATAAAGCAAATAAAGCCAAAATTGTTTTTTTCCTCATTACACAATCACCTTCTTTTTTTTGAAACGTTTGATAATACGAACTAAATTCTATATCATGACTTCTTTTTCCTTTATAATTGTTTAGTTTCATTTCAGAATAGTAAATGAAGTTTATATAGAGGTGAAGAATTAGTTTAACATGTTAAAACTTAAAGAATTCCCAGTAGAAAACAAAACTGTCATTGTAAGAGTCGATTATAATGTTCCTATGAGTAAAGGGAAGGTTAGAGATAACAATAAGATTAGGCTTTCCTTACCAACAATTAAGTTCTTGCTCAAAAAAAATTGTAAAATAATCTTAATGACACACTTAGGAAGACCTCAGGGAAAAGTTGTTAAGAGTTTAAAAGTAGATCCAATACTTAAAGAATTGAAAAAATTACTTCCTAAGAGCAAGATACGTAAGTTAAATGACAGTCTGGGAGAAAAAGTAAGAACCAAGATAAAGAAAGGAAAAAACAAAGAAATTTTTTTGCTAGAAAATTTACGCTTTCATAAAGGGGAAGAAACAGACGATTCTTTTTTTGCACAATCACTAGCTAGTTTAGCTGAAATATATATTAACGACGCATTTGCTGTTAGTCATCGGAAACATGCTTCAGTTCACAAAATAACAAAATATTTACCTTCCTTACCAGGTTTACAACTGGAAAAAGAAATTTATTATTTAAGTAAGGCAAGAACATCTAAGCATGCTATTTGGATCATGGGAGGGGCTAAATTACATAAAATAGACTTGCTAAAATTAGCACTAAAAAAGGCAGATTCCATATTAATTGGTGGAGCTTTACCTTTTGCCTTTATGAAAGCTAAAGGAATTAACATTGGCATGTCCAAGACTGACGTATACTCAGTAAGGGCTGCAAAAAAACTATTAACCTCAAGAGTTGCTAAGAAAAAACTGATTCTCCCAATAGACTTTAAGGTTAGTGAAACTTTTTCAGCTAATTCTAAACCAAAAACAGTTGATTTCAATAAAATTGAAACGAAACAAATTGCACTTGACCTTGGCCCAGAAACTATTAAGTTATTTCGGTTCCACTTACAGAAGGCCAAAACTATTGTTTGGAACGGCCCTTTAGGATACTTTGAATGGTCTAATTATGCTATAGCAACAAGAGAAATTGGTCGTTTTATTAGCAGGTTAGATGCTACAACAATCTGTGGAGGAGGAGAGACAGCAGAAGCAGTCCACAAATTTCATTTACAAAGTAAACTTACACATGTGTCTACTGGTGGTGGAGCGTCACTAGCTTTTTTAGCAGGGAAAAAATTACCTGGATTAGAAGCTCTTAAGAAAATTAAAACTTTATCTCAATTTTTTTATCAAAACCAACCCTCATTAAACCCTGAAACAAACCTTTTTCTCTCATTAAGATGAGCTTGTTGTATTCTATTTCCTCTTCTAAAGGAGGTATCTCCTTCTCTAACTTAGAAGTTTGTTTTTTAAAATGTTCAAACCGGTAGCGAACATCATCAATTTTTAACAAAAAGCTTTCCCTTGATAAAGGACTTAGATTCTTTCTTTCTAAAGCAAATTCCTTCTTAAGGTTAGAAAGCTCTTTTTTTCTAGCTTCCCTTTTAACTGTAAGAGAACCTAACCTCTCTTTTTTACTTTTTAATAAGTGATAGGTAGTTTTGAACTGTTCCATACTTGTTTCCAAAATTTCTTTTCTCTTTGACAAGATCTCCAGCTTTCTTAGGCCGCTGCTAGTAATTTTCTGGTCGTAATTTTCCAACAAACCACCAAACTCTAAGAGCTCTTTTAATAAAGGGTTAATAATAACACCCTCTTCATTTTCGTTTAAAAAAAAATCAAAATCGTGAGCAAAATTTGTTTTTTCTAATTTGTCAATAATTAAAGTATTCCTTTTCTTTAATCTTAAATTAAGCAGACTAATGTTGCCAGTCTCGGCAAGCTTAAACTTCTTAACAAAATCTAAATTTTTTTTTAGTCCAACCAAAAAGAACCAGATTTTATGTTTTTCCTCAATATCAACCTGATTTGCTTTTGTTTCCCACTCCTTAAGTTTAACCCTTAAATACTTCTCCTTTTTTTCTAGTAGTTCCAGATGTTCCTCAGTTTCCTTAACCAGATTATAATTATCAGTTACCTCTTTAGATTTTACTTTTAACCAGTCTTCCAACTCTTCCAAGTTCAATCTCATAGGTTGCTCTTCTTTACTCTGTAGAAAACTCATTATCCAAGAAAACCAGCCACTTTTTTGTAAAGCTTGCATATAGAAGATAGCTGATAAAGGTTATTTAATTATTTCTATACTTTTAAAGCAGTGTCTATTTACCAGAAGCAATCTCAAAAACATCCAAATGATGTAATAAATGTTCCCTTCCTACAGTCCTCTTAGTTTTTACATCAATAGCCCTAATAAAATACTTGCCAAAATCAGTATGGAGTTTATAAGCAAAATCAAGAACTGTGCTCTTTGGAGGCAACAAAAAGCAATCCGGTAAAACATTTCCATTGCTATCTTCTAATTTGTTAGCTCCGCCTGGATAGATAGCCAGGTAACCAAGTAACTTAAAAACTGCTTGATCTAAAGCTTTTTGGACACCAGTACCATTGTTAGTTTTGAGAATATTATCTTGAATAAACTGTAAAGCATTAGATTGTTTTTCTGTAAGTTTATCTTCTTGTAAAACATTGAAGGAAGTTTCACCAGGAACGTAAGCAATTAGTTTATTTTTGTCTGCCTCTTTTAAAGCAAGTTCGGCTTCAGCAGAACAACCGACAAAAAGATGGTCTGGAAACTGTTTTTTTAGTTCTGTTAAATTATCTTTAGCTCCCTGCACGTCTATTTTGTTACAAGCAATTAACATTGGTTTAGTACTCCTTCTCAGCTCTGTAGCTAAATTTTTAAGATCTTTTTCTTCCCAGGAATTTGGTTTGTCCTTATCTAATGACAGGCTTTTAATAGTCTCCTTGACAAGCTCTTCAGAAACTTTCAAACCAGAAAGTTGTTTAGCTAAAGCCACAGCAATTTCTTGTTTTTCCTGCATAACTGTTCTTGCAAACTTCTGCCATCCTTTCTTTAGAATTCCTAAGTACCACATATCCAACTCCTCTTCTAAAAATCTAACATCACTTGCAGGATCATAACTGCCAGGATTAACAGATTCTCCTTTTTCGTTAGTTGAACCTGAAACATCAATAACATGGATCAAAACATCAGCTTGTCTAAGATCGTCAAGAAACTGATTTCCCATCCCTTTACCTTCATGCGCTCCAGGCACGAGACCAGCTACATCTATTAACTGAACAGGGAGAAAGCGCTTGTGATCAACACAATAACCAGTCCTAGGATTACATTGCTTAGAGAATTCCTTATCAACACAATCTATTTTAACAAAACCAATGCCCTCATTAGGTTTGATAGTTGCAAAAGGATAGTTAGCTATCTCTACATCAGCTAAAGTACAGGCTTTGAAAAAAGTACTCTTGCCCACGTTAGGTTTTCCCACGATTCCGATTTGCATTTAAAATGATTCCATTACACTATTTATTAAGCTTTTCATGATAAATTAATCTTTAATCCATTAATTATTTAAATTGCCTACAAACGTAAAACATCATGGCTTTCGCTTTTGTGCACTTAGTAAGTGCTTGGTTACTTGGAAAATTATCAGAAAAACTAACTAAAAAGGAGCTCCATAAGTTTACCTGGTTCTTTTTGCTGTTAGGCTCCCTGTTACCGGATATTGATTTTTTACTTGATTGGACTATCGGGACAGAGTTTCACCGAACCTTTACACATTCCTTGTGGTTTGTTTTAGCAGCACCTTTGATAGTTTATACTTTAGCCAATATTATAAATTTCAAAAGACCACAAGATTTAGCTTTTGCCCTAGGTACAGGAGTGTTATTACATATATTTGTTGACATGTTTTATGGCCATGGAGTTCCTTTATTATGGCCTAGCCTATTACACTTTTCGTGGTATGGTGTAAGTTACTTTAACCCAGCCAACTTGTCCTTCCTGCAAGGATCAAAAGAAGTGTTACAACAAGGATTAAGAAGAGCAATCTTTGACATGAGTGTAGGATCAGCTTGGATTTTGTACTTAGCTTTAAGGAGAAGAATTAAGTTTTAATTCTTTTATTCTAAAATAAGCAGCCCTTTTCAATTCCCGATCATGACCCTTGGCTAACTCAAACAAAATTTCTTTATTCTTAGTTAAAGAAACTGCTACTAATTTAACGTTAAAATTTTCTCCTTTTTTAATCACACCATCTATCAGCTCCGAGTCTTTTTCATAAGTTATTTCTCCCCAATCTCCCATTAAGGAAAAAGCAAATTTTTCAGGAGGCTCTCTTTCTTGAGAATTTGCAGCATAAGCAATTCTCTCTCTTACAAAATCCTTATCTTCGATGTAAAGCAAACTTATGAATCGGGTATTAGGAAAATTGGCCCTACTTAAAGGATAAGTTTCGCCATACTCTTCAGTTAATGTTAAATAAATGTCTTTCAAGGTTTCCTCATCTCGATAAACCATCTCGTCAATTACTAGTTCTAGTACGTTATCTGCCTGGATTCTTTGACTAAAATTAAGCTTTTGTCTTCTGGTGAAATAAAAGTCCACCACCTCTTGCAGCTCCGAATCATTCAACCCATCGGTTAAGTTGTAACCTACATCCAATAAAGTGAGAGTTCTCCGATTAGTTAAACAATCATTTAAAGTGTAATTATTTAAAATTCCCCTACAAACACGAATCCTATTGTTATAATCTATTCTACTTTCAAGTTTATCTAAATCTTTAAGAACTTCTTTGGGAGGAGTATAAGCTAGACCAATTCCTAATGCCAAAGTGCTAGCAATAAATCCCATGCCAAAGTATTTTTTGTAACCCATAGTATGTTTTTTTTGTTCTGCTTTTTATAAAGGTTAACACCAAATATTTATATATCTATTTTCATTGTGTATTTTATGCCAAAAAAGAAGGTAGATAATTTAACTAGTATTTTCCCCCAATTTTCGCCATTACGTATTAAATATAAGGATATTTTTGATTTGAAAGCCTTCTATGAAACACTTCATGAATGGTTTATTGAATATGGTTGGAAAGACGTTGAAGAACCCGGAGCTAATGGAGATCACTGGGAAAACTATTATGCTGAAAAAATAGGTTCTGGGGGAATTAGAGAAATATGGTTCCAGTGGAGAACTAGTAAAGGAGCTCCAGACTCCAAATATATTACCTATTACATGGATTTAGATGTTCACTGCGTAGGGTTAGGAGATACAGAAGTTGTAAGAAACGGACGTAAACTCAAAGTTAACAAAGGAGAAATTGAAATGATGATTAAGTTCTACCTACGTAATGGTTATATTGCAGATTTTAATAAACATTCTTTTTTAAGACACTTTACTGATTTGTTTACAAAAAGGATTTATGCTTCAGAGATTGAACAAAGAAAAAAAGAACTTTATCAAGAAGCATATGTTTTACAGAACTTTATCAAACAGTGGTTTAAACTGAAAAGATTTTTGCCGTACGAAGAAACCAAGAGCTTTTTCCCTTCATCAGCTTATCCATCTCATATAAAAGAGTAAAGTTAATAAAGAAAACAGATCATTTTCTGAATTATTGCCCCTGTGGCTTAGTGGCTATAGCACCTGACTTGTAGCCAAACTATCTGCTATGTTTACAGATAACAACAGCATGGTAAGATATCAGGAGGTCGTGGGTTCAACTCCCACCAGGGGCTTATTTTTTAATTTTATTATAAATCAACCAACCTAAGCCTGCTATCAAAAGGTAAGGAATTAACATAAACAACCATCTTAAAAGATTGTTAATACTATTAACTAAACTTCTAATTAGTTCAGAGAAAGTAGTAAAAACTATAGACTCATACTTAGAAGAAGCTTCTGTCATGGTAAAATAAATAGTATTATACTCAACACGTAAATCTTCATTTTTTAGAATTTCTTCAAGATGTTCAATACGTCTTTCTTGGTTAAAAATTCGATCAACCAAATCAATTTTTTCTTGACTAGACAACTGTCCGTTAAATAATTCTTGATATCTTTGTAACCTTTGTTTTTCAACTTTAATTTCTTTCTCAACAGTTAAATATCTTTCAGTGATATCATTCTTGTTTTCATTAAAATTTTTAATTTCACCAATTTCTTTTAAAGTTTCAATCAGAGAATTGTAATTATTATTAGAGACTTTTATTGTGTAAGAAATTTGATGCCTAGAATTTTTTCCCACACCAAAAACATTCTCATTCTCATTTAAGATTAAAGCATTTGTAGATTTAATTTTATCTTTTACGTCTAACTTCTTTTGGCCGAAAGTGTTCCTTCTTATTTCTAAACTTAAACGAGCAACAGTTGTTATTTTTCTATTTTCTTCAGCTGCTAATCCATCTCTTAAAACAAGAGGTTCACTAGCATATGATTCTTGGGCACTAACATGATAATCTAAAGAATGGTTAGGTGAGTCTGGACTTACCAAAGTAGGTATTACTACTACTAAAACTACAAACAATAAAACTAGCAACCAGTTCTCTTTTATTTTGTTTAATTGGTTTTTTATTTTCATTTAGCCTATATAACTGAAATCTTTCTCTCGAGATTTAGCTCCTGCCTGTTGGTGGGTAGATATCTCAGAAGCCCATTCCTTTGTTCTTTTAAGAAGTTCTTCTTCAACACGAATAATCTCTTTACTCATTTTTGTTAAGTTAATCCCCAACTTTAATTTCTTTTCTAATACTCGCAAAATTTCTTTAGCCCCTTTGATACCTAAAAACATGGGGTGATTAAGAGTTTCAGCTAAAAGAGATACCCCTTTAATTTGTCTCATTCTCCCAAGACCAAGTAAAACTCCTGACACACCAATGATTGGGCCAACAACACCAAAAATTTCTTTCTCAACATTTAGACCTTTTTTAGTATATGACTTACATAATTTTTCATCATTACCAGTGCAATAAACTTTAGGTTTCTCTGGGATTTGTTGTAAGCCAATCCCACCGGTCGTGACAACTTCAGAACAGCCAAGTTCTTTAGCTAACCTTAAAACTTCTTCACAAAAAGAATAACAACTTACTTCATCAATTGGTTGAATGTCTCCAGTAAGAAGAAGTAAATCCCTTTTTTTTGTTTTTGAAGAAAATTTTTTGTAATAAAGTTCCAGCTTAGGCATTTCAACTAAATTATCTTCGTTAACAAAAACGGAGAAAGGAAATTTGTAAGAAAAAAAAGAATTTAGCTTTTTAGCTTTAAATTCGTCTATTAAAAAATCAACTGCAATCTTGCCAACGTTCCCAATCCCAGGTAGACCCTCAATTAAAATAGGATTGTTTAACTTTGGTAACCTAGAAACTTCAGTTGTGATTTCCCATTTAACCATAATTCAGCAATAATATTCTCTTTTATATAAGTTTTGGAATGCGAGGGACGTGACTCGAACACGCGTACCCACTAAGGGACTAGCCCCTCAAGCTAGCGGATTTTGTCTGAAATCAAAGATTTTTGAACAAAGTTTATTTCTTCGAAATTCACTTGACCACTCTCCCACCCCCGCATAAGATAGGGACAAAACAGATTATATTAAAAAACTATCTTCAATTTTTGTAAGATATCCCTTACGGCAGTTTCAATCCTTCCTTCATTACTAACAAAAAGGTAAGGAATGTTTGAACTTTCAGTTTCCCAATTTCCTACATCTGCTAAGCGCTTAGTAATGTCTACTTGAGAATCACCACGTTTTTGAAGTCTAGCACGTAAAATATCTTTAGAAGGTGTTCTAATGAAGAAAGGAACAAATCCAGAAGTGTATTCGGCTAATTTTTCAACAGCTTCTGGTACTAAAATCATTAAACGGTAATCTTCACAAGCTATTGCTTCATCCAAATAGCTGTACCTTGTTCCATAACTATTTCCAGCATAATTAACGGACCAAATAAGTTTTTCACCTTTATCCAAAGCATTAAAAGTATCGTCTGTAAGGTATTCGTACTCTTTTGGTAAGTCGCTTTCCCTTTGTTTTCTTGTTGTACTACTGGTTACTAAAGAGAAGTCGTCTCTTCTCAACAAGTAATTAGCTATTGTGCTCTTCCCTGAACCAGATTCTCCAGTTAAAGTTACGATGGTCATAATAGAAGTAAAAAGAATAGCTTTTAAATAAATTTATTTGCTGGTAAGGCTACTTTAAACAAAAGAGGTTTTTTCTTCAAACTTCCCAGTTAACTTATTCTTTTCCACATTGTCCCAACTAAAATATTTACCATTCATGGCAATGTAAACTCCACTAGGCAAAGTCTGAACAAAAGCCAAAGCTGATCCCATGTTAAATAAACCATCAGAACTGCCAAACATGTAAGGTATCATAGCACCAGTAAGAACAATCGTTTTATTTTTTATTTGACTCAAGAAGGCGGCGGTTTCGACCATGGTGTCAGTTCCATGAGTGATTACAATTCTATGGTCTTCAGAATCCTTACAATAGTCCAAGATTTTTGTTCTACCCCCTCCATCCATATCTAAGCTATCTATCAGCATAAGTTTATGGATAGTTATAGGAAGTGCACATCTTCCCTTCTTAAGAACGTCTTCAACATGGGTTTCTCTAAAGAAAAGAGTTCCATTCAGCTCATTATATTCTTTATCAAACGTTCCACCAGTGACTAAAATCTTCATTTTCTCTAAGAAACAATTTCATATAAATCTTTAAGATTAATCTTACCATCTAAAATTTCTTTCAAGACAGTTTTACCAAATTTTCCAAACATATCTCCGAAAAATGACAAATAGATTATTAAGGTATCCCGTTAGAGAAAGAAAATTTTTCTCTATTTTCTGTAAAAACGCCTAAAATAGGAAAATCCTTCCATTTTTAACCTAAAAACTTATAAAAAAAGTAAAAAAAACAATTAAATAATGAAGATAGACAAGAAAGACAGAGCCATCATCACAGCTTTGGTAAAAGACTCTAAACAAACTACAAGCAAACTTAGTAAAAATCTCCTGATTCCCATTACAACCATCCACAACAGGATAAAAAAATTGGAGAAACAAGGCATTATTAACAACTATACTGTAAATCTTAACTATCAGAAGCTAGGGAAAAATATCCAAGCTTACATTAGTGTTACAGTAGATTATTCTTTAGCCAACAACCAAGCAGAAGTCGCTAAAAAGATTAAAACAATTCCAGGTATTCAAGAAGTAACTATTATGACTGGAGGTACTGATATTCAAGTAAAAGCAATAACTAAAGACATCTTTGAACTTAACGAAATTGTTACAGAAAAAATGAGAACTATTCCTGGAGTTGATAAGACACAAACAGCTATTGTTCTCAAAGAATTGTAAAGCATAATTCTTTTAAATAAGGTATAAAATTAAGCCTATGGGAAAAATGATGGATACTTTCTGGACTTATATGGAAGAAAATGGTTTTAGGCCACCAACTAAAAAGGTAATAACTTTAGGATTAATTGTAGCTGTATTAGCTACTGGATGTTGTAAAAAAAACTCTTCTAACCAGGATAATGTTCAATATTTCAACCCTAATCCTCAAGTTCTGGAATCAAGACAACCACCCAAACCTGTCGAATACAAAAAAATTTCTTATGATGCACTAGTTGAGTTAGTCAAACAAAACAGCGGTTCATTGGAAGTTAATCTGTCTACTGTTGATATTGGAAAAGATAAAGGTCATGGCATTTATCAGGGATTTGGATATGCCTGGACAAACAAAATGCAAGGGACATTGGACAGTTCAATTCTTGCAGAATTAACTGCGACAGATGTTGGAAAAGATAAAAGTCATGGCATTTATCAGGGATTTGGATATGCCTGGGCAAACAAAATGCAAGGTACAATTGGGGGTAATGAATTTAAGCTGACAACCACAAAAGTTGGAAAAGATAAAGTTCGTCATGGTGTTTATCAAGGGATTGGATATGCCTGGACACAAAACCAGGTTGGAGATCTTGGAGACCAACTTTCTGTTTCAATTGAAACTACAGCTGTCGGAAAAGATAAAGGTCATGGTATTTATCAGGGATTTGGATACGCGTGGGCAAGCCAAGCAACTATGAAAATATCTTTCCGAGAGAATGCCGAGCACTAGTTGATAACATAACCACCGATTTAAGAGAAGTACTTAATTTATAACACCCACACACTCATTCTTGACACACTTAATTTGCCCTTGCCCACAATCTAAAGTGTTAGGAACACATTCTTGTGTGCAGAATAGATTACTACAATCAGGACCATATTCCTTATTCACAGCCCCAGAAGCATGACAACATTCAGCTTTCACACAATCACTATCTACAACACACTGCTTTTCTAAAGGTACTGTAGTACAAGACACCAAAAAAAGAGCTAACAAAAATAAAATTCTTTTCATTTAACAAAATCCTCTTCGTAAGGAATCTGCTCGTTGATTTCTCCTCTTAAATTTTTTCCAACCAATTCCTTAACTTTATTAACAGGGTAGTTCCCCAATAACCAAGATAATTTAACTAACGCCGTATTAGCTAACATATCTTTTCCAGGAATGACACCCAGATCTAACAAATCCCTTCCCTTATCATAAACATGTAGGTTCACCCCACCAAATAAACATTGTGTTGTCATAACCACTACACAACCTGAATCTACTAGTTTCTTGATAGCTGGATAAATTTTCTGATGAATTTTGCACTGATCATTAGGCACTTGGCCGGGTATATGCCCTAAACCAGTTCCTTCAATTATCAAACCTTTGTATCCTTGATAAAAACTAAATTGTTCTGGAAACATATTAATATGAGCCTTTAACAAACCTACTTTTTCTTCCATTTTTGGTTTAATCACCAATTCCTTAGATTTGGGATTTAACTTTACTTTAACATCAACACGACCCGTCTTATAGTCAACAAAAGCTAAAGGACTTGAATTTACAGCTTGGAAAGCATCACGTCTCGAAGAATGTAACTTGTAAGTCTTAACTGCAGGTAAAATAAAACACCCTTCGTCTTCTGAAGAAGAATGCATACAAATAGCTACGCCACCAAACTTGGTGTTGATAATAAAATTAGCAGCACAGATTAAATTGATAGCAGCGTCGCTACTACCCCTATCTGAAGATCGTTGGGACCCTACAAGGATAATTGGTACAGGGGATTCTTCAATCATAAAAGCTAAAGCTGCAGCAGCAACAGCTAGGTTGTCTGTTCCAATCCCCACAATAATTCCATCTGATTTCTTAGCGTGTTGTTGAATTTTATCAGCTATTAGTTTAAAATGAGAAAATCTTAAGTCATCACTCCACATTTGAGAGATTAGTTCCGATTTAATGTTCGCTATCCTGTTTAGTTCAGGAAACATTTTTACAAGTTCTTCCGGAGAAAATTCGGCTGACACCCCTCCAGTACGATAGTCAACTTTTGAAGCAATTGTACCACCAGTGTGAAGTATAGAAATAGTAGGTAAATTTTTTTTTGAAGGTAATTTAGATTTTGTTTCTTTCTTTTTTGAAGCTTTTTTTACTAAAGTAATTTTGGCGTTCTTTTTCTTAAATCCTATGTTATAACCATTTTCAAGCTTTATTAGAATAGTGTCCTTATCGGGACTAGGCATTAAAATTCCTTCTTCTTCCGCTTTATTTGTCCTTACTTTAACTAAATCTCCTGCAGTAACCATTGTGAATTATAATTGCTAAATCTTTATATAGCTTATGCTTTGGTAAATGGTCATGGAATCACTAACAGTTACTGAAGATTATAAGGTTAAAGATACTACCTTAGCAGAATGGGGAAGAAAAGAAATTTCTATCGCTGAAAAAGAGATGCCTGGTTTAATGGCTCTAAGAGAGAAATACGGAGAGCAAAAACCGCTCCAAGGAGCAAGAATTATGGGATCTCTGCATATGACTATTCAAACTGCCGTTTTAATTGAAACCTTAGTTGCCTTAGGAGCAGAGGTTAGATGGGCTTCTTGTAATATTTTTTCTACACAGGATCACGCCGCAGCGGCTATTGCTAAAGCAGGGATTCCAGTCTTTGCTTGGAAAGGTGAAACACTTAAAGAATACTGGTGGTGTACAGAAAGAGCTTTAGATTTTGGCGGGAAAGGACCTACTTTAATTGTTGACGATGGGGGAGACGCTACCTTAATGATTCATAAAGGTGTAGAGATTGAAAAAAATCCTTCTATTTTAGAGAAAGACTACAGTAATGAGGGAGAAGATTTTAGAGAATTGATGGCTTGTCTTAAGAATATTTACAACAATGGTCAAAGATGGACAAGCGTAGCAGCTGACATTAAAGGTGTTTCTGAAGAAACAACAACCGGAGTACATAGATTATACCAAATGGCCAAAGAAAGAAAATTATTGTTCCCAGCTATTAATGTAAATGATTCTGTCACTAAATCTAAGTTTGACAATCTTTACGGTTGCCGAGAAAGCCTAGTCGACGGTATCAAAAGAGCAACTGACGTAATGCTAGCAGGTAAAGTTGCGGTGGTTGCGGGTTATGGAGATGTAGGAAAAGGTTGTGCACAATCTTTGAAGGGTTATGGATGTAGAGTAATTGTTACAGAAATTGATCCAATTAACGCTTTACAAGCGGCCATGGAAGGTTACGAAGTGAAAAAGATGGATGAAGCAGCTAAAGAAGGCGATATCTTTGTTACAACAACAGGTAATTGCGACATTATAGTAGAAAAACATTTTAGAGCCATGAAAGACCAAGCTATTGTTTGTAACATTGGACATTTTGATAATGAAATAGATATTGAATGGTTAAACAAGTTTGCTTCAAGAGAAAATATCAAACCACAATATGACAAATATAATTTAGATGGCAAAGAGATTTATGTTCTAGCCGAAGCAAGGCTTATTAATTTAGGTTGTGCTACAGGACACCCTAGCTTTGTTATGAGTATGTCTTTCACTAATCAAGTTTTAGCGCAAATTGATTTATGGAAAAAGGAGCACGCAATTGGTGTTGAAGTTCTGCCAAAAAAGTTAGATGAAGAGGTGGCTAAACTACATCTTAAGAAACTATGCATTCAACTTGACGTACTAAGTGAAAAACAAGCAGCTTACTTAGGGGTCGCTAAAGAAGGACCCTATAAACCGGAACATTATAGGTATTAGAATGGTTGATCCAATTAGAGTCACTTTTGATCCAGAACAAAGATGTCTCTTAGATGAAGATGGAAATCGGTTCGAAGGGAAAAGGACAGGAAATCCTTTTATCCTTCCAGGTCTTATTAATCCTTCTACTGGAAGTTCTTCAACTCTCTTAAGAGACATTACAGAAGAGCAGGCCGTTGAAGAAATCAAAAAACTTGAAGGCGTAGTAGCTTACGAGCATCTAGCGACGGAAATAATAACTTGTGAATGGGGATATGATCTCCCTGATACTTTTGATGGACGAGCCGTTTATTTGCTCTATGGAAATTCAGATTATTCTAAACAAAGAGAGAATTTACCAAACCCTATAGAACCTTTTTTCCGAGTCCGTTTTGATCTAACTAAAAAGGCTCTAATGAAAGGAGATGAAGAATATAAAGGAACAAGAATTGGCGAACCTGTGATTTTAGAGGGAAAAACACACCAATCCATCTTATACTCTTTAAACAGAGAGCTAAACAGACAAAAAGCTGAAGCTGGTGAGTTGATTAGTCTTAAAAAATGGTTAACTTATGAGCCAGAAGGTGGAGAACAAAAAAAGTTTAAGAACACAGCTGTTGCTTTACTTTACAAATGAAAACAAACGATGTTGTAGGTCTGGGTAACGCTTTAATGGATTTTTTAGTTAGAACTGAAGAGGCAGCTCTTAGTAATTTAAATCTTAACAAAGGGGAAATGCATTTAGTTGAAGAAGAAAAAGCCAAGCAACTGTTAGGTACTCTCAATCCAACCATTTTTTCTCCAGGTGGATCAGCTGCCAACACAATCAAAGGAATTTCTTTCTTGGGTGGAAAAACTATTCTTTATGGGAAAGTTGGCAATGATCAATACGGGGAAAGTTATATTCAAAACCTTAACAGCCAAGGAGTTGTAACCAGAATTGGCAAACACCAGAAAACTACAGGGCATGCCTTAACTTTTATAACTCCAGATTCTGAAAGAACTTTTTCCGTGCATTTGGGAGCAGCTCTAGAACTCAGTAAAGAAGATCTTTTAGAAGAAGATATCAGATCTAGTAAGGTTTTACACCTGGAAGCTTATCAGTTAGAGGGAAAAACTAAGGGTACTATCTTACAAGCAATTAAACTTGCTAAACAACATAACACCCTTGTTTCCATAGATTTAGCCGATCCTAGTTTGATCCGAAGGAACAAAGAATTTTTTCAGTCGTTGCTAAAAGAAATAGACATTATCTTTCTAAATGAAGAAGAAGCTAAAGAATTTACAGAAAAAGGGCCAGAAGAAGCACTATTGGAACTATCTGAACAGACACAAGTCGTTGTAGTTAAAATAGGAAAAGAAGGTTCTTTAATTTCTAGTCAAGGTATGGTCTCTAGAATTGAAGCCTTCCCAGCAACCGCTGTTGACACTACAGGGGCAGGTGATAGTTACGCTGCTGGTTTTCTCTATGGCTTTTGTCAAGGATGGGAGATTGAAAAAGCAGGTCAATTAGGTTCACTTTTAGCAGCAAAGATTGTAGAACAAATAGGTGTTAATATGGAAGAATTAAATCAAGAAGAACTATTTAATTCTTTATTGACGCGATAGCTTCCGCAATTTCATCTTTAGAAGTTTTCTGATTCATTTTAATAACAGGCGCTCTCTTGATTACAGTTTTAGTTTCTTTTACCTTTTGTCCTATTTTCCAAGTTTTCCCTTTAATCTTTTCTTTAACTCCATTTAAATCATATTTAGGAGGCTTTGGTTCCCAGTTTAAACTTTGTAAGCTATCCCCTTGTTTTCTTGGTAAGATATGAACACAAAGTTTTCCAGTAGGATTATCATCAGAAACTCCAGACTTTAAAATAATGTTTGTTGCATGAGCACCCAAACCTTCAAAAACAGCAGTAGCTGCAAAGGAAGCCACATAAAACAAATGAGCTGCCGAAACATTATCTAACTTTTCAATTTCTTTATCCTCTTCTTTGCTATAAATCTCCATGTGACCTTCGACTACTGCTTTTTTAGGAAGTATACACACAACTTTTTCATCTTCATAGATTACTTTGTTTGATTCATAAATTTCTGTCAAATGACTGGGGACATTTCCTTTACCTTGATGCCAAGCTGCCGGGTTACGTGTGAAGTGGTTACGCATCATGATCGGCAAATTATTGGCTAACATGTTACTTTCTTTCTCAGGTAAAGAACATTTTCTCTTGAAAAGAAAATTGAAAAATTTATCTTCATTTTCTCTAGGAAAAAGATGGATCATAAAATGTGGTGATCTCTGACCAGCAGCCCCACCATTAGCAACAAAAACGTTAATCCCCGTAGAAAGCATCGCTCCTTTAATCGCTTTGCTTAGCTCTGGAATTAAGCCAAAGAAATGTTTAAACTCATTAGCAGGGATATAAGGCATAATTGGATAATGTTCCTTTAAGAAAAAAGTCGTGTGGCCTTTAATTGCAGGGTAAATGTCTAAAACAGCCATTGTCAAATTATCTTCAAAAACAATCTTACTATCCATTTCTTTAGCAATAATCTTACAAAAGATGCACTGTTTCTTTTGTTCAGCCAATTGTTGTTTGATTTCTGGAGTGAGTTGCATGTTTTCTTGTTAAGAGCATAAAATATTTATAAGAATTGCGAAGATTTGGCGCTGTCCAGAAAGTCATAAAAATGTATACTGGCTAGTTTTTGAATTATG
>CAYFOH010000011.1:0-34490 GCA_964344755.1 uncultured Methanosarcinales archaeon
GCCGCACAGAAGTAGTGCTAACTGTAGCAGCGCTTTCAAGTATTTCCAAGCGTAGAGGAAACTTAGTTTTCTAATTTTTAATGAAACAAATAAATAATCAAAAAAGGTACGGCAAAAAATAAAGAAGCAATATAAGCTAAGGGTAAAATCTTTGACTTTAAACAAATTTTAGTCAATTTTTGTGACATTCTTAAAGGAATTTCTTTTAATGGATAAACCAGGATTGATCCGAAGACGTTAAATAGTAAATGTACCAAGGCAACAGTTACTCCTGCTGGCGATCCAGCAGCTAAAGAAGCTAACAGGGCAGTAAAGGTAGTGCCCACGTTTGCCCCTAAGATGTAAGGGAATATTTTTCTTATGTTTAATATTCCTACTGCTGCTAAAGGAACTACCAGGGATGTACTTACCGAACTGCTTTGTACTGCAGCAGTTAAAATTAAACCAAACAAAAGACTTCTTAGGGGTGTTTTGAAAAAGTGTTGGTGAACAAAGTGTTTAAATTCTGATTCAGCCAATGGCCTGATAGTTTTAACAAAATAATGTAAAGACAGAAAGAGTAAAGCTAAAGCTAGAATTAGAATTATCAAGGCATTATTTGCTAACAAAGCCTGAATATATTTAGCCACAGGTTTGATAATAAGATCAAGGGGGCTGGAGAATTCTAAAGCTACAGAAGAACCCAAAAAGAAGGAAGTTAGGTAAGTCGCACCCCTCTCTAAGATATGAAAAGATAACTCTAAAGGGAGCAAAACAATAACAACCATAAGATTAAAAAAATCATGGATGGTAGCAATTTCAAAAGCTTTTTTGAATTCTTCTTTTTTTCTAATATGGGCTAGGGAAACTATAGTGTTGGTTATACTTGTACCTATGTTTGCTCCCATGATCATCGGTATTGCTCCAGAAATAGTTAATGCTCCACTAGCAGTTAAACCGACAATGATAGAAGTAGTAGCTGAAGAACTCTGTACTAAGGAGGTAGCAAGGATCCCAACAAATAATCCAACTAAAGGTTTTGCTGTAAAGCCGATAATCTGTTCTGCAAATCCTTTTCCAAATAGTTTGAAAGAGCCACCCATTAGTTTTATACTCAATAAAAAGAAATAGGTTATCACTAATAATAGAATAACTCTTTTGATCGCTTCTTTTCTTTTCACATCTTTTCTAATTTAACAGAAGATATATAGTTACCCTCCATAAACTATATAATCGCAGTTAAATTTATATGTTTCTTAGAGGTTTTTCCATCATGCATAGAAGAAAAATACAATTGATTGCGGGTTCAACTTACTCTATATCTTTACCGAAGAACTGGGTTCATAAAATAAACTTAAAGAAAAACAAGAAATAGTTTTACAAGAAAAAAATGATGGGAGCTTAGTCATTTCTTCTAATCAATTAAAGAACAATAGTTTAGAAGAGATTTCCTTAAGTTTAACTGATTGTGGGGAGGATCTAAGCCAAATTTTATTTGTAATTTACTATCTCGGTTTTGAAAAAATAAATCTCTTTTCAGAAACAGAGATCTCTAAAGAGATTAAATCTAAAATAAAAAAAACACTGACCCATATGAGTGGGACAGAAATAACGTACGAAGACAAAAAAAAAATTGATATAAAAGTTTTGTTGGACAAGTCTAAAGTAGAGATAACCCAAGTTCTTTATAGAATTGTTTTAATAATTGAATCGTCTATTTTAAGCATTATTGAAAAACTAGACTTAAACGAGTTAAGAATTAATGAAAACGAAATTGATCGTCTTTATCATTTAATGGCTAAGATGATTTCTATTTCTTTGATTGATTCTAAGATTTTAAATTCTTCAAAAATAAATAACATTTCTTTAATACCTTCCTATTTTTTGATAAGTAAACGATTGGAGAATATAGGAGACAGTCTTTATTATTTATCTAAATATTTGTATAAAAATAAGGTTAAGTTCATGAAAAAAAATTTTCTTTCATTAATTCTTAAAGAACTGGATAGAAGTGCAAGGTATCTTATTGCTAAGAATAAAGGTGTTTTCGTTAAAGAAGAAGCTAAATTTAAAGAGGCATTAAAAGATATCTCACTTTGTGAAGATAAGGAAGTTGCAAGCTATTTAAAAGACATTTTAAGATATTTAATTGATATCCAGGAAGAGATTGTAAATCTTTCTTTTTATCACAAGTTAATCTCCAAAGAAATATTGTAGCGTTGATATATTAAAGTAATATTGCTACGTGTTAGTTACAAGGAAATATTAAATCATTATTAATAATTAAACATTCATTATGAAAAGAAGATATTTAATTTTAACCATGGTCTTAATTATTTTTTCTATCTCAATTAGCGGATGCAGCTTAAAATCCGAAGAGGCTATTGCTGGAGAAGCCTTTAGGGTTAACTTAGAAAAACCAAAACCAAGAACTAATCAATTAGCTCTTAAGCTGCCAAACGGAGAAATTTGTTACTCAAATAGTGATTGTAATTCTAATTTTTGCGATATAATACCCGATAGCCATACAATGACCAATCCCAATTATGGTTATTGTACTGGAACTAAAAGAAATGGAGAAGCCTGCAACGTAAATGACGATTGCGGTCAAGAAAATTCAAATTGTGTAGGTGGTTTTTGTAGCGGCCAATTAAATGTAGAACGTTGTATTAGAGATACTGATTGTTCGAGTCGTAATTGTGTTGGTAACGTCTGTGGAGATTATTTAAGGAAAAACCCAGGAGAAAGTTGTGAATTTGACCAAGAGTGTAAAAGTCCAGGTAATTGTGTTCGAGGAATGTGTGTTTTAGATAGAACCGGGCCAAACGAAATTTGTTTACATGATTTTCATTGTCTTAGTGGTTATTGTAATCAAGAAACTAATGTCTGTGAACTAATTAGAGAATAAATTTATTTTTTCACTATTTCTATTTTATTAAGATTACTCGGGCTCAGGAAGAGATTGTAGTCTAAACCATATAAATCCTTATAAACTTTTTTTTAGCAATGCTTAGGATGTACAAGATACCTTTAGAAGATCTGAAGAAGAAAATTGTAGACAGTGGAGAAATAGGTTCCGCAGATCTTGATAAAAGGATAAAAGATAAAATTAACGAACTTTCTGGCTTGATCAGTGAAGAAGGCGCAACTCATATAATTGCTAATGAATTGGGTATCGAAGTTGTAGAAGAGAACAAGAAGAAACTCAAAATCAAAGAAGTTTATGCAGGAATGCGTGATGTGAACACAGTTGCTAAAGTAATTAGAAAATATGAAATAAACACTTTTTCTAAAGGTGATACAACAGGAAAAGTTTGTTCTTTAATAGTGGGAGATGAAACTGGAACTATTCGCCTTGTTTTTTGGAATGAACAGGTGGATTTGTTAGACGACGTAAAAGAAGGGACAGTTTTAGCAGTAAAAAGTTCATATGTTAGAGAGAACAATGGCAGAATTGAATTACATTTGGGAAGTAAAGGTGAAATTGAAATTAATCCCGAAGGAGAAGTTGTGGAAGCGGTTAGGGAAACAAGAACTTATGAAAGAAAAAAAATAGAAGAATTGTTGGGTGAAGAAGAGGGTGCTGAAATAATGGGGACTGTTGTGCAAGTTTTTGATCCTCGTTTTTTTGCTGTATGTAAAGATTGTAGGGGAAGAGCCATGGAAAGTGAAGGGAAGTTCACTTGTCAAAAACATGGACAGGTTAACCCAGAAATTTCTTACGTCATGAATTTAGTCCTTGATGATGGAACAGGTAATATAAGAGGTGTTTTTTGGAAAAATCAAACAAATCACTTACTTGACAGAGATGAACAAGAAGTAGCTAACTATAGAAATGATATGTCTAAATTTGAGGATATTAAGACTGATTTGCTAGGTGAACAACTTAAACTAATTGGTAAAGTTAAGAAGAACGAAATGTTTGATAGGTTGGAATTTAATGTTCAGATTGTAGAGAGAGCTAAACCGGAAGAGGAAATTGCTCGTTTAGAAGCAAGTTAAATGCTATTTTATAATCATATTCTTTTAGGGATAATTTCTTTTTTAATATTTAAGGATTTTTTTGTTGGTGGCAATGAGATTCTTTTTTTTTTCTTTGTGTTGCTTGGCAGTATTTTACCAGATATAGATGGCGAGAGCAAGGTTAATAGGTGGAGTGGGTTTGTAGGGATAATTGTTAAGAAAATTAGCAAACATCGTGGTTTTTTTCATTCTGTCTTTTTTTTTTTGTTTTTGTCAGTTGTGATGAATTTGTTTTTAGGTAATTATTTTGCTTGGGGCCTGTTAATAGGCTATTTTAGCCATCTGTTTGGGGATGCCATCACTAGGATGGGCGTAAGGCCATTCTATCCCTTGTCTTACTTTAAAATAAAAGGCCCATTGAAAGTAGGAAGTTTTATGGAAGAAATAATCCTGTTAGTTCTTTTTTGCGTGGTACTCCTAAAGGTTTTCTCATGAGTAATATTCACTAAAAAGTGACAAAAGATTTATAAAAGAAACCATCTACTAGACAATTATAGATAAAAACGTAAAGAGGATAACAAAAATGAGCTTAAGAAAAATGATTATGGGTGGTTTGATTGGATTATCATTAGCAGCTTGTACTGACTATGTTGGTCAAGATGAATATGTTTGTACTAGTTTAGGGGAAAATCCAAAATCAGGAAGGCCTTCTTTTGAAATTGAAAAACCAGGTAGAATTATAGTTTTTGATTTTGATCTTAGACAGAGAGTATTTTATGATAGGTCAACTCTAAAATTAACTGAAGAAGACCGTAAAGCTATGAAAAACTGTGTGGAGGAAGAATTGTACAAATGAATCTTAGAAAATTAGTATTAGGTGGAATTGCTGGCTTGGTTTTAGCAACAGGTTGTTCTAAAACAACTAAAAACGATTACAGATGTTTTAGTTTAGGAGAAGATATGTATGGTAATCCTATGTTAGAAGTTTCTAAAGATGGTAGAGATATTGCTTATACAATGGTGGAATTGCCAAAAGATCCAAAGAGACCTGGGATTAAACGTAGAAGATTTGAGCTTTTTGTAGACCAAAAGCTTTCTTTAGATGAAAGTAGGGCTATGGTTCAATGCTCTAGACTTAATGACCAAGGGGAACTAAGACCAAATCTTTTTAGAATTAGATATTATGAGGAATGAAATTGTTATTTCGTTCTAAGGGTTTGGTTAGAGAATTACTAAAAGAAGACGTAGTTAAAGAATTCTTGTGTGATGATTTAAGAAGGCACGACGAAGGAACTTATCACCACAGTATAAGAGTAGCTGAAAATAGTGTTTACTTAGGTTTAGTTAACAGTAGAAGCGATAAGGACTTAAGAACTCTTGGTCTTGGAGGTTTACTACATGATATTGGGAAAGTACTGATTCCTAATTATATGCTCAATAGGAAAATAGATAAGCACACGTTAGCTTATATTAAATTACATCCTAGGGTTGGTTTTGGACTTTTGATAGATTATCCTCTCTTGGAAGGAGTTAGGGCCATTGTGGGTGGACATCATATGATCAAGGCGGAAGAACCTTATGGTAGACCTCCTGAAGGACAACATAGGCCGTTAGTAGAAATAGTTGCTGTAGCAGACGCTTTTGATGCCATAAATGATCTTCAAAGGGGATATGTTGAGCCTCTTGAACCAGCTCAGATAAGGAAAAAGCTAGAATCAGAATTCCCTAAATTAGGTAATTATATTGATCAAATAATGAGTAAACCTTAATTATAACTTTTTTTAAAGAGAATATTTATATAATTTAAAATAAGTACTTTATTGATGGATGTTAAATTAATTTCTAAGAAAGTTTTCTGGCCGATTTTTGTAATTGTATTTGTAATTGTAGCGCTTTTTATTGGAAAGGCAATTTATAATTCACAAGTTGAAAAAGTGTTATTAGAAAATTCTAACCAGATAATTTCATCTGATTCAAGTCCAGAAAACGGGGTTTTAGAAGAACAAACTTTTGTTTGTGAAAGTAATTCTGAGGATATAGCTTATGTATACTTACATGGTTTTGGTGACCACAATCCTGGTGCGTTTGATTATCAAAGGAGTTTAATTGGTGATAAACCTGTTTTAGATTTTGATTATGACGAGAAACTTTCATTAGAGGAGATAGGTAACGAATTCATCTCTCAGTTCAATTTATTTGTTTCCGATTTGGACGTTGAAGAGATTGTAATCATTGGACAAAGTGCAGGCGGGGTAATCGTAGCGAGTTCAGCATCTCAATTAATTTTTAATGGGCCGATAGAGTTGCATACTCTTGCCTCGCCTCTAAACGGATATCATATCCCAAGAGCTTTTTTAGGAAATTTGGTTGGGTTTGCAAAAGAAATTGCCTTGGGTTTTGATTCTTTTAATATTCCTAAAAGCAATGTAAAATCGTATCATCATAAAACAATTAATGATGAAGAGTTGGAATCATATTGTGGGGATTACAGGGACTTTTGCAATGGGTTGAAAGTCCAAAAAAACAATTTAGCAGGAGCAAAAGAATTTTTTTATGATCACACTCATAGTTCAATCATGCATCATGTGTCTAAATTGATAATAGATTGCCATAGTTAAACCTCTTTTCAGTTTCTGTGCGATAAAAACCACTGGACAAACAAGTTAGTCGCTAAAAACAAAAAATATCTTATTTAGAAGCTCTAGACAATCGCACAACCCACTGGACAACCACGGGTAGAACTTATAAATGAGTTGTTTCTTTAAGTAGATTGTGATTGACGTCAGTTGCGCCTCGTCATCAGAACAACGGTGATTGAAAAAAGATGGGAAACCAAGAGGTAAAACAAAAATGAAACAAAAAGTAATTGAAGTAACAGGCAACATGCCTGAAAAAAAATTTAGAGCTGGAGCAATATCTGCAACAGTTTGGGTAAACAAAGGTAAGGAAGATAACACTTACCGTACAATTTCTATTGAAAGAAGTTATACTGACAAAGACGGAAATTGGCAGTCAAATAATTCTTTAAGAATTAATGATTTACCAAAAGCTATACTAGTCTTACAAAAATCTTATGAAGATCTAGTTTTCAAAGAACAGGACTTATTTAAACAAGAATAATTTTTGTTTTTTTATTTTTTAGGAGGATGAAAAAAATGACTGAAGCGATTAAAATACAAGATTTACCTGGTGTAGGGGCTGCAACCGCAGAGAGATTAGAAGGTGCAGGTTACCATGATTTGATGAGTATAGCCGTAGCTAGTATAGGACAGTTAGTGGAAACTACTGGCTCTTCTGAAGCTGTTGCCAGAAAGATCATCAATGCTGCTAGAGATAGTATGAAAATGGGTTTTGAAACAGGTACTGAAGTTCTTAAAAAAAGAGAAATAGTGTCAAAAATAACCACTGGAAGTTCTAATTTTGATGTTTTAATGGGTGGCGGTTTTGAAACTGGAGCTATAACTGAATGTTTTGGCGAATTTGGTTGTGGAAAAACCCAGATAGGACACATTCTATGTGTAAATATCCTAAAAGAGGATCCTGAAGCAGTAGCTGTTTACATTGATACTGAAAACACATTCAGGCCTGAAAGGATTAAACAATTGGCTGCAGGAATTGAACTAGATGCAGACGAAGCTTTGGAAAGAATAATGGTAGCTAGAGCCTATAATTCTGACCACCAGATGTTATTGGCTGAAAAAGCTGAATCTTTGATAACGGAGCAAGGAAAGAAAGTCAAATTAATTGTGGTAGACTCCCTTACGTCTCACTTCAGAGCTGAATTCATTGGGAGAGGAACTCTTGCTGAAAGACAACAAAAGCTTAACAGACACATGCATGTACTAGCTAAATTATCGAGCTCCTATAATCTGTGTGTTTACGTGACTAACCAAGTGATGGCTAAGCCAGATCAGTTTTTTGGCGACCCAACAGCTTCTATTGGTGGTCACATTGTAGCACACGCCTCTACTTTTAGAATCTATTTAAGAAAAGGCAGAAAAGGAAGTCGTGTAGCTAAGTTAATAGACTCCCCTAACCTTCCGGAAGGTGAAGCTCCGTTCATCGTTGAACAGGAAGGACTACAAAACTTTGGTTAATTTTTTTATTTTTTTTTAAATGAAATTTAAAGAAAGGGTTTATGCTTATTGTAAACTCATACCAAAAGGTAAAGTAAGCACTTACAAAGAGATAGCTTTGGTCCTAAACTGCAAAGCTTATCAAGCTATTGGTAACGCTCTTCGAGCAAATCCTTATTCTGATGTACCCTGTCATAGAGTTGTTAAAAATGATGGTTTGGTAGGCGGCTATAGGGGGCAAGATGAGAGCAAGGTAAAAATTGAAAAATTAAAGGAAGAAGGTGTTGAAGTTGAAAATGATAAGATCGATTTAAACCGTTTTCTCTACTCCTTTAACAGTATCTAAGGAATCTTTTTCGGGTTCAAGAATTATTAATTCCACATTAGCATCTTTGGCTAATTCTTCGGTAATATTGTCATGATAATTTTTTTCACAAACAACTTTAGTGATGCCTGCATTGATAATTAATTTCATGCAAATTGAACAAGGTTTATATGTACCATATAAAGTGGCACCCTCAGTAGAAACGCCATGTAGAGCAGCTTGGGCAATGGCGTTCTGTTCACCGTGAACCGTCCTTAAGCACCTGGTTTCTTCTTGTCCTTCTTCGTCAATTGTTTTTCTAATCTTACAACCAACTTCTGTACAGTGTGGCAAACCTTTTGGTGATCCATTGTAGCCTGTAGAAATTATCCTTTTGTCCTTAACAATAGCCACCCCTATCTTACCTCTAAGACATGTTGCCCTTTTTGATATCTCTTTTGTTATATTTAAAAAATATTTGTCCCAACTTGGTCTTTCAATGTTAACCACCTCCAAAAAGTCATCGTTTTTTCTTTTAATTCTGCAGTCGTGTCGCTGTTTATGATGTAATAATCAGCCATGGCTATGGGCCCACCTTTTTCTAAGTTTTCAATTTCTGAATAATCTCTTGATTTAGCTTGTTCTTTTGTTAGTGGCCTGTTCCGCATTTTTTCATCAATTTCTGTTCTTGCTGTTAATCTTTTGTATCTGATCTGTGGGGGTGTTATAATCGCCAAAACGATTAATTTTTCTTCATAATAATCTCTCAAGATTTTATAAGCTGTCCAGCTGTACAAACCATCTGCTACCACATGACCTTTTTTTAACAATTGATCGAATTTTGCTAAGTTAAGTTTAGCATAAGCTCCCATACCGTGTTTTTCTCTTATTTCTTCTCTGATGGGCCTTTCATTTTCTTCAGTGGGATCTAAACCTCTTTCCTTAACAATATCTAAGGTTATTTGTCCAAACCTGACGAAAAAACAGTTTTTTTTAACTAATTCGTCAGCTACAACACTTTTCCCGCTACCACACATACCTACAATACAAATAAGTCTGTTCATTTAATATTAATTTGAATGTTGTTTTTTATCTTTTTCGAGTTTTGACCAGTATCTTTTTATAAGAAGTCGTTATTTTTTGCTAAATAACCATTTATGGAGGAAAATATAATGAATGCACAAGAAGCTCCTGTTAAAGTAGGAGAGACTTATGAGGTAAGTATTAACGCCATTGGCGGAAAAGGTGATGGAATTGCTCGAGTTAAAGGGTTTGTTTTGTTTGTACCTAACGTAAAAAAAGGTTCTTACGTGAAAATTAAAGTAACCAAAGTTCTACAGAATGTAGCCTTTGCTGAGGTTGTAGAAAAGCTGGAAAGGCCACCCAAAGATTCTAAGTTTGTGACAATGAGTCGTGAAGAGTTGGAGAATCCTGAAGAAGAAAAGTATTCTAATTACGAGGATACAGAAGATTTTGGAGAAGGATTGGAAGAAGAGTGATCACTCTTTAGGAATCACGAATCTTTTTTATATTATTATTATTATTATTATTATTATTATTATTATTATTATTATTATTAAAACGAGGTGTTGTATGATGAAAAAGATGTTCTTAATTATTGGTTTAGTTTGTTTATTATTCTTAGTTGCTTGTCAAAGTGTTGAATTGAGTGAAGAAGATCAAGCTTTAGAAGACGAAATATTGGGTGATGATAGCAGCGCTCTTGCTGGAAACGCTGTTTTTGACCGTGCAAGATACAACGAGTGTAGAAGAAGTAGAGAATGTACAATTTCCATGTTCCAATGTTATAGGAGTGCTTGTGCGGGAGCAAGAGGGGTTGCAAAATATTCTTGTTTGGCTAAATGTATTGACATCGCTCTCTCTGAGAACCCTGTAGAGCCTGTTTGTGGCAATGGTATTAGAGAAGAAGGTGAACCTTGCGATGGTAACCAATTTCCCGAAAACAGAGGATCTTGTGTGGAATTAGGCTATGAAGGTGGAGAACTTACTTGTACTGATAATTGTCAAGTTGACGTAAGTGAATGTTTAGAGGAGGTTGCTCCTCAGTGTGAACCTGGTAGGACGGGTAACTTTCAATGTATAGAATTAGAAGAAGGCTTTTCTGCATTTTATGAATTTCAAGATGAACAATGTAACGTCTTTATTGATGACAACAGGAGGAACAGACAATATGAATATTGTGGACGCGGGGAATGTCAGGAAGAATACGGCTGCTGTAGCTACCAATCTTTAAGTTCAACTTGTGAAGGTAACGTCTTAGTTAATAACACGATAAATTCTTGTGGGAATGTAAATGAAGTTGTTAGATCAGACTGTACTGATTTTTATGGCGATGTTATTGACAATACCTGTTATACTTTTAGTGAAGAAGAGAAGGAAATCAACAACATCCCTGAATCTCAAGAAGCTACTTGTATGTGGTGTGGCAATAAGGTGTGTAGGACAACAGGAGAAGTGCCAGAAATAAACTATAGAACTAATTGCCTCCAAAATGAAGTGGAGATTGCTGATGTCTGGTGTGAAGGAGAGCCCCTTTGTGGTAATTACGTTATAGAAGAAGGAGAAGAATGTGATGGTTCTCCAGATTGTAATGAAGATTGTACTCTTATTGAAGGACAAGATGCGTTATGTTCACCAGGCAGGACTGGTAATGTAGAATGTGATGGTTCTTATTATGCAAGATATGAACTTCAAAACGAACAATGTGGACTGTATCTTGGTGATTCTTATCCAGATCGTGTATATTGTGGGAGTTTTGAAGAATCCTGTCAAGAGGGTTATGGTTGCTGTACTTTTGAACAGAGTGATACCTGGTGTGAATTGAACATTTTGTTTAATAACACACTAAATAGTTGTGGAAACGTTGAAACATTGTTTGAAACAGATTGTACAGAAATGTTAAGAGGTGACTACAGAACTCCAAAAACTTGTATTGAAGCTGATGGAAGAGCGTACTGTGAATAATTTTCTTTTTTTCTTTTTCTTTTACCAAAAATATTAAAAGCATTACTTACTTCTAAACGATTGATAGATGGCTTACGTTAAATGGTTTAAAGATTTGGATAAAGATTCTCTACCAATTGCAGGCGGTAAAGGAGCTAACTTAGGGATAATGTTTAATTTAGGTTTGCCAATCCCTGATGGTTTTTGTGTTACTGCCCAAACCTACAAAAACTATATAGAAAGAACTCAAATTAAAGACAAAATTATTGAAATCCTAAAAGGATTAGACATTGAAGATACAAATAAATTGCAGCAAAAAGCTAGGGAAGTGCAAGAATTAATTTTAGCAACAAAAATCCCTGAAGATATCAAAGAAGAAATTATCGACAATTATGAACTTTTGGGGACAGATAATAAACATGCTCAAAACATTATTGAAGGTAGCGAAGTTTTTGTAGCTGTTAGAAGTTCAGCCACAGCAGAAGACTTGCCGACAGTATCATTTGCAGGACAGCAAGCTACTTACCTGAATGTCAAAGGGAAAGACAAAGTAGTTGCTGCAGTGTTAGCTTGTTGGGCTTCTTTATACACAGCAAGAGCAATTTATTACCGGGAGAAACATGGGTTTGAACATAGTAAGGTCTTAATTTCAGCCATAGTTCAAAAAATGGTAAATTCTGAGCAGGCTGGTGTCATGTTTACTATTAATCCAGCGACTAATAACCCTCATGAGATGGTGATAGAAGCAGTTTACGGATTAGGGGAATATATTGTTGGAGGAAAAGTCAATCCAGATCAATATATTGTTAATAAAGAGACGAAAAAAATCCAGAACATAGATGTCAAAAAGCAAGAAATTGGTTTATTTAGGAATGAGCAAGGAGAAAATGAAGAACTGAAGATTTCTCCAGAACAACAAGAACGTCAAGTTATTCCTGATACACATATTCTAGAGTTAGCCAGATTAGGTAGGAAAATAGAAGAACATTACAAAAAACCCCAAGATATAGAATGGGCAGTAGAAAAAGGTACCGTTTATATTACTCAGTCACGAGCAGTAACAACATTTAAGAAACAAGAAGAAAAAGAAATTACAGTTAGTGAAGGGAAAATTCTAGTCAAAGGAATGACTGCTTCTGCAGGTATAGCTAGTGGTAGAGTGAAGTTGATTTCTGGGGCGGACGATCTTTATAAGGTAGAAAAAGGTGATATTTTAGTAACAAGAATGACTAATCCTGACATGGTTCCAACTATGCAAAAGGCGGTTGCAATTGTTACAGATGAAGGAGGAGCTACCTGTCATGCAGCAATTGTAAGCAGAGAAATGGGCACTCCTTGTATCGTTGGAACGGAACACGCTACAGAAATTCTTGAAGACAACCAAGTAGTAACTGTACATGCTTCTAAAGGCGTAGTTTATGCAGGAAAAGTTGAAGTTAAAGAGAAACCAAAACCAATTGTCCAAAGTAGTGGTGAGAGTATTGTCACAGCAACAGAAGTTAAGGTAATCATGGATCTTCCTGATTTGGCTGAGAAGGCTGCAGTAACTGGAGCTGATGGTGTGGGTTTAGTAAGACTAGAAATAATGATAGCTAATGGGGGAATTCATCCTGCAGAATATATTAGACAAAATCGTGAAGCTGATTATGTGAACTTACTTAAAGAAGGTATAAAGAAAATAGCACAAGCTTTTCAAGGTAAACCCGTATGGGTAAGATGTTCAGATATGCGGACTGATGAGTACCGTAATTTAGAAGGGGGTGATAAAGAGCCGAAGGAAACTGATCCCATGATTGGTTGGCATGCTATTAGGAGGCTTTTAGATGAGGATAAAATATTGAGAGCAGAATTTCAAGCAATTAGGGAATTGCATTATGAAGGTCTAAAAAATGTTGGTGTTATGATCCCTTTTGTAATTAATGTTGAGGAATTAAGAAAAGCTAAACAGATCATGAGGGAGGTAGGTTTAGAACCAAATACAGCAGTTGATTTTGGTGTCATGATTGAAACCCCGGCATCATGTTGGATTATTGAAGATTTATGTAAAGAAGGAATAAGCTTTATCTCTTTTGGTACAAATGATCTAACCCAATTAACTTTAGGGATAGATCGTAACAATCAACGAATAGCCAAGTTGTTTGATGAACTGCACCCTGCAGTTTTGGGTGAAATGGCTAGGGTAATAAAGGTTTGTAGGAAATATAAAGTGAAAACGTCTATTTGTGGTCAGGCGGGTAGTAAACCCAAAATGGCCGAATTTTTAGTCCATCAAGGAGTAGACTCTATTTCAGCTAATACGGATGCTGTTGACGAGATAAGAAGGGTAGTGGCCAGAACGGAAAAGAAACTGTTATTAAACGCGGAGATAGAAAAAGAAGAATAACTCATTTCAACATCTCTAAAAACTTACTTCTATAAGCTGGTAAATCTTCTAAATCTTTCCCTTTCGGGGGATTAAGTATAAGTGCTTTTATACCTTCTTCCCCATGTTTGTCAATAATTGGTTTAACTAAATGGTAGCCAGGATCATAAAGGAGAAATTCATTATTTTCCGCTAGGTTCCAATCAATCTTGGAAAAGTCTTCGTATTTATAGTTGTCTATTCCTTTATTCATAGTTCTGTTGATGTATTCCGCGATACCTTCAGACACAAGCCTTATACCAGCAAGTTCCCCCTTATAAAATAAAGATTTTTCTTCTAAGGTAGGAGGCCAATTACCATTCCCTATACTTTCACTTAATTTATCACAATAATAATGGCCTAGTTCGTGGTCTAAGACTTTTTTGATATTTTCTGTATCACCAAAAGTAAAAATTATTTTGGCCCAGTCTTTGGCTTTATTTTCTTCTTCGGTTAATAAACCTGAAGCTAAGTAAATTTTATCTTCTGAAGATTTATACAAACCAAAATTAACTTCTGAAGGACTAGAATCGATAGTGTAAACAATGTCAATTTCTTTGGAAGGATAACTTAAACTTATCTCTTTTTCTTGCATTTCAATTATTTTCTCCAAATTAGTTTCTACATATTCTTTAACAGAGGCATCTTCCATTTTCATAAGTTTAGTAGCCACGGGGAAAGAACTAAACCAAAGAATTAATGCAGATAAACCAAACGCGCTACTTGCACATATAATTTCTTTTTTCATTTAAGGGGGATTCTAGTAAATTTTTTACATTCTAAACAAGAGATAGTTACTTTATTGTTTCTAGTCCTAATTCTACTATTTTGCCCGGGCATTAGAAATTTATAACAATGTTTACAGAACATTCTTTTAAACTCTTTAGGCATCCTTACCTTAACTTTCATTTGCAGTTTCCTGGCTAAAGTAACGTACCTGTTTGCTAGGGACTTGTTTTCCGAGAAAATGGCTTTGGCTTTGTTAAAAAGGTTAGCAATTCTCTCAAGAGCAATCTCTTTTTGCTTACTTTTTGAAATAACAGGTTTCTTAGCCATTAGTAACAGAAAGGTCAAAACAATTATAAATTTTCGTTTTATTATAAAAGAAATGGTTAAAGGAAGGCCGATTAGGAGCCAAATAAGGCAAAATATTGTAGAAATTCTCTATTACTTGGGCTATGGCTATGGTTATGAAATTGCTAAGATCTATAATGAGGTTTTTCCGCAGGTAACACAAAGAAGCATTTATTATCATTTAAGAAAAGGAATTAAAACTAAAGAGATCAAGATTGATGAAGTAAGAAAGGAAAGAGGCGAATTTTCTTGGGGAAATGTCGTAGAAAAAATTTATTATAAGTTGGGTAAGAATGCAGAACCAAAAGGAATAGAAAGGGTGAAGGTATTTGTGGAAAACTGGTTAAAAGTGCATTCTTAGTTTCCTTTAACAATTTTAGTGAATCTTTTAGCTGTTTTTTCTTCTAAAAAGGTTAAATTTATTTTTTTCTTGGCTCTTATTTTTACGTCTTTTCTATTTAATGCAACTTCTTTAATCTCTTTGAAACTTGTAAAAAAGCTCCCTTTATTTTCAAGATATTTTTTTTTAGAAATTTTTTCTTCGTTTGCTTTAATCTCTTCTTGAAATTTCTTAATAATGGGGCTGGATAATTGTGAGCCAAGACTGGCACCTACTTTTCTTGGGATTCCTGCCCCTCCCATAGCTACATTATGATGAGAAAAGCTGTTTGGAAGCCCGCCAGGTTTACCAGTATAAATGAAATAAATACCTTCTTTGTCAATAACAACTGTGTAAACTTTTTTGAATCCAAGGAATCCTCTTAATGTTACTTTATCAAAGCGCATGACTCAAAGTTTTTTTTCTACTACTTAAATCTTTATCAAACACCCAACATTTCCCTAAGCTCTTCACTTGGCTGCCAGGGAGGATTAAAAGTCACTTCAATATCTACTTCTTTGGCTCCAGCCTCTTTAATTTGTTTTTCTAAATCATTAACCATCTGTGGTCCAAAAGGACACATGGGGGAGGTAAATGTAAGTTTAATAGAAACTTCGCCTTCTTCAATTTTAATGTCATAGATTAAACCTAAGGTCCAAATGTCAATATTCAATTCAGGATCTAAATATTTCTTGAAAATATTTTCAATTAAATCCTCTTTCTTCAATTTGTTGAGCAAGTTCCTTACCTCCTTGTTTAACAATTTTACCATCTTGTAGAACATAAACTATGTCGGGGGCAATATAATTTAGGATCCTATAATAATGGGTTATTAATAAGACTCCTTTCTTAGGTCCCTTAAGTTTATTAATTCCTTCGGAAATAGTTTTTAAAGCATCAACATCTAATCCCGAATCAGTTTCATCTAGAATAGCAAAGAGAGGATCCAATATAGCCATCTGTAAGATCTCCATTTTTTTCTTTTCTCCGCCAGAAAAACCTTGGTTTAGGTCTCTTTGCAGTAAAGTTTTAGGAATACCCAATTCCTTAGCTTTAACTTGTATTAATTTGTAAAAATCCATTACGGACATATTTTCGTTTTTGACTGAATTGTAAGCTGTTCTTAAAAAATTAGAGATTTTAACCCCCGATATGGATTTAGGATACTGAAAGGAAAGAAACAAACCTTTTTTTGCTCTTTCATCTGGAGACAAATTAGTTATATTAACCTTGTTTAAGACAATAGATCCTTTAGTAACTTGAAATTTAGGATGTCCCATAATAACTTTGGCTAGGGTGCTTTTACCTGAACCGTTAGGCCCCATCAAAGCGTATACTTTGCCTGTTTCAAAGTTTAAATTGACTCCCTTTAAAATTTCTTTTTCTTCAACTTTAACATGTAAATCTTTAATTTCTAATTTCATTTTTTTGTCTCCTTGTTGATGCCTTTTTGTAAAGTTTTTAACGACAATAAAGCACATTTCGTTCTAACAAGACCAATCCTAATACCTAACATTTTTTTAACATCTTGTTCATTTATTTTCTTGATCTCGCTTAAACTTTTCCCTTTAATTATTTCACTTAGCATGGAGGTAGAAGCGATACTAAGAGCGCACCCTTTACCTTCAAACTTAACTTCTTTTACTTTATTATTCTCTAATTTTAGATACAATTCAATTTTGTCTCCACATAACGGATTATGCCCAAGTAAACGAATAGGATTTCCGCTAAGCTTCCCGTGATTTCTTGGGTTCTTATAATGATCCAATATGTTCTCTTGATAAATTTGTTGTTCGTCTGTTAACATTTCAACACCTTTTGGGCTTTCTTAATAGCTTTGATTAAAAGATCGATGTCTTCTTTGGTGTTATAAAGGTAAAGGCTTACTCTAGAAAGACCTTGAACTCCTAATGTTTTCATAAGAGGCATAGTACAATGGGTTCCTGCTCTAATAGCTACCCCTTCTTGGGATACGAGAGATGCTAGGTCGTGGGGATGAATTCCTTTAATGTCAAAAGAAATAACTCCTATACGTTCTTGTTTTGGCCCATAGATTTTAATTCCTTTTATTTTCTTCAATTCATTTAAAGTATAACTTGTTAATTGTTTTTCGTGGGCATAAATTTTGTCCAATCCTATTTTGTTAATAGTGTCAATAGCTACTCCTAATCCAATAACTCCTGCAACGTTTGGGGTACCTGCTTCCAGCCTTAAAGGAAGGTCAGTCCATTCTGCCTCTTTAAGGTTAACCTTTTCTACCATTCCACCTCCAAAAAACACAGGGTTTAATTTTTTCAATAATTCTTTTTTTCCATACAGAACACCTACTCCAGTTGGTCCTAACATTTTGTGACCAGAGAAAACTAGAAAATCACAATCTAAATCTTGGACATCAACTTTAAAATGAGGTACACTCTGAGCTGCATCAACTACTAAGACTGATTTATTTTCATGAACAATTTTAGCAATTCTCTTTATTGGATTAATCGTCCCTAAAACGTTGGAAACATGGGTTAAACTAACAATTTTTGTTTTTTTTGTTAACAGTGTTTTAAGATTTTCCAAATCTAATTGATAATCTTTAACTTTCACATACTTTACACTTAATTTCTTCCTTTTTGCTAATTCTTGCCAAGGCAGAAGATTAGAGTGGTGTTCCATCTCTGAAAGAATGATTTCGTCTCCTTCTTGTAAATTTTCGGTTAGAGCATAGGCTAAAAAATTACAACCTTGTGTTGTCCCACTGGTAAAAATAATCTCTTCTTGATGAGCATTGATAAAAGTGGCTACTTTTTGTCTAGTCTCTTCATAAGCCAAAGTAGCCTCCTCACTTATTGTATAAACACTACGGTGAATATTGGAATTATAATTTTCATAGAAATTAGTAATAGCTTTGATAACTGCCTCTGTTTTTTGGGTTGTAGCACTATTATCTAGGTAAACTAGTCGTTTTCCATTAATTTTCCTTTTCAGTATCGGAAATTTCATTTTGTTAAATTAAAATTTTTAGTTGGAAATTCTTGTAACAGGGAATTAAGAAAGCCCTCGACTAGGATTTTTTCTGCTTGTTCTTTGTTGATCCCTCTTGAACTTAGATAAAACAGTTGTTCTGGATTAATCCTGCTAACCGTAGCTCCATGACTACACTGAACTTGATCGTTAGCAATTTCTAAATCAGGAATGAGACTAGCTTGGGCTTGATCACTTAATAATAAAGTATCTTCTTTTTGGTAGCCTACACAATTTTCAGCTTTTTCAGCAATTTTAACTAGACCTCTAAAGACCAGTTTACTTTTTTCGTTAAGAACACTCTTTGTTTTTAGATCAGAGAAAGTATTGGAAGCAAGGTGTTCAGTAGTGCCTTTAAAATCAAATACTTCTTCATTATTGCCAACAATCACACTAAGATTTTTAGTAGAGGAATTTTCACCACAAAGTTTAGTTGTGGTAAATTCTTGAGTTAGTTTTCCCCCTTTTGGATAGTTGTACCAGTTCAATTGAGAATCCTTACCTAGGGTAGCAGTTTTTTTACTGAAAGTGAAGGTGTTAGAGTCATGTTGTTGTAATGTTAAATAAGAAACTTTACTATCTTCGGCGATTTGTAACTCTATTATTTGGCTATTGATTTTTTGTTTTTTGTTTTCGGAAGTATTTTCTTCAATAATTTCTAAATTTACTTGTGGTTCAACCACAATCAAAAGGTTCGAACAATTGCTTTCCTTAAGATGATTTTTGATTAAAATTTTTGCAGTTGTTCCTTGTTTTACAGTTATAATTTTTTTAGAAAAATGACTGTAGTGGAAAGCAGATAGTTTGTCTTTAATTTGGATTTTAGGTAATTCTTTTGACACTCTAACTTCAATATTTTCTCCAGTAACAATTGTTTGTTTGCTGACTGACAGCCTGTCCAAATCCAAATCCTTTAAAGGGATATTTACTCCAATGCCATACTTAAATTTAGGCAATTCTAGTTTAGACAATTGTTCTTTAGCTTTTTTTTGTAAACTTGTCATTTTAACCCACAGATCCTTCCATCTCTAATTCTATTAGTTTGTTTAATTCAACAGCATACTCTAAAGGCAAATTTCTTACAATGGGAGCAATAAAACCAGACACAATCATTTGAATGGCTTGTTCCTCAGTAAGGCCTCTGCTCATTAAATAAAAGATTTGTTCATCACCTATCTTTCCGACCTTAGCTTCGTGGGCTATATCTACTTGGCTATTTTGCACATTCATAGTAGGATAAGTGTTGGAAACAGATTTATCATCTAAAATCAAGGCATCACATTCTATGTTGGAGCTGGCGTTAAGTGCGTTTTTGTTGATATGAACTAATCCACGATAAGAAGAGATCCCTCCATCTTTGCTAATACTTTTAGATTTAATAGTGGAAGAAGTGTTTGGTGCAGCATGAATAACCTTTGTACCAGTATCTTGATTTTGATTTTTCCCTGCAAAAGCGATTCCTAGACTATCTGTTTTTGCTCCTTCTCCTACTAACACAGAGCAAGGATAGAGCATTGTTTTTACCGAGCCCATGTTGCCGTTTACCCATTCCATGATCGCGTTTTCGTGAACTAAAGCTCTTTTAGTGTTAAGATTGTAAACGTTTTTACTCCAATTTTCAATTGAAGAATATCTTACTTTAGCATTTTTCATAACATGAATTTCTACACAACCAGCATGAAGAGAAGCTTGTGTGTATCTAGGTGAGGAACATCCTTCAATATAATGCAGTTCAGCTCCTTCATCGACAATAATTAATGTATGTTCAAATTGGCCCCCTTTTTGAGCGTTCATCCTAAAATAAGCTTGTAAAGGCAAATCTACTTTAACGTTTTTGGGAACATAAATAAAAGTACCACCACTCCAAACGGCGGCGTGTAACATGATCAGTTTATGATCAGTTATTGGGATACAGTTAGTCATAAAATATTTTTTAACAAGGTCTGGATATTTTTGTAAAGCTACATCCATGTTTTCAAAGATAACTCCTTGAGCCTTGAGTTGTTCTTGTAGGTTGTGGTAAACCATACCACTGTTATGTACGACTATCCCTTCTGCTACAAAGTTCTTATATTTTGCAATTGAAAGGTCGTATGTTTCTCTTTTGCCAATTAATTCAATACTTTCTATTTTCGCAAAACCAACGGTGGAGCTAACATGAGAGCGAAAGGTGGTACCTTCGACTGAATTAAACACCCTGTACTTTTTCTTTTTGACAAGCCTTTTTTTCTTAAAATTATATCTTGAATCAATAAGGTGAGTTGGACCTGTGACATGAAGACGATGCCCTCTCATCATTCTATTTTTTTCAGTCGGATGCTTACTTTTGAATGTAGTCACTTTTGATGTTTGAAGACCACAAAAAAGAGAAAGTTTCTTTACTTCTGCTAATATTTTATAGTTAACACTTGTGTATATTACATCTTTTGAATCGCCAGTCCGTACAGTCCCATCTGAATCCAGATAACCACCAAGGAATGCTAATTTCTCTTCTTTAGGAATTCTGAAAACCCAACTTGGTATTTTTTTAGTGTGGGCTTTACCTCCAAAACCAAGTTTCTTAATAAATCTAGCAATTATTGTGGAATTTATTGCAATATAATGTTCATACTTACTTTTAAGAGTATATCCAAACAACGTTTTACACACATTTGAAAGTTCTTCACGTAATTGCTTCTGAGATTTTGGAATCGCAATATTGACCCTTGCTTTATCTTTTCCTTTCTCTTTTTTTATGTACCCATCACCCAAGAATAGACCCAAGAACCATAGCAAATCAGGAGAACTGCTTGTAGGGATTTTTACCTTTGTATAATTGTTTTTTATATTAATAACATACTTCTTTCCATTAACGGTTCTTCCAATTACTTCCTCCTTTATTTTAGGAGAAGGTAATGAAATTGATTCTTTATTATTAGGCATTTCTTTTGCTATGGCAATAACGTCACCTACAGATAGGTCTTGTAATTTGATCCATCTTTTTGCGAATCTAGACCGTAATTTGCCAGGCTTCCTATCATCAATCATTGCGAGAAAAGGATGGTTTGCTGTAGCTTGGATTACCCTTCCAGCAATCTTTACCTCAAACACCTCTTGTTTTCCTTTAGGTAATACCGCTTGAACTTTTGCAGGGACAATTGAATTGGTTTTTTCATCATATGAGAAAACGGTTTGGTCTTTTTTAACATCCTTTATTTTTGTATATCCGTTGGAACAAAAGATGATTGAATCTTCAGCTAAACAATCAAATTGAGCACCAGCCCCGGCTAGAACTTCTCTTTCAGCCTTAGGAATACCTAATTTTTCGAAAGTTTGCTTGATTTCTTCAGGCACTTCTTGCCAATCGTTGCTCTCTTTGGCATTAGGATCAATGAAGTAGATTATTTTATTGAAGTCTAGCTCTTTTAAACTAGGCCCCCAGTTAGGCATTTTTGTTTGTTCAAACAATTCTAGAGCTTTAAGTCTTTTTTTAAGCATCCATTCAGGTTCTTTTTTTGTTCGAGAGATCAGTTCAACAACTTCCTTGTTAAGTCCTGGCTTGGCTGTTAGTTTAGGTCGATGTTTATTCGGTTGGTCGTACAAGTTTCTGCCAATAGTAATATTCATGTGCAGGTACCTCCACGATGGCAGCCAATATCTTTGGGGTTACAGTTATGCGGGATGTTGGAGAAAAGTTTGTGCACTGCACACAATAGTTGGTTGTCTCTAATAAATTGTAAAATCTCTTGAGTAGCTTTAAGATAAGAGAAGTTATCTTTAATTTTAGGTGTGACTTCTTTGATTTTTTCTATCACCTGTTGATCAAGGACAATTTTGTTACCACGCTTTTGGTTTAAATATTGACTAACTGCTGATTTATTAACAGTAAGCAAGCTAGCAATATCATCTACTTTCATCCCTAACGTTCTCATTTCTAAAGCTAAGTGTTTCCTGATTGTAGGGATAACATAAAATGTTTCAATTTCTTGTGGTAGTAATAGTTTGGCCATATTTAGGCTTAGAATGGGGATACTTTAAAAAGTTAACTATAGTTAACTAAGATTTTGAAAAAAAAGAAGAAAAAAGAATTAAATTAAGGCTGGTACAACAACCCTTGGGCAATCGTTAGCAGAACATCCCTGATTCCTAACAGCTTCACCAGCTCTTCTCTCCGCAGAAGCGCTATATGTCCTTTCACTTACGCCATTTACGGCATTGTAAATAGACCACGCTTCACGACAGTTGGAGTAATCTGGATCACCATCTCCAACTCCACCTCTTGAAGTGACCCCAAAATCTGTATAGCCCATGCTATAAAATTGTTGTTGTTGAGAAGCGTAGAACCTTCCAGCATCATTACTTGAATGGAGATTATCACCGTAAGCAACGACATTGTTTAAACACCTTTGTAGAGAGCTAGTCACTTGATCTTCCATCCCAGCATAACGGCAAACACCACTTAAACAACCTTCCGGACACTCATAAGTTGCTGCTACAATACCATTGTCTGTACAAACCAGATGTGAACCAATTGGTCCTGTTCTCCCGTTGTTATAACATCCTTTGGTATCAAATTCATAGCTTACCAAATTATTCCCAGCACCACCATAAAGAGAGATTAAATTGCCATTTTCAACCAATTCTAAATTTCCACAAAATTCTTCCCTACTCAAAGCTGAAGAATCAAAGTCTAAGGCTAAGTTTCCAACCCCTGGAATTCTTTGGACATTAGATACTGTCCGACTAGGTGATTTAGTATTTTTTAAATTGAACTTAAAAGCCTCACCCACAACATTTCCTTCTTCATCCATTACTAAAGTACTTCCGCCACTATTGACCACCAAAAAAACAACCGCAACGATTGCGACAATAACAACTATAGATAGAAACGGCCACATTTTATGCATGTGGTTATTACTTTTTACCATTTTATAAACACCTCTTGTGATTTTTTAAGAATAAGAAGTAATTACTGTTTAAAAAGAAATGCGACCCCCCCCTAAGTAATAACTTAAGCTATTTGATAACATAATTATTGTATTCTCGATAGTTAAAAGCCCATTCACTCCCCCTTAGAGGTTAAGCATCTTTAAAAATAATTAGTTCTTAATTAATTCTCTTAGGAGGTGTTTAAATGAAAAAAAAATTAATGTTAATATTGCCTTTTATTGTTTTAATAGTTTTTTTAGTGGGTTGTGAATTACCAGATAGTTTTGCTGGTGAAGCTTTTAGATTTGATCAAAAAGAAGTTGATTTTGACAAAAAGGGACGTGAATATTTAGATCGCGAGCGAGATCAAAGTGCGCAAGAAGCAGAAGCACGTAACGACGCAAACAGAGGAAGGTCAGTTGAATATGGTGCACAGGAACGGATGGGAGATGGTGAACAACGCCCACAAGAAGGACAAAATGCTCCTGGAGAACGTGACGTACAACAACAAAATATTGATGGAAGAAGAGAATCTGGTACAACAGATACCACTTGTTCTGGCCTTAAAAAACGCTTAGGTCTTTGTAGTGAAGAGGCTACACCACAAAATGGTTTAGACGAACCTGAAAACAATGGTTGTACTGCAGAACAAGCAGCCCGTGGTGATTGTAGTATCAACACAGGAGACGTTTTTGGTCAAGACGATGCACCCGGAGAAGATGGAGGGTGTACTGAGTCACAAAGAAGACTTGGCCTTTGCGGAGAAGATGAAATTGAAAAGGTTGTAAGGGAAGATGGTAGTACTGAAGAGACAACAGAAACTGTAAAACAAGACGGTAATTGTTATTCTTGTACAAACAGGATAGTTTCTATTGGCAAGTGTGAAGAAAAATGTTCTTTGACTAAAACCGGAAGAGTATGTGAAACTGTTTGTTCAGAACCAGAAACGGAAACTGTTTGTAAACAAATTACATGTACTACACCAGAACTAATTATGATTAAATAATTTTTTTTTTTCTTTTTTTTATAAAATAGAAAACACTTCTCTAAAATTTATAAATAAATAAAAATAACAAAGATCTATGACATTTAGCATAACATATGGAGTGGAAAGATCTCCGGACGACCATTCAGTTGACTTTGGTTTTCAGGGTAAAGATGTTTGGAGAAGAACAATAAGAGAATACGGAGCAGTAAGATGGGAGGATGATGGCCCTATAGATGAAAGAGCAAGAAGAGCTCTTTTAGAGGGATTTGGCTTGACTGATTTTGTTGATGACTTATCTTTAGAAAAAATAGAAAGGATGAGCTGGCAAGAGTTAGGATTATACAGAAGAAGCCAAGAAGGGGATGGTCCTTATCTTGAAATAAAAACGCAAGCCCTAGGTAACAAGGAATTTGTACCAAATCCAGGCAGTTTGGGTTGGGGATATTTTCTAGAAGCTAACGAAGAATTGGCTAAAGAATATGGTTTTTTGGAATGAACCGCAACACTTAAATGTTTTTTCTTAATTTGACTTTTAAAATGGAGGACAATGAAAATGACTTATGAATTACCAGAATTACCTTATGCACCTGATGCTTTGGAACCACACATTGATGCAAGAACTATGCAAATTCACCATGGCAAACACCATGCCGGTTATGTGAAGAAATTGAACATGGCTTTACAGAACCATCCAGATTTAGCTGAGAAACCAGTTGAGAAACTACTTGGTGATTTAAATTCACTTCCAGAAGAAATTAGAACTGCTGTGAGAAATAATGGTGGGGGTCATGCTAACCATAGCTTATTTTGGCAGACCATGGGGCCTAATTGTGGTGGTAAACCGGTAGGAAAATTGCAAGAAGCTATGCATAAAAAATGGGAAGAATTTGATAAATTTAAAGACGAATTTTCTACTGCTGCAGCTACAAGATTTGGAAGTGGTTGGGCTTGGTTAGTTGTTGACGAAAACGGTCAATTAGAAATTTTGAGTACTGCTAATCAAGACACACCTTTAAGTCAAGGGAAAACACCTATTCTTGGTTTAGATGTGTGGGAACATGCTTATTATCTAAATTACCAGAACAAACGACCAGATTATATTGATGCTTTCTTTAATGTAATCAATTGGTTAAAGGTTAACGAATTATACGAAAGGGCCCAACAAGGGCCTTAGTTTTTTATTTAACTTAAACAGGCATTTTCTTCGAATGAAAATGTTTATATATTATCTTAATTTATAGAGGTCAAAAGAGGTGTTTTTTTATGACTAATAAAGAAAATTATATTTATGCTGTTTGGCCGTATTTGACTATTATTGTTGCTGTGTTTGTCATTGCTTCCTTCTCTTTAATGTTAAAAGGTGGAGACTTAAGTGGGAATATTGCAGGCGAAGCATTCCGCTACGCCTTTAAGCAGAAAGACGTATCTTATACAAAGCCCAAGGTTGTTTTTGAAACCCCTCCTTTAAAGTGTACAGATTCAGATGAAAATGATGATCCTAGGTTTATGGGTTGGTCTTTTGTTTCTCGAGGCCGTAGTTATTTGCTTAGTGATCACGATTATTGTGCAATGAGTATTAGAGAAGAAGAAGCCGGGAATTATGTAAATGATCCTTCTTGGGTTAATACAAGAAGGGGTAATCCTCCTGAAGGTATGTCCTTTGTAATACCTCGGGATCCTGATGCTGATCACTATACACAAAGGGCTGAGTCCTCTTATGTTAGACAATTTTCATGCGATGGAGTAACTATAATTAGTGATTTTACTCCTTGCCCTCGTGGTGACATTTGTATGAATGGGGTATGTTGTCATCCGGGCAGAGGAGATTGTCCTAACCAATAAAAAAAATGAAAAGGAGATTTAAATGAAATTAATATTTTTGGTTTTTGTAACTTTTAGCTTGCTTCTTGTCAGCTGTGATTTGGAAGGAAATTTTGCAGGTGAAGCTTTTCGTTTTGGTCAAAAAGAAGTAGACTTTGACAAAAAGGGACGTGAATATTTAGATCACGAGAGAGATCAACAAATTGAAGAAGCAGAAGCACAACACGAATCTGATAGTGGCCGTTCAGTTGAATATGGAGCGCAAGGAAGAACAGGAGATGGTGAACAACACCCACAAGAAGGGCAAAATGTTCCCGGAGAACGCGACGCACAACAACAAAATATTGATGGAAGAAGAGAATCTGGTACAACAGATACCACTTGTTCTGGCCTTAAAAAACGCTTAGGTCTTTGTAGCGAAGAAATTACGCCACAAAGCGGTTTAGACGAACCTGAAGACAATGGTTGTACTGCAGAACAAGCAGCACGTGGTGATTGTAGTATCAACACAGGAGATGTTTTCGGTCAAGACGGTGCACCAGGAGAAGACGGAGGATGTACTGAGTCACAAAGAAGACTTGGCCTTTGTGCAGAAGATGAAATAGAAGATATTATACGTCAAAAAGGCTCAATTGGAGAAGATGAAGAGATAGATTATATGAAGATACCTGAAAAATGGGTGGATTCAGCAAAAGAAACCGATTGTCCTGGTTATTCAAATGCTGATTTGTGCTATGAAGATCTAGCAACAACTTACATTAATGATGATGGCAATTATTGTGACATCACCTGTGAATCGGTAGAATGTACTTTTGGTGATGATAAATGCAATGCCAAGAATTGTGTGGTTTCTTCTTGTAATTAAAAAGTTTATTTTTTTTATATTCTTTATCATATAAATATTTAAATTAAAATTCTTCAACCTAAATAGTATGAATTACGAGCTTACTGATTTACTTGGTTCTGGAACAATAGTAGCAGGGACTTCTGTTGTAGCTATGTTTATGGCTGGTTATGTACACCAAAAGCGTTACGATGCAACAAGGCCGGTATTTGAAGGAGAGATAACAGAGGCAGAAATTAGTGATAAAATAAGATCTACTTTTTCTATTAAGACAGAAGATGGGAACCAAATGGATTTCCGTATGCGTACAAATAAAGCCTTAGGAGATGGTGGATTTGTAGAAAAGTACTTCCTGACACGTGGAAGTTACGCTGACCGCATCGAAGAATTAAGGGAGACACTTCAACCTGGTAAAAGAATTAAGCTTAAAACAGAGGAACAACTAGGTGCTTTTAGAACGGTCCACAGGATCCTAAAAGTTTACGACCCCTAAGAGTGATTTTTCTTCTTTTTATTAGAAAGCCTAAATTTTTTGATTCTTCCCTTTCTAATATCTTTAAGAGATCTTACGGTTTTCTCAACTCTTTGTTAAACTTCCTTTAATTTCATCTAACAGATCTTGTGCTTTTTCAAAATGGTCTGTTTCTTTAAGATAAAAATCTAAGGCAACTTCTTTATATGGGCTTGTACCACCAAACATTAATTCAGGTGATGTTAATACATTGTATCCCATTTTTTTTGCAGTCTTAACTGTTTCAAAGACACATGCATCTAAGTTAAAACCAAGAACAACTATTTCGTTTATATCATCCTCATCCAATTTTTGATGGAGGCTTGTTTTTTTGAAAGCATCCCAAGAGATTTTTGAAATAATTCTAGAATTTGGTGTATATTTTTTAATTCTTTCACAAGTAGGAAATCCTAAGTATTCTGTAATATAAATTGGTATCTCTTCCGTGAAGGCGTAAGAAAGTAGCGCTTCTATTTTATCTAAACCTTCTTCTTCAAATCCTCCGTCATAAGTGTTACTTCCAACTATTTGATCGGATCCTCCCAAATCGCTTACAACAATTGCAAGTTTTCTTTTTTCACTCATAATTATTTCTAGAATAAATTTTTTTTAAATGTTTTCTCAATATTTTTTGTTCATAACTTTTTACACAAGTTTTATTAACTAAAATAAGCCAGTCCATTTAGATGATCAAGACTTTCCAAGCAAAATTACAATCTAAAGAGAATTTAACTAAAGATATACTTAAACTAACCTTTACTTGCCCTAAAGATTTCATGTTTGAAGCTGGCCAGTTTGTGATTATTAGAATCAATAATGGAGAAGAAATAAAACCAAGATCTTACTCTATTCTTAATCCGCCTTCGGAAAAAGGAAAAATAGAACTTTGTATTAAAATAGTAAAAGACGGGTTTGCTTCTAAAATATTTAAGGAAGCTGAAATAAACCAAGAATTTGAATTTAAAGGTCCATTTGGGCATTTTGTTTTAGCTCCTGAAACTTCAGACGAACATTGGTTATTAGCTACAGGTACAGGAGTAACTCCTTTCTATGGTATGCTTAAAGAGTATTTAAGTAAGTATCCAAATAAAAAATTCAAATTATTTTTTGGAGTTAAAGTGAAAAAGAATTTATTCCTTAACGAAGATTTCCAACAATTAGCAGAAACTTGTGAAAATTTTTCTTATCAACCAGTTTTGAGTCGGGAAGGTAAAAAAGAGCACGTACAGGACTACTTAATTGGAGACCTAACAAACAAAACTTTTTATATTTGTGGTTTAAAGGAGTTTGTATTAGAAACAAGAGATCTTTTGTTAGATAAGGGTGTGGACAAAAGCAACATTAAAATCGAGAGATATTCTTAGAGGAGGAGAAAAATGAAATTAACCGTGAACAAAAATTTGGACAAAGAATTACTTTTATTAGGTTGTTTTGAGAATGAAACTAAAACAACTTTAGATTTAGAAGATGAATTAACTAAAACCAATTCTTTCAAAGGAAAATTTTCTGAAAGTTATGTTACTAGAAAAGAAGGTAAATCTGTTCTTGTTGTTGGTCTAGGTAAGAAAGACGAATTAACAGCAGAAAAGTTGAGAAAAGCCTTAGCCCAAGGTGTAAATTACGCTAAGAAAGAAAAAATAACTACTTTAGCAACTGACGTAGTTTCCTTGGTTAGTGGCAACCTTGAATTTAATGATAAAGGACCAGCTCACAAAATGTTGGGAAGAGCTACGGCGGAAGCAGTTATTTTAGCTAATTACCGTTTTAACAAATATTTTGCTAAAGAAAGGAAAGAGAAAGAATCTAATTTGGAAGAAGTTTCAATAGTTTTCAATAAAGATCAAATGTTCGAAGATGGTTTGAAGGAAGGTACAACCATTGCTAACGCAACCAACTTTGTAAAGGATTTAGTTAATGAACCAGCAAATGTTGCTAATTCTTTGTACCTTGAAAAAGCAGCTAAAGAAGTTGCTAAAAACAAAGACGTAACTCTAAAAGTCCTTAATGAAGATGAGCTTAAAAAATTAGGCATGGGATCTTTATTGGGAGTAAATAAAGGAAGTGCTAATCCCCCCAAATTGATCATTTTACAATACAGTGGAAGTAAAGACAAACCAATTGCCTTAGTTGGTAAAGGTATCACTTTTGATAGCGGTGGTTATAATCTTAAACCTACTAAATATATTGAGGATATGAAAACGGATATGGCTGGCAGTGCTGCAGTGTTAGGAACAATTAAGGTAGCTTCAGAGTTAGGTATTAAGAAAAATTTGATAGGAGTAATGGCTGTATGTGAAAATATGGTTAGTTCTTTGGCGCAAAGGCCAGGAGACATTGTTAAAGCTTACAACGGCAAAACGATTGAAATAACTAATACAGATGCTGAAGGAAGGTTGGTTTTAGCAGATGCTTTGGCTTACACTGAAGAACATTACAAACCAGAAATCATGATAGATTTAGCAACTTTAACAGGAGCATGTGTAGTGGCTTTAGGTTACTATGCTGCTGGCTTAATAAGTAAGGATGATTCCTTGGTTAAAGAACTAACCACAGCAGGGATGGCTAGTAACGATCGCGTTTGGCAGTTGCCTTTCTTTGATGATTATCATGATCATATGGATGGAACGGTTTCTGATTTAAGGAACACTTCTGGTAAAGGAAAAGGTTACGAAGGTGGTTCTATAACGGCTGGTGTTTTCTTAAGTAAATTTGTGGACACAGAAAAAACAAGGTGGGTTCACCTAGATATTGCTGGTAGTGCTTATTGGATAAAAGGAGAAGGTTATATTCAAGAAGGAGCTACAGGGTCTGGTGTAAGACTGTTAAGTTACTGGTTGCTGGGGTGAGAAAATGGAAAAGGTAGTAGTTTTAGGTACAGGAGTAGCTGGTTGTACAGCTGCCATATATGCCGCAAGAGCCAACTTAAATCCTTTATTGATCTCTGGAAACCAAGATGGTGGCCAGTTGATGCTAACAACAGATGTAGAGAATTTTCCTGGTTTTCCTAAAGGTGTACAAGGGCCAGAATTAGTAGACCTTTGTAAAAAACAAGCAGAACGTTTTGGAGCTAGATTCAAGCCAGGTTTAGTTGAAGGGATCAAAAAAATTGAGAAAGGCTTTGAATTAGATTTAGGAGATGAGAATGTCCAAACGGAAGCCTTAATTGTTGCAACTGGAGCTTCGGCCAGGTGGTTAAATTTAGAGTCAGAAAAAAAGTATAAAGGAAGAGGAGTAACTACTTGTGCAACTTGTGATGGCGCTTTTTTCAAGGATCAAGAAGTGGTGGTCATTGGTGGCGGTGATTCAGCTATGGAGGAAGCCCTGTTTTTAACAAAATTTGCCACTAAAGTTACTATTATACATCGTCGCGATAAATTTAGAGCTTCTCAAATTATGCAGAAGAGAGTTATGGACCACAAAAAAATTTCTATTGTTTGGGATTCAGTAGTTGAAGAGGTCTTAGGTGACGGAAAAGTGGTTAGTGGGGTTAAGATAAAGAATGTTAAAACTAATGATCTATCTGAAATAAAGTGTGAGGGTGTTTTTTTAGCTATTGGTCACGTTCCCAACACTAAGTTTTTGACAGGGGTTGTCGACTTAGATGATCATGGTTATTTAAAGGCCAACAGATTTATGCATACTTCAATGGAAGGTATTTTTGCTGCTGGTGATGTTCAAGATACTAGGTATAGACAAGCCATTACTGCAGCCGGTTCTGGTTGTCAGGCAGCAATGGAAGTTGAAAGATATTTGGAGGAAAAAGAATGAAATTAAATTCTGTTCTTGGTTCTTACAAAAAAAGAATGGATCAGTTAAGTAAGTCCATGGATCGTCTTTTATCTTTACAAGATCTTCCATTTGAGGTGGAAGTGACTGAACTTCCTGGTATCGGAAATGATTTGGATTTTTTATTTGTTACAAGAGATCTTTCAGTTGCAAAAGATTATGAAATAAAAAAAGTTAATGGAAGAGGAACCACTATTAGTAATAGTCAGGAGTATTTGATAGATTTAAGTTGTGTAGTAGAGGATGAAACAATTTATTGTCGTCAAGAAGGATGGGGAACTTCTAGTATTAGGGATAGGTTTTCAGAGGTTCAATACGTTTATACTCCAGAGGTAGTGTTAAGAGAAGTTATTAGTCCTGTTTTTAAGAAAACTAAGTATAGTCATGGAGTTCCAATAAAGGAAATCAGAGATTTTTATTCGTCTCAAGGGATTGAAGAAAACCTTTTAGGAAAAATACTAGAAGATGTTTCTAAATTACATAAGAGATTTCCTGAAAGGGTAGTTTTAGGTCAAGATTCTCCCCTGAGGCAGATGAAACTTAGTTTTAAATAGTTACATTTTAAATAATTGTTTGTTTTTATACTATAAATGATGAAAATCGCAAGAATCAAAAAAGTAATTTTGCCTATTTTAAAAAAAAATGAAGTGACAAGGGCTGGAATATTTGGTTCGTATGCTAGAGGATCAGCTAAGAAAGGAAGTGATGTTGATATTTTGGTTAAAATAGGAAAAAAGAAAACTCTGTTGGATATATCTTTTCTTCAGTTAAGTCTTGAAAGAGAATTACACAAAAAGGTTGACTTGGTTGAGTATCAAGAGATTCATCCATCTCTTAGAAAAATGATCCTTAAAGAAGAAATAAGAATATTATGAAAGACGTCAATCTTTTCTTGGAACATATTTTGGATTCAATCAAAGATGTTGAATTGTTTTTAAAAGGCGTGTCCAAAGAAAAATTTCTAAAAAATAAAGAAAAACAGTATGCTGTGATTAGGGGAATAGAAATAATAGGGGAAGCCGTAAAAAACATACCTTATGAATTTAGAAGAAAACACAAAGATATTCCGTGGAAAGAAATTGCGGGTATGAGAGATAGATTAATTCATCATTATTTTGGTGTAAATTTAGAAAGAGTTTGGAATGTCATTAAGAAAGACCTGCCTGACTTAAAAGAAAGTGTTTCAAGAATTTTACTAAAATAACTTACTTAAAAAAGGGAAAAGTAAGTTTAGAAGCAAGATAAACAAGAAGAACAAACTTATTTGTCTGTACCTTTTTTCTCCTTTTTCTTTACCTTTTAGTTTATGTAAAAAAACCTGAGCCATTCTGCCACCATCAACTATCGGTAAAGGTAAAAGATTAAACAATCCTATCCCTAAACTAAGAAGAAATAACCATCTTAAGAAGACACTTAATCGAGCAATGGTTTGGTAAATTAAAAAACCAATGCCTTGTTCATACTTAACATTAACTTCGTTGCTAATTGTTTGAATTCCTAAAAAACTTTTTCTAGAATTTTCTGGATTTTCTGTAAGAGTCACTTGATAATCTTTATCTTTCGTATTAATAACAATCTCTTGTCCTGGCTTGGTGTAAGCTAGAAGTTCACTAAATTCTTGGAAGTTTTTTGTTGCTTCTCCATCTAAGCCAGTGATAACAGTTCCTGGTACAATGTTGGCTTGCTGAAATGGAAAATCTTCTCCATAATAAGAAGCAAAAGTAAACCCATTAGGAAGTTCCATGTCTTGTTGTATTGGTGTGAAAACAAAACTCAACAGTAAAATAGCCATAATGGCCATAAGTACGTTAGAAAAGGCGCCAGCAGCTAGAATAGAATACTGTGTTATGTCTTTCTGTTTTCTTAAGTTTTGTTCGTCAGGTTCAACAAAAGCTCCAATAATAGGTCCGAATAAAACAATACCTGTGTTTTTTACTTTAACATTATGTGCTCTAGCTACGATTCCATGAGCAAACTCATGAATAATAGCTATCAAGAAAATAGCAATGATCCAATCCCAGAAAGGAAGAATACCTAACCCTGGCACATTTAATCCAGGTAAAACCAAGGAAACTCCAGATGTTGCTGCTGGTTTAGCAAATAAGTCAAAAAGATTTTTTATTAAAATAAATGAGATAAAAATTAAACCAATAAATCCTCCCCCCACACCGATGTATCCTAGAAGAATGATCCATTCTCTAAATTTTTGAGAATACTTGTCCATCCATTTCAAGCCCCACTTCATCCTGTAAAGAAAAATGATCTTGGCTTGGGTTTGAATTTTTTTTCTTTTCCAGATAAGAAGTCCAATAACAACTAGGTAGAAAATAATAATAGACTTATAGTGTAAAAAAAACGAAACTACTGAATTATTCATAAAATAAAAGAAATTATAAAGAGTTTTTATTACTTTCTATTTACTTCTTTCTTTTAGGTCTTAGTTTAGCACTCTTACAACTACGACATTTAACCTCGCCTCTACTAACTTTTAGACTAGGTGCCCTAACTTTACTTTTACATGTTTTACAGACAAAGATGTTCTTCATGAACCTTGCCATTGCTTCTTCAAATTTTGCCATATGATTTTACCTATTTAACTTGTTTTAAAACATTTTCACCCATGATTTTCCAATAAAGAACTTCCACGCCTTCTTTTACTTGGTCTTTAAGTTCCTCAGGTATTTCAAGGTCTAATGTTTCGTAAGTTTCCATGTCCATAACATTTGCTTTGTTTTGTGACACAGAAAGTACTTGAGCTGTCTTTTTCTCAATAATTGGTGCTTCAACTTTATCGTGGCCGGGCATTACCAAATTTCTTTTTTTACCATCAAGTAACCCTACAGCCATCATGTTAACTTTTGCGTGTCCGTGTTTACCAGGACGTGATGTTGAAGTGTCGGTGATTTTACATGGAGCACCATCAATGATGATCGTATCACCTTTCTTTAATGATCCTACACTAACTAATTTTTTTTCGTACATTTTTACTTTAAAGCAAGACGAATGTCTTTCTCCGTTACTGTTTTACGACCAGCATGTTCAGCTAATTTTTTGGCTTCAGCAGAAACTTCTAGGGCCTTTTTCTCCAAAAGTTCTGCCAAGGCATCTTTAGCATCTTCAGAAACCCTTAAGGCTCCTGCTTCACGCATAATTTTGTCCATTGCATTATGGGACAAATATCCTTTTTTGGCCATGGTTAGGAAAATATAGGTTTGTTTTTTAAATTTATCGTTAAAATGACGTCTCCTGGGTGGATTAACCACTAACAAGCAACAACATTTATAAAAACCTTCTTTTTTTCCTTAAAAATGGATGATATTAAGGGTTATTCTTTAGAAGAACGTTTGGGTAGCGGTAGTTTTGCTACCGCTTACCGTGTATCTAGAGACGGTGCTGAATATTGTTTGAGAAAACTTCAGTTTGGTAAGACAAATGGTAATGATGGTGCGTTTAAGAGCTGGGACTTGTTTGAGCGGGAAGCTC
>CAYFOH010000012.1:0-34377 GCA_964344755.1 uncultured Methanosarcinales archaeon
ACTCGAAACAATATCATGCCAGTATACAAATTTATTCCATTTGGGACAGCACTATCGTTTGAAAAACTTTATAAAAGAAGCATAAATTTGCTTTGGAATGCCTAAAGAAAGAGCAACAGTAATAATTGGTGGTCTCTTTGCAGAGAGATTTTATTACGTTCTAGGAGCTAGTAAAAACAGAAAAGAGTTTGGATTTATTGGAGGTATTCTTAAAAAAGGAGAAACAGCAGAAGATGCTGCCATTAGAGAAACTGAAGAGGAAATAGGCGCTAAGATAAAAAAATTAGAAAAAATATGTGAAATTAATAGTGAAAATAAAGAACATGTAGTTTACGTTGCTAAAGTAACTGGTGTGCTTACCCCAAGGAATGAAACTTATAGAATTTTGTTAATACCTTCTCTAAAAGGAAATTACAATTTAAAATTTAGAGAACATGTCGGTATCATAAGAAAATCAAAAAGTGATCACTTGTCTAGTCTTTTACATAATGAATACTCTTCGGATATTAAAAAACTAGACGGAACTGTCTGTTATAATAGCAGAGAATACTTTGTAATTAAACCATAATTTCACATAAATATATAAAAAGATGTTCTTTTTCTAAATAAATGGTATGGGAGGCTTTTAATCTATGATAGAAATTCTTTTTTTAGGTACTTCATCTATGCAACCTACAAAATTGAGAAATCATTCTTCTTTTTTTATAAAATATAAAAAAGAAGGTTTTTTGTTTGATTGTGGGGAAGGTACACAAAGACAGATGAGAATTGCTGGGGTTAAGCCATCAAAAATAACCCGTCTTTTTATTAGCCACTGGCATGGCGATCATGTTTTTGGTATTCCTGGTTTATTGAGCACAATGGGTGCCGACGAATATTCAAAAAAACTTTTTATTTACGGACCAAAAGGAACAAAAAATTACCTCCATAACATGTTAAAAGGTTTTGCTGCTAAAGATATTATTCCTTTTAATGTAGTTGAAGTTAAAAAAGGGGTTTTCTTAGATAAAGAAGAGTTCACAGTAGAGGCTGAACCATTAGAACATTCTGTCGATTGTGTTGGTTATAGTTTTATAGAAAAAGATAGGAGGAGAATTTCTCTCCCAAAGGTCAAAAAGTTTGCTCTAAGTGGGCCTATTTTAGGTGAGTTGCAAAAAGGGAAAGATGTCATTCACAAAGGAAAAAAAATAAAATCGAATGATGTAACTTATCTTGTGAAAGGAAAAAAAATAAGTTATATAGCTGATACTTCTCTCTGCAATGGTGCAAATAGTTTGGCTAAAAATGCAGATATATTAATCTCTGAAGGCACACACCTCGATGAAATAAAACATAAGACCAGAAAGTACAAACATCTCACTGTGAAAGAAGCCGCTCTTATAGCATCTGAAAATAATGCACAAAAATTAGTAATTACACATCTTAGCCAACGTTATAAATCAACTGAAAAAATAGTTGAAGAAGCGAGGTCTTATTTTGATAATAGTGTTGTTGCAGAAGATTTTATGAGAATAAGAATTTAATAATGAATGCCAAAGCTAAAGGATCAAAAGGAGAAAGAGAATTGATTAAACTCTTTAATGAGTTAGGGTGGGTTTGTATTAGGAGCGCTGGAAGTGGGAGTAGTAGATTTCCTTCACCTGATATTCTTGCAGGCAACGCTTCTAGAAGATTAGCAATAGAATGTAAAGTTACTAAAGATAGAAAAAAATATTTCCAAAATAAAGAGATAGAACAATTACATAAATTTTCACAGATATTTGGTGCAGAAAGTTGGGTAGGAATCAAGTTTTCAAAAGAACCATGGTACTTTCTCATGCTAGAAGACCTCAGAGACACTGGCGCTTGTTGGGCCGTTTCTTTGGATCAAGCAAAAAGAAAGGGTTTAACTTTTAATGACTTAATAAAAAGCGAAACTTTTAAAAGCGATGTCACTACTTATAAAAAAGAAATATGAGATTAACAAAGAAGAAAATTGAACAGGTAATTTCTGGCATCCTAGGAGAAGAAGGATTCCCTTTACTTAAACAATTATTAGGTAAAGAAAATGTATCTGAATTTGACTTAGCTAAGAAAATAAATAAAGATATTAAGATTGTAAGAAAAATGTTGTACCTATTATACAACCATAACCTTATTAGTTTCAATCGTAAAAAAGACAAACAAAAAGGATGGTATATATATTACTGGACCCTCATTCCAAACAACATTAAATTTAGTTATCATAAATCAAAGATCAATCTTTTAAATAGGTTAAAAAATAGATTACAAGAAGAAAATAAAGAAATATTTTTCATTTGCGACAGCCAATGCATTAGGTTAAATTTTGATAAATCCATGGATTATGAATTTCATTGTCCAGATTGTGGGGAATTATTAACACAAGATGATAATAAGAAAAAAATCCAAGAAATTGAAAAAAAAATAAAAGAAATAGAGAAAGAGCTGGCTAAGGAAAACGAAAGTATTACTAAAGACATTAAAAAATCAAGTAAATCTAAAGTAAAAAAAGTAACTAAGAAAAATAAAACAACAAGTAAAAAAAAAAGAAGCACAGTCAAAGAAAAAAAGTAAAACCAAAAAGACTTCAAGTAAATCTAAAAAAGAAGTTAAAAAGGTTGCCAAACCTAAAAAAACTTCAAAAACAAAAAATAAAAAGACTAAGAAGAATTAACGCTTTCTTTTACGAGTTGTCTTTCGTTTACTTCCCAAAGCTTTCTTTATTGCCTCTTCTTCCTTTAAAATTTTTGCTGTTACTTTTTGAATGTTAGTTTCTACAGAAGCTACTCTCCTTTCCAGCAGAATAAGTACCCTTAACGAATAGACTATCGCAGCTAATGTACCAATGATTACGGCCAAAATTACTTCAGCCAATTCCAAACCTGCCATGTTTATAAACACCTCTTTTAGTTATGTTGGTATCTGAAGTGGATTCTAAAGTATATAAAAGTTTCTGATTTAGCCTTCCAATGAGTAAAGCTTTATAAAAGAAAGCCGTTCTTAACATAAGATGAAGAATTATAATGATTTGTTAGAGAAAGCGCAATCAGAACTACCAGAAATAAACACAGCTTCAGAACGATTTAAAATAGATAAAATAAAAGGCCATCTTGAAGGGAATAAAACAATCCTTGTTAATCTTAATAAAATCGCCAAAACACTAGGAAGAGAAGAACAACATCTCATGAAATATCTTCTTAGAGAATTGGCTACACCTGGAAAAAAAGTAGGTTTTAGAGTGATTTTGGGTTCAAAAGTCGCTGCATCCGTAATTAACAAAAAAATAAACAAATATGTGAGTGAATTTGTTTACTGTTCAGAATGTAATAAACCAGACACAATTTTAACAGAAGAAAAAGGAATTAATTATTTAAAGTGCAATGCTTGTGGAAATAAAAAAGCTGTAAAAAAAATATGAAAGAATTTGTTGTTTCTATAAAAGAAGGCCCAAATGGAAATCTGGTTGTAGTTACAGATGCAAGTTTAATTGGCAAAAAATTTTTGGAAAAAAAGATACAGTTAGATTTAACTAGCAGTTTTTACAAAGGTGATTTAAAAAATAAAACAGAAATTAAATTACTTATTGAAAGTGCCAAAGATTTTCATATCACTGGGGAAAAATCAATCAATCTTTTTGAAGATCTTGACTTAGTTGATAAAAAGAATATTATTTATATTAAAAAAATACCACACGCCTTAATTACGATTGTATGAATTAATTATTGTTTCTTTTTTATAAAGCTATTCAATCCTACTTGTTTTTCTTTTTCTTTGCCAAAAACACCATCAACATTAGATTTTATGATATTCAAGGTTTCCTTAAGATAAGGTGAAAAGTCGTACTTTTCTGCTAAAAAAAGAGAGTGACTTAAATATTTTACAACTGAACCCTCTGTAATTGTAAAAAGAAGTTTACCTTTACAACTAGAACATTTTCCATTAAGAGGCGGCCTTCTGTATTTTTCATTACATTTTACACATCTAAATTTTTGCATTGAAAATTTTCTTAAATTTCCTTTAATGTCTTTCAAGAAATGTCCCTGTATAACCAATCGTGCGACATCATCCATATCAACCGCTCTTACTTTTCTAGCAATTTCCATTTGCCCCGTTAATTTATCTTTCATAGTAGGAGCTGTTTTATAGGCTGAACATAATACTCCTTTATTAAAATTATCTACTTTGTGAGTAAACCCCATGTTTTCATATTGTTTCTCAGTACCTAACCTATCTTTTATTTGTTCTATTTTAATTTCCCATGGTTTTTTTAATTCCAATGCAGCCTCATAGAGATCCAAAGGATAATTCCATTCTACATCTAAGCCATGTACTTGATCATCTACTTCTCCTGGATCTAAAAATGCAGTAAGAACCAAGGGAGCGTCCATAGTGGATCCTCTTGAATTAGGAAGATATTTTCTTGAAAAATTAAGTAAAGCATCCATCAAAAGCATAACTGCTGCTTCATCTCCATCACAATCACGTCTAAGTCCCGCGTGAAAAAGCGGATGCGTAATTAGACCTTGGGTTTTTGAATATCCAATTATTCTACCTACTAATCCAGCAGAGATATGAGGGGCTAAACCAATAACTAAATGACCTACCAAATCTTCTTTAGTCTTTAAATTATAGAACGGTTTTAATTTATAAAATTTAACAAGTAATTCATCTATAAACTTAGCTACTCTAAAGAGAACTTGTGGTCCTGACTCTTCAAGAGAGTCAAAACCTGGAAGGATTATATCTTGTGGTTTAAGTTCTAATATTTGATTTTCATTAATTAAAGACTGACCTTTAATATCTTTATGATAACCAATTTTTTTTAATTTATCAAGAGATGTGTGAATCTCTTTTGGTTTAAAATGAGTAAGTGGCAATTCAGTACAATCATATCTTGTAGTTCCATCTTTATTCACATAAATATTGTGTTTTGCCCTTAAAATTCCTTTTGCTAGATGTTCCACTACATGCTCTTTGTTTGAAGTACCTCTTATACCTTTTATTAAATCTGGATGTATTTTTTCCCCAATTAATTCTTTAGCTTGATTGAAATAATATTTAATATCAATATTACGATTATTATAATTTTGTGTAGGTCCATGCCGACAAGTGTCTTTATCTACTAGTCCACAAAACCTGCAAAAAAATTCTTGAGAACATTTATCTCCACATTTTTCACAAAATAAGTAAATAGTTTGGTTTTTACATTTAAGACAATTTCTTAATGGAAATGAACTTCTTACCTTTCCTATTTCTAATGCTGCTTGAAAACTTCTTAACCTATCTCCTTCTTCACCTACAGGAAACATAACTTGAGGCGAGCCCGTTAAAGATCTCATTTTAGCTTTTTCAGGCCTTCCCATTCTTGCACCTATGAAGGTACCAGCTTTGTCTCTTATTATATAAGAGGATAAAGAATTAATAAACCGTAAGCTGTTTTTCATTTCCGGAAGATTTAAATCCTCTAAAGATCTTTTATCTTTTATTCCTAACGAAAAACAAAGAGTTTTAGTTTCTTGTTCGTTAAGAACAACGTTTTCTTTATTAATTACAAGATGAGTTAAACCAATCTCTTCAAAATATTTTTTAGCTAAGAAATGACTCTCTTTATGATAAGGTAAAACTATTTTATGAAGATCTTTCTTTATACTTCCTTCTTTTAACCACAATATTATTCTCTTTATTTTATCCACAGAAACAAGGCTCCAATAAAGTATATATTCAGGATGTAAAGGAACTTTCATTTCTTTAGAAATGTTTATTGCCTCATCAAATGTAGGGATGTTTTCCAGAGGGAAATTAATTAAAACATTTAATCTTTCTTTCTTTATTGAAATCAATGTGCTTTTTTGCATATTTTTTTTTAATTCTAACGCCCACCATTCAGGACAATAACCAGCAGGGACAAGAGTATGACCATTTTCTGAAAAATCACCATAACTAAACAGAATATCTCCTAAAAAAAAAACTTCCTCTATATTATTCAAATTTAAATTTACTTCTTTTTCAGACCTTAATTTAATTAAAGAACCCTCTTTTAATCTTACAATAGGGCCCTCCAAAGTGTCACACACCGTTATGGTAGTAGCTTTACCTGGTCTTTCAGTTTTTAATTGTGTTCCAATTGCTATATAATTCTGAAGAACCGCTAAAGTTGCAGGGTGTACTGCTGAAGAAGAAAAACCAGAAGTTCTATTTCTTCCGTACCTTAAACGAAAACCACCTTTTGCTAAAGGATGAGTCAAAATAGGTCGGCCTGCAACCATGTCCATTATAAAAGTATTATTTGCCTTAACTTTTTGTTTTTCTTTATCCTTATCTTTTTGTTCATGGCTAGAATGAATTTTTTCTTTTAATTTAAGAAATTCTTGTAAAAATGACCAATGTCCTAAACCTAAGTCCTCACCCCACTTTCCTAATCTTTTCCATAACTTCGGTGCTTTTTGACATAAGCCTTCAGCAATTACCAAAGCAACACCTCCCCTTATTCTATTTGTTTCAATTCTAGGTAAATCTTTATAATTAGAAACTTCAAATTTTTCAGTAGGATCCCCATCTACTTCAATAGGTAAATTAGAAATCATAAAATTCAATTCTTCTTCAGAAGGCTTATATTGTAAATTAGTTACACGTTCGTGATAATCTAATGTTTCTGTAGTATGCCTTTTAATTTCTTTTTCATTAGGATCATACGAGAAATAACCCATCTGCGTCCTAACATAATCTGCTAAAATAACTGACGTAGAAGCAGCTGTACCACCTGCACCTCTTATTGGGCCAGCATATTTAATTGCAAAATATTCTTTGCCATCAGTTCTTTTTTTTATATTAATTCCAATAAAACCTTCTAAAGGTGCCGAAACAATCCCTAAAGTTAAGTAAGCGAAACCAACTCTTATTCCGATTTCAATAGCCTCTTTTTTGTCTTTACATTTGAAAAAATCTTCTCTTGCCACTTCTACTGCTATTTTAAATCCAACTCTCCAATCTAGTGCTTCATACTCTTTCTCTAATTCAGATATTCTTTTTATTACTTGAGTGCCAAGAATTTGAGGGGCTACTGCTGAAATCATACCTACAACTCGCTCAGCCATGTTTTTAGCTAAAGGAATAGAAACATCTTCTTCAGGATCAAGTTTTTTAGATCTAGCTAATTTAGCTAAATCATAACTTTTTTTTACTTCTCTTTCAATACTTGCAAAATATTCCTTAATTAAAGGAGACGCTTTAATATTCATTGTTCAAACTTAAATAAACCTCAAAACTTTTATTTCCCTAGTTTTTAAATTAACAACAGGTACTCTTCCTGGTTCGGGTTCGTGTCCTAATTTCTGTTGGAATTCTGTCTTCGCCTGCCAACAACTACCGCTAATCATGGTTACACCACGATAGTTAGCCACCGAAGAATAATGTATGTGTCCAGAAACAAAAAAATCAGGTACTGTTTTTATTAAAAGAGGATCTTCGACATCTAAAGGTAAATAAGGAGTTGATTTAAAAGAAGGAGCTAAATGTCTTCTTTTAAGAAGAAATTGCATAATCAAATCTGCTCTATGATATCCTCCTCCATTACGTATAGCATCAACGTTGGCAACATAGTAATCAAAACTGTATCCATGATACATTAAAATGACAAACCCTTCAAAATTATCTGTTTTTCCTATTCTTATTGTAGCCGGGTTGGTAACTAAAGTTACGTTTGGTAATTCAAATAAAGCTGGTGCAAATTCTCTATTAAACGCTGGTTGCGGTTCAGCTAAATGTACTACGTCGTGGTTTCCTGGACAAATAATTATTTGTTTATCAAGAGGTATCTTCTTTATTAAGTTAGTAAAACTTTCGTACTGTGAATGTATGCTCAAAAGATCCAATTCCTTTTCTTGTGAAGGGTAAATACCAATTCCATCAACTAAGTCCCCTGCAATAAAAACATATCTTATTTTCCTAGATATTTCTCTTTGTTCTTCATTACCAACTTCCCCTCTTATCCATTTTAAAAATTTTATAAATTCTTTTTCTAAAAAATATTTTGAACCTACATGAATATCAGACAAAAAAACTATATATTCTTCCTCAGAACTCTTTTTAAGAGGCCTATTAAGCGGGATGTCAGGCCATATAATATCATCAACAAAAATAAAATCATTACTATAATTTCCAACTATCCCAATTACTTCATCTACTACTAAACTTTTACAAAGACCAAAAAGTTCTTTTTTATTAGTAGACACTAATGCATTGATATTTCCTGTTACATCTTCTAAAGTGAGTAAAATATTTTTAGACTTAGTTTCTCTTATTTCTTTAACCAAAACTATAAGACTTACTTGTTCTTTTTCATTTTTACCTAAAATTCGATTAATAGACGTTACATTTTTTAGCTCAATTCTTTTTCTTAATATGTTTTCTAAAAATTTGTATCTAGATAAGAAAATTTTAGTGAAATCTTGGATATTATATTTTTTTTCAAAATATTTTATTGGAAAAAGAATTTCTATCGTTGATAAGTTATTAGGATCTTCGTAAGTCTCAGGGTCATTTAAAAAATTAGTTTCAGAGGATATTATTTCCGATTCCAAACTAGATATTTGTTGTTTTTGTTCGAACGAAGGAGTTTTTAAAGAAAGATTAGTGCTTCTAAAAGTTTGTAGTTGAGTTTGATAAAGATCTTCATCTCTATCTTTCTCAACATCAACACGTAATTTATCAAATTCATACCAGTCAACCATAATTGATTCTTTGTCCAGAATTTCGAGGTAATCTTCATTAATAACTAATAAATCTTTTTCGTTTTTGATTTTGTTGATCAAATCAACTTTGATAGCATGGCCAAGTGTTTCTTCATTAACTAAGATTTCTTTTTCAAATAATTCTTCAATAAATTTTTTTTTTCCAATTTAATTAAACACCTAACGATTTTTCTAAGATCTCTTTAAGCTTAAAAATAATGTTTTCTTCAATTGACAAAGAAATTTCTCTTGTTCTCCCGTACCTTCCTTTAGAAATTATTTTAGCATTTATTATCCCTAACATGTCAAACTCAGCTAAAATATCTGAAATTCTTCTTTGTGTCAATAGATTAAAATTGTTTTGCTTACATATTTTTTTATAAATCTCATAAATTTCTCCAGTATAAAAATTTTTTTTAGGAGAAGAAAGCAGTAAAATAGAATATAAGACTATTTTAAATTGTTTTGGTTGGTTAACAACACTTGTTATTACTTTGTCAGCTTCAACACGTCTTTCTGCTTCGTCTAAATGATCAATGGTTATTTTTAAAGATCCTTTTCTTTCCGAAAGTTCTCCTGCAACTCTTAATAAGTCTATTGCTCTTCTCGCATCACCATGTTCTCTAGCAGCATAAGCAGAACATTTTTCAATTACACCCATTTCTACAGTATCTTTTTGAAAAGAAAGATCTGACCTCCTTTTTAAAATGTCCTGAATTTGTAAGGCATTATAAGGTGGAAAAATTATTTCTTCTTCAGATAGACTGCTTTTAACTCTTGGATCTAAACTTTCTGAAAAGATAAGATTATTTGAAATCCCAATTAAACAAATTTGAGATTTAGTTAGTTCTGAATTAATTCTAGTAAGATTATAAAGTAATTCATCACCTATTTTTCTAGTTAAATGGTCTATTTCATCTAAAACTAATAAAACTATGTTTTTTTTTTCATCAAGTAATTTATAAAATATATTATATACTTCATCAGTAGGCAAACCTGTTGAAGGAATCTCTTTACCAAATTCTTTTATTAATTGCGCTATTAATCTATATTCAGTATCTGCTACTCTTTTTAACTTACAATTAATATAAATCGGTTTGAAAGGAATATTATTTTTTTCACAAATATCTAACATTGATTTTAAAACAGATTTTACAGACAAAGTTTTACCTGTTCCTGTTTTCCCATATACAAATAAGTTAGATGGTTTTTCTAATCTTAAAGCAGGCGCTAAAATGTTAGCAATCTCTTGTAATTCTTCTTCTCTATAAATTACTTCATGAGGAAAATAAGAAGACATTAAAACAGATTTATCTTTAAATAAAGAATCTTTCTTCAAAAAATTTTCAAAAAATTGACCTACTTTCACATTCAATCCCTCCTTACTCCACACCCCTTTATTTCTTATGGAAATAACTCTAATTAATTAATTTTATGTTTTTATGTTGTTATATAAATAAGATTAATTTGTAAACTCTCGTTTAATAATTATATTTTAGTTAATATAATACAGAATCTATTTATTAAGAATAAATTAATTATTTTCAATATAGAAAAGAATAATGTTTATTTATTTATTTTAATAAACCAACAAAACAAAAACTAAAAAAAAATTAATAATAACATAAATAAAAAAAATAAAAATAAATAAATTTTTAATTTAACCTATCTCCATAAGAAATGAGGGGGTGTATGTTTTCTTTTAAATAAAAAGAAAGGCTTTTATACTCTATTAACACTTCAAAAATATGGTCTTAGAATCTTTATTTAATCCTTTTTTGATAAAAAAGAAACCATGGGAAATGTTTTTGGCTGGGTTTATTTATTCAGTTATAGCTCTTTTTTTATCTTTTTTAGTTTTTAGTGAAGGTGCAAGTTTGTTGATGGTTTTTCTAATTGTTCTTTCTACTTTGCCTTTATTATACACTACTATAAAAAATGAAGAAGAGTTAGACTTAGAAAATAATACAGAATTTTTTTTATTAAGAGAACATTCTAAGGTTTTGGTTTTTTTAATGTTTTTATTTATGGGTATAACTGTTGCTCTTTCGTTATTATATATTGTTTTGCCAAGTTCAACAACATCTACTGTTTTTAATTTACAACAAAATGCTATTTCTAACGTTAATAATGTTATTCAAGCCCAAGTAACTGGAGAAGTAACTAAAACAGACCTTTTTAGTAGAATTTTTTTAAATAACTTAAAAGTATTATTTTTTTGTTTGATTTTTTCTTTTTTATATGGTACTGGTGCTATTTTTATATTAACTTGGAATGCTTCAGTGATTGCTGCAGCAGTTGGTGGTTTGGTAAAAAATGAAATAGCTAATACTGCTAGCATCATTGGTTTTACAAGTCTCTCATCATACTTTGGAATAGCAACATTTAGCTTTTTGAGATATATGACTCACGGTTTTTTTGAGATTGCTTCTTATTTTATAGCTGGATTAGCTGGAGGTATTATTTCTATAGCTTTGATTAAACACAATTTAAAAAATGATAGAGTTTTAATCGATTCATTAGATCTAGTTTTAATTAGTTTAGGATTATTAATAATAGCTGGTGTTATTGAAGTTTACATAACACCTTTATTTTTTATTAGTTAAAGAACTTTAACTCTTCCAGGTTGGTTTTTGAAAAGATCTCCTTTTTCCAACATTTTTTGTATTAAATATTCAATATCTTCAAAAGGTGACTTTTCAATAATTTCTTCTATTAAAACACCTTCTCCTTGATCAAGACTTTTAACTAAATTAATTAATTTAAGATTTGGCGAAAAAGTATCTTCTAAATCTTTAATTTCATATTTTTCTTTAATTTCTTCCTTAAAGTTAATTATATCTTTCAATTCTAAGGATCTAACTTTAAGCCAAAGTGGTGATATCTTTTTAATAATATCTGGAGATAAGTATATTTGATTATTGTACTCTCTTAATGAGCTAATAGTAATTATGCTATCTCCTACATTTAAATTTTTTATTTTTTTATTTTCTTCAAAAGATCTTAAAATGATTTTATCAGTGCCATCATCAAGCAAAAAGTTAGTAATTGATCCTATTTTTTCTTTGTGTAAAATATTTGCCATAAGGTTTAAAGAATTATTTTTAATTTTAGGATTATTTATATCAATCTCTTTTATAACTATTTTAAGTATTACAGGACCTTTTTGATTTTTAAATCTTGGCATTTTATAACCTTTGAATAAAACCTCTTTTAGGTTCAAAAATATCTCCTGATCTTCTTAGTTTTTCTAATGTTTCTTCAATGTTATCTTTAGATATATTTTTCTCCTGTGCAGCTTCTATAATTGCTTCTACAGGAATTATTTTGTTTTGTAAATCCTCTTCTACTTTGTTAATCAGTTCTTTGATAACACCAATACTACTTCTTTGTGTAGCTGTAATTTTACTACTCAACCTATCAATATCAATTTTTCCAGTTTCTGAATCTTTTGCTATTTGATTAAGACAATAGTCTACTAATTCAATTGCTTTTTGAGCATCCTTTTTTGTAACTTTTTTAGCTAACCTAATTTTTGCTGCAGCTTCTGATAATCTTACCAAAGCTTCAAGTTGTCTTGCAGTTATAGGAATGCTTTTAACTCCATTTTCATCTCCACTATCAGAATTTCTCATGCTTACATAATAATTTTTCAACTCTTCTATAGCTGCGTCGGTCATTTTAGGAGATACATTTTTTCTGATGTAAGAAAAGAATTTTTTAAATAAATCATTATCAATTGTAGAAGTAATAGATTCTGGATCTTTATGTAAACTTAAAATAAACGAGGCTGTTTTTTCATCTTTATCTCGATTTGGAAGATCTTTAATAGGAAATATAAGATCGAATCTGTTAATTAAAGTAGGAGGAAGATTAATTTGATTAGCCACTAAATCATAAGGGTCAAATCTCCCAAACTTAGGGTTAGCTGCTGCTAGAACAGTAGTTTCACAACGTAGTGTGGCTTGAATATTTGCTTTACTTATACTAACTGTTTGCTGTTCTAAAGCTTCGTGCAAAGAAGAACGATCTTCTTTAGTCATCTTATCCATTTCATCAATTACAGCAAAACCTTGATTGGCTAAAACTAATGTACCTGCTTCTAAACTCCATCCTCCTAAGAACTCATCTTTGACTACACTAGCTGTCAAACCTGCAGCACTAGCACCTTTCCCACTAGTAAATCTAGATTTAGGGGCTATTTTAGTTATTCTTTTCAATAGTTGACTCTTACCTGCTCCTGGATCTCCTATTAAAAGAATGTGCATATCTCCTCTCGTTGAAACACCGTCTGGTCGTATTTTTCTTGAACCACCAGCCATCTGCAAAACAAGGGCCTCTTTTATTTTAACATGACCAAAAATAGAGGGAGCAATGTTTTTGGTTAGGACATTTAAAGGGTTTTCTGAAGTTGCTATTTCCTTTATTTTTTCCATTTCTTCTTCAGAAATATTAAGATTGGTACTTTCTTCTTGAGTTGGTTTAATATAATTAGCTTCTATAATTAAATCATATTTAGTGGCTCTTCCTCCACTCCTTAAATTAACAGGCACTTCTGTGACCCAACCAACTAGCATCACTCTTGAACCCGGGCTTGTTTTTTTTTCTGAAATTGGAGAAACTAAATCGTCTTTAAGAAAAACATTAATTCTTTTAGGCTGTGCCCCATCAAGATCATCAGGTGATTCTTCTAAAATTAACCCCTGACCATCAACTAACTCTTTTGAAATCTCTTTGAACTTGCCTTTCCTACCACAACCACATCTGGTTGGTTCTTTGTATTTTTTATCTAATTGCAAAACATTCAATATATTACCACAACTAGGACATTCAAATTTTGCTGCTGTTACGTGTGGACGAACTTCTGACTTGTTCCTAACTATGCCTTCCATCCAGACTAATTTTTCAAGATGCTTACTTCTAATTTCACTAACTTTTATTTTTTGAGAAATAGGCAAATTAGTTAGTCTTAAGCTAAACTTAGTTATTTTTTTTGGTAAATCAAACTCTTTTATTGACAATTCTGCAGCTTTAAGTAATTCTTCTGGTTTATCTAATAACAACTCACTAAGTTCACTATTAAAATGAATTAATTTGGAGAAATCTATAATCATGAAAGATTTACCTTTTCTTACAGTTTCTAGTAATTCAGGATAATAATTCTGTTCGATGAATCCTCTAAATAGTTTTATTTGTTCATCAACTTCCATATGCACAACCCCCTTTTAAAAAAGAGATATGATCTTATTTAATCTTTATTACACTAGACAAGATAATAAAAGAAATAAAAATTATTTGTTTAAAATATTTTGTAAGTTTTCAATTAGTTGGTTAGTTGCCTCATGAACTTCTTCTTCAGTCTTAGTTCCTGTACAGACTATTTTTCCATTACTAAATAGAAGAAAAGTTGCATTCGTGCCTCTTAATTTATGAACTAATCCAGGAAATTGTTCTGGTTCGTACTCAGTGTGTGGTAATTTCACACCTAAAATATTAAGATTCAGATCCATTCCAATACTACCTGCGGCCACAATATTTTGAACAGTTATTTCTGGTTCAATAGTCACATTTATATTCAACACTTTCAGATTCTTAATAATATTTTTTATACTTCTATCTACATCTTTTAAAGTTCTTGCCCCTGTACAAACAACTTTTCCACTAGAAAAAATAAGAGCTGATGTTTTAGGATCTTTTATTCTTAAAACAAGCCCAGGGAACTGTTCTGGATTATATTCAGTGTTAGGCAAAGTTGCAGCCATCTTCTCTAAAGGGATTTCTTTTTCTAATCCCGTAGAAACTACAATATTAACAATACTTATCTCTTTTTTACCTTTTTTTACTTTTTTTACCATTATATAAAACCCCCTCGGCCAATTTATTTATAAATGAACTAAGACTATTTAAAAATTTCCTTTATAAATGACTAATTTCCTACAAATTTAGAATATAACGATTCAGCTTCTTCCAGTGAATTAGCTATTATTAAAGCTCTTCCATCAGCAAAAATCTTAATTTTAGGGTGTTTTGGGTCTTTTTTCATATTTCCTAATATTTGATACTTATTTTGACCACAAAATTTCAGTTTTAAAGTAGGTTTTTGTTTAAGATAAAGATATTTTTTATTGCAAGTAGGGCAATCTTCTTTTTTGTTAATATTTATTTTGTTAATTGATAACTTATCTAAACTAATTTGAAATAGTTTTGTTTGGATATCTTCCTTAGTTAAAAATTTCATGGCTAAAGAGGTTTGCAAAGTAGCTACCAAAGATGTAATTGTATTTAATACACCAAAAACGTTACATGTTTCTCTTGTTATTTTTGTACCTAAACAATTTAAACAAGGACCTTCAGGAAAGAAAGGTATGATCATTCCTTGTTTTTTAATAGCTGCAGCATAAATCCAAGGAAGTTTGTTTTTTTTACAAAAATCATTAATAAGGTATCTTGTTTTAAGATTATCTGTACAATCTAATATTAAATTACATTTCTTTAATATAGAAATGTTCTGTGAATTTAAGTGAATATTAGCAGCTTTTATTTCTATTGTAGAATTTATTTTACTTAATTTTTCTCTAGCAACATCTGCTTTGTTTTTGTTAAGATCTTCTTCGCTGAATAAAACTTGTCTTTGTAAATTAGTTAAATCTATAATGTCCCTATCAATTAATAAAAGATTAGCTCCTGCTCTAGCTAAAAGTTCTGCTGTTAATGTTCCAATAGCTCCAACTCCAATAATTGCTACCTTACTATTTTGAAGTAATTTTTGTTTTTCTTTTCCAATTAAAATTTCTTGGCGATGGTACCTATTCATTTTGTAAAATTCCTTTTATTTTGCAAGCATTACAAATCTCTTGATTAGCAGGTTCTTGACAGTTTTTACAAAGATTGACTGATTTTCGTTCTAATTTTTTCTCTTTTAGTAAAGGCAAGATAGCTAAAAAAGATTGAATAATGCCTTGTTTGGTTCCTTTGTACTTATTTTCAAAATCATTTAACATATCTCTTATTTGTGAACGATACCCTTCTCTAGAATAAGGACATTCTTCGAACCTAACTTGAAAGTTTTTAAGAAGACAATACAGCCTAGTTTCTTTTTCTGTGCACAAATACAAGGGTTTTACTCTTCTTACAAACAATTCATGATCTTGTACGCCAGATATTGGTCCTAAATTGGCAGCTAATTTAGAGTTAGCCTTAAAATAATTCATTAAAATTGCTTGTGCTTCATCGTCTAAATTATGTCCGGTAATTAGTTTGGTAGCTTCAAACTTTCTAGCATATTTATTAAGAAGGTATCTTCTCCAGACACCGCAAATATTGCAAGGCTTTTTATTTTTAATTTTTTGTAGCGATTCATCTAAAGTATGACCAAATTCTTCTTTATTACTTACTTTGTGTAAGTCAATATGATGTTCTTTACAGAATTTTTGCAGGTCTGCAATAGTTGAAGCTCTGTAACCTTCAATACCTTCATCTAAAACAAGAGCAAAAAATTTGTTAGGAAGATTATTTATTTTTAGATATTTTTTTGTGAGGTATAAAACAGCCAAAGAATCTTTTCCACCGGAGGCAGCTACACAAATCTTGTCATTCCTATCAATTAATTGAAATTTTCTGATTGTTCTGAAAACCTTTTCTTCAAAGTAATCAATAAAATGAATTTTACATAGAGGGCCGTGCTGTAAGTTAATTACGGGGGGCTTTTGACATTTCAAACAGTCCATTTTTAGCCTCCAGAAACTACACTAAGAACTTCTAAATGATCTTTGTCATTAAGTTTGGTGTTTTCAGTGATAACTGTGTTGTTTCTTACTACTAAAACAGTTTCAGGGTTAATTTTAATTCGTTCTAGAAATTGAGCTACTGTGTTTCCTTTTATATCAAGTTTCTTTGTAGCTTGTTCTGTTTCGTTCTTATATGTGATTTCCATTTTGCGATGTCCTCTAATAGGCCAAAGTACAGGTTTTTTAGTTACTTTTTTTATAAATCTTTCCTAAGAAGTGGTAAAATATATAAGTGTTTGATGTATTTGGTCTTTATGGAAAACATTTTGTTAATGAAAGAAAGTAAGGAAATTATCAATTTAAGCAAGGAGTTAGGTTTTAATACAGTGAATTTTGTTTCCTTAATCAAAGCTGAGACTCCTAAAGAATTATTGAAAATGTGTAAAGGCAAGGGTTTGAAAGTGTATAAGCCAAAGACAGAAAAAATGTTAAGATTTGCTTTGGAAAAAGCTCCAATTGATATTGTTCTTGGTGTTGAAGACATCCATTATAAAGATAGCGTACATTATTTAAGAGGTGGGTTAGATCAAATTTTGTGTAAAATTGCTGTAAATAAAGGAAAGTCAATAGGAATTAGTTTTTCAGATGTTTTGAAAGATAGAAGTAAACTAGGTAGAATTATGTTTAATTTAAAAATATGTAAAAAGTATGGTGTTAAAGTTGTTTTTAATAATTTTAGTTTAAAGAAAGAAGAAATTCGTAGTGCCGAGGACTTACAGAATTTTTTAAAGTTGTTGAGTCGGTAAGTTTATAAATTCTTTTTAATTGTTATATTAATGTTATAATGAGTACAAAAAGAGGTTTTGTGATAGTACTAGTTCTTTTACTATTGAGTGTTGTTTTAGTTTTGGGGGAAGTTGACGAAACAGGTCAATATATTTCAGAGAACGGGTTTACATATACTTATGGCATTGGAGTTTCTGGTGCTGGTTTAGATGATGGAACATGTCCCTTAGGCCCATTAAGAGATGAATTGAGTCCAGACGAGGCAATTGTAGTTGGAGAGATAGTGTCAGAAGGATTTGGTGAAGGAGTAACTACTAAACTGGATCTTAGGTATATTGGGCATGGAACAGATAATACACCGCCAACTTTTCATGAGGAAGTTTGTGAATGGCAGAATTTACCTCTTCCCAATGAAGGATGTTATCTTTTAGCTCAAGAATACGATTTGGAAAAAGTTAAAAGAGGCAATTTTTTTGTGGGCGGAAGCATTAAGTCAGCTTCGAATGAGTGTAATGGTTGGATTGTTGAATCAGGCAAAATAATAAAAGCAGGACCTTCATCAATAGCTTCACAGGTTTTTGAAATAGATGGTAGCTACAGAAGTTATAATCTTGATGGAGCCAACTCTTTTTATAGAAGGTATTCCCATGACGATGTATTAAAAAAAGGAACCTGGTCTTTTGGTCAAGACCATGACGCTGCTTGTATGTTAAGAAAAGATGTTACTTTAGAAGAAAGATCTTTCCTTTGTGGGTACAATGGTTTCGTAGAGTCATATACTTGGTTAAGTTGTGACAAAAGTAATGAAGGATTAATTGTAGGACTTAAGGGAGAAACCACATCTCTTTATTATGAATGTCAAAAAAATTCTAATAATTACGTATGGGAATCAAAAGAAGTACAATGTGGCCAAGATGAAGTTTTATTTGTTGAAGAAGGGATACGGAAAATTTTTGATTGTAGTGAAATATGTAATCAAAAAGATGGCGATTGGACAGACGTAGACGGCGGTTCTTGTTGTGGGGCCAGCCCCAATGATTTAGGTAGAACTACTTCTAACAAAGAATTCGTATGTTTGAACAAAGAAAATGTTGGAGCTAAAGAAGAGACCAAAGCCCAATTTTCTTGTGAAAGCGGATGGTGTTGGGTGCAAGCTTCAAGTATAGATTTTGAAATCATGAGTTTAAAGGACAAAGACATAGTTTCCAACAACAAAGAATGGTTAACTTGTGATGAAAATAATCTTGGTGGCTTAGAACCAGGAGTTTTAGTTGACAATAGCAACATTATTAATACTAACCAATTTTATTGTTACCAAGAAGGCGACCGTTATGCTTGGGCAGAATGTGGAAGAGACGGTGTTGAAGTTGAAGACAATATCAGAACACCTAAATTTAGGAAAGCAGGAGACGCCCTTTTCACTTTACCTTTCAGGGAATTTAATGAAGGAGACAATTTAGAAGATCAGTCCAGTTTGAATTTAATGACGGCTTACAAAGATTTTTATTCTGGTGGCGTTGATTTTACTGGTTATAGCCACTTAGACTTGTTTATTGATTTTGTTGACCAGAATGGACAAAAAGAAAATCTTGAAATAAATTATCCAGTAGATATTAAATTACAAATTTTTGGAAGAGACAACCAGATCTATTATGATAATTATGTATTAGCTTTAGCAGACAATGTGGCTTTTCCTTTAAAACAAGATACAGTTCACATCAAAATTGATTTGCCAGAAGACGGTTTTAGAAATGTTGAAGGGATTAGACTAAGTCCTACAGAAGGCAACAATATCATTGTTAAAAAAGCCTACTTAAGTAATGATGGAGAAAGTTTATTTTGTTCGGGAGAACCCGGCAGAGAACCAGGAGACAGTTCTTGGATAAACAGCTTAGATGATGCTGAAGTTGCTTGTAAAAACAGTTTTGGCGGAAATGCTTGGCAAGAGGGCCAATGTTGTGGTAATATAGATCAAGAAACTTTTGTTGCTGAAGGTGCAGAAAATGCTTGTTGGAAATCTTTGTCTTTAAGTGAAGGTGATACAGTAATGGATGTGGAGTTTGAGGTAGGGTATGAAGTAAAAGAACAAAGGCTAGAATTAGTAAAGGAACACCAAGAGGTTGAATTTTGTGTCAGTTTGGTTTATTCTAATCCAGAAAATGGTAACGATATTGTGAACAAAGAAGAATGTGTATCTTACAATACAATTACTGAACGCATATCCCCTTTTAGACTTTTTAGTACAACGATTAGTATGCCAGACAGTGAAGTTAGTTCTACTCTTTCTTCTGCTACCTTACCCTTCCTTAATAATGAAGAAGTTGATTTATTTTGGGAAGTCGAGGGAGAACCCTTTGGCTTAAACCTTGGTCCTTCAGAGATGTCTTTAGTTAATCAAAATAAAGTTCGATTAGCACTAATAGCTAAGGAAAAACTATCAAATGTAGGTTCTTCGAATTTAAGAAAAACATCTCCTTTCACTTTCTCTTGTTCATTTTCAGAATGTACTTTTCCTTTACCTGGTGAACCGGGAGAATCAGGTTACACTATTAATTATGACCATCAAGGCCTTTACGATCTTTACTTTGTGAACGAAGAAGGGGAAGAAACACGGATTACGCCTAACAAAAATGTTTTCTTCACAAAAGGTAATATAAGAGCTAAGAAATTACCTCAACAAATAATCTATTCTTTAACAGAAGACGAGCAAGGCTTTTACAGCTGTAATGCAGCGGACTATGTCAAGAACGAACAAGTGCAAGACATTTCTTTTTGCAGCATTAAAGAAGGCCAATTTTGTTCCCCACAAGATTTAACCACAGGGTCGGTTAGCACTTGGAGTGTAGAACAATTAAGTCTTGTAGGTTATGAACCAACAACTGATCTTAATGATTTACGTACAAAACCTGCAGAGATTTCTGCAGAAAATAGAAACCATTCCAGTGTTGCAGTGCCGGGCAGAAATTTTCTACCTAACGCTGAATTTAATGTTTTTAATTCACAGGATTTAGAAAGTTGGGATCTTTTTGGAATCGAAGATGAAAGAAGGTATCCTGGGTTAGATTCAGACCAAGGAATGATCACATTATCAAACAACGATTTATTAATCTCTGAAAGGATAGCTGTAGAAAAGAACGTACCGCTACATTTCTCTCAGGACTTTTCTTGTCCTACAACTATTAATTTTTATGACCATAACGGCCAACTAGTAGATACCTTAACTTTAACCGAAACAGAAAGAGAACAAACCCAGAGGGAATTAGATAGGGAAGAACAAGTAGATTTACAGTTAAGAGAAGGTTTCTTTGATAGTGGTGAAGCAAGTTTTTTAACTTTAACTTTTCAAGGGAACTGCCAAGTTAAAAGACCAATGCTGCAAAGAACAGACAATCTAGCAGTAGCCGATTATAGTTATGGGGTTCAATATCCAACCCAACGGACAGGAATTGCCTGTTGTCAACAAGGTGCTTGTTGGAACGGTTATGTGTGTGTAGAAGAAATGTCTGAAACAACTTTCTTGTCAGAACATGTAGATGAAAACAGAGATTATAGATGTGTTGAAGGCCAATGGCAACAAGTGTCAAGGAAAAAAGATTGGAACAACCAAGCTGAAGGTTTTTGTCAATTACCAACACAATGTTTTGTAATCAATTCAGGATTGGGCGATTCTCGGATCACGGCGCAAGAATTCTTGGCCAACGAAAACAGTCCTTTCCCTACCTGTATAAATAAGGGGGAATTTATTCTAGACAATTATTGTGAAGATGGGGAATGGTCAAGCAGAACCAAATTGCTAGCTGATAAGTTGGTGGAAGTAGTTGAAAACGAGGATTTTACCCTTTATTGTACAAACTATCAAGAAGCTTTAGTGGATTCACAATCTCAAGTTGGCTTTTTAGGCGGAATTTTCTTTGGAGAAAATGAACAAAACATCTTTGGTCAACAAGAAACACCCTTAGCAACCTGCTTTAATAGAAACGATGAAGCTTGGGAATCATTAGTTCCTACAGAAAAAAATACTTGTGTAAACAATATTTGCGTAGTTAAATACAGGGACGGGAAAATCGCTTTAGCTACGTCTTTAAACAAACCAATTAACTCTGAAGAAGGTTCATTCCTGCAAGCTTTAGGTTTGTCTGAAACAGAATGTGTGGAGGGGGAAGGATTTACTAATTGCCAGGGTAATATTTTGTGGTATAACGGACAAATAGAAAGTGTCATTTTTAACAAAGCAGGGATTAATCTTAACCCTAATTTTGTGGAAAGAGTTTGGGAATGGTTAAGAGGTCTTTTTGCTAACGAAAGAACTTCTGAAATTCAATCTTTTATCCAAGATGCGGGGAATTTCAGAGACGTTTATATTCTAAAACAAGGTGACAAACTTGTTAAAGCGGTTCAAGAGTTAAGGAATGTTAAGGATTTGGAAGGTACAGATGTTTCTAAGAATGCTTTAATTGCGGAATACGAAGGGTTCACAACGCCCATTTGTAAATACATAGAAAACTCAAATCTTTATGTTAGGGGGGAACTTTTAGACCAGGTTGAAGGCAGATTAAAGCTAAGTTGCTCAGAAGAAGAAGGCGTTCAACATATCGAAGCTGAAGAAAATATTAAACAATTATGGCCACAACTTACGGGAAAACTGAGAGTTAGCTAATGCCTTGGTTAATTTTAGAATATTTTTAAATCCTATTTGTGTTATGATGAGAGGCTTATACTTACTGATAGCATCAAGAGGATGTTTATCCAATTCATTTAATTCATGGAAGATAGTTAAAAGACTCTCTTCGTCTACGTTTAAAACCACATCACTTTCTTCTCTATGTTGATATGTTGAATGATATTCAATAATCTCTTCAATCTTTCCTGTGTTTAAATCATTTCTTGTTGCCCACAGGCCTCTTGTCCGGTCAGCTTTGACTATTTCCAGTCCAACTTGTTCATACCTAAGGGCCATTACGAAGGCAGTGTAAATTGGACTTCGACTAAATCTCTGTTGAAAATCTTCTAAACCTCGTTCGCTAGTCAACTCCTCTAGTGTTTGATAGTTATTAGACATATGCCGTACATTATCCGTTCTTTTAAAAACTTAAGTGCGTTTTTTACTAAATTTTATAAGGACAAATAGTTTAACTTTGTATAATGAAAAAAAAGGGTTCTACTAGATTTAGGAATAAGAAAGGCCAATTAACTGTATTCATGATTCTAGGATTGATTCTTCTTTTTGTTTTTATTTTCTTGCTAGTTTTAGCAACTTCTATTAAAAAGAGCGAACTTTCAAACGAGCAGGAAAAAATATTGACAAGTATTTTTGGTAAAGAAGCTTTAAGAATTTATATTGAAGACTGCTTAAGCGATGGGATAGTAGCTGGTTTACAAGAGCTCGGAGAAAAAGGAGGTTTAGGTCAATTTATCGAGAACCAAAATGGGGTTTTGTTTAACGATAAAGAAGTTTTTTATGCCATCGCCAAAGAAGATTTAGCTAACTATCCTTGTAAAGGGGAAAGTTGTCAATATATTTTCCCAGAAAGACACTTTTTTGGAAAAAATAAGATAAAAGAAAGTGTGGTTGAAGAAGAACTTAGTTTTTTTTTAGAAGATGAAGTAGCTGCTTGTGTTCAAGAGAAAATATTTCAAGAAACTTCAGAAACGGTGATTGTCAATTCTGAAGAGGCAGAATTTTCTGTAGATTTAACTGATCAAGGAGCAAACGTACAAGTTTATTATCCCATCAAACTTAACTTGAGGGGTCTTGACTTAGTACATCTTTCAGAGTTTAGCTTTTTTTATAAAACAAAAATAAGAGATTTCTTGAAAGTAACTATAATCGATCCCTTAAATTGGGATTGGCAACTTCCAGACTTCAACTTAGAAAACTATTACCTTAATGAAGGAGAAGAATTTGTTTATGGCAGCGAAGTAGAAGTAAGGGGCGAAGATTGTTTGGACGTGGGAGAATTCTTTAAGTGCACAAAGAAAACTTTCCATGAAAAATACGCTAATTTAGGTATTGAATATGCCCTTTTTATTAATGTTGATGGCCAGGGAACAGATATTTTTGAAATAAGAGCAACTAGTTCTTTAGGAGAAGGACTAGAAGATTACGTATTTAGGTATGCAAGACAAAACCGTCAACCAGTGTTGGATTATATTTCTAGATGCCCGGCACAGGGTTACGATTATTTAGTCTTGCCAAATACTGAAATTTCTTTATATCCTAGAGTACATGAACCTGACGAAGATGGGACACAAACACTAATAGTTAGACAAACAACAACTGGCGAAGAAACAAGGGAAGAATTATCTTTTCCTTTCACGGGAGATTTTACAGTTAAGGTAATTGACGATCATGGTTTGGAAAATCAACAGAAAGTAAGGGTTAAGTTAGACAATGTTGCAAGAGCAACAGCTACCTTTCAAAATTTAGTAGATGACTCCAACGCCCTCTCTTTGGAAGACCCTTTTTGTATTACTGTTGAAGAAATAAACACAAGAAATGTTGAAGTAGGCGATTTCAAATTAAAAGAAGGAAATATTGATACAACAATTGAAGGTAGCAAAACCTTTCCTTCTAATGTTAATAGTTGTAGTTTTACTGGAATTAATATAAATGACATAGATCAAGAAATAAGGAGTTACGGCCTTAACATAGGAAGTTTAAGTTTGAATTTAGAAGGAGAGATCACGTATCCTGGTGATGATCCAATGTGCACTTATGCTTTACCAAAAGATCTTGAAGTTAATGTAATGGCTTGTTTACCTTATTCTGGTGATGAAGGAAGGTTAGCTTATGTTCCTGGGGAAGATTACCACAATTTCAAGAAAACAGTGGATGCAAACGGAGAAAACTTCTTTGAAGAAGATCTAGTAAATCCTTTTTTCGCAAACCACGCTTGTTGTGTTGGTGGAGAAATAGTAGACGAAGCAACGTGTTTTGATGAGACTGGCTGTTTTGAAAACCAATATTTATTACAAAGGCAGACGATCGAGTGTGATGGATTAAGAGGTAACGTTTGTGGTGGCGAACCGGCTATAAATGATGATTTGGTAGAGGGAAAGAAAATTTGTGGAAATAGTAACTTCTTGGGCTGTAACCAAGACATCCCTGTTGTTTGTTCTGGCAAAAAACAGTTTTCCTTAATCGATGACGAAGGTTGGTGTTATGGCCAAATTTATGGTTGTGAAGAGTTATGGGAAGGGGACGTTGTTTTCAAAAACCAAAATCATCTTCTGTTAGAAGAATTTAAAGAAGATGTTAGTAACACACATTTTGCTAAAGGGTGTAAACAAGAGTATGAAAATCAAAATTTTTATTGTGACAGTAACCAAGATTGGGATTTTCTGGGAAGATGTGATGGAAACAGGTGTATAGGAGATAGTTAAATCACTTTTTCTTCGAGAGAACATTTATAAATTAAAAGGCATTATTAAAGAGAAGTAGATGTCAAGTAAAAAAAGAGGCCGACTTTTAGTATTTCTAGCTTTATTTCTATTTTTAATCTCTGTTTCTGCTTTGGCAGAAGATGGTTGTTATTTATTTCCAGAAGGGAGCGAACAATTTTATTGTCAAGATGTAACTAGAGAAGAAGCCGCTACTGATTGTGATAGATTTGATGATTGTAATTTAAACACACACTTTGTTTCACAGTCTTGTGACCAATTTACCGAATGTAGACAAGTCAAATGTAATGTTGATTGTGATTTCCATGCCCTGGGCAAATGTCAACAGTTAGGTTTAGATAGGGGGGAAACAGAAGATTTAAGGGGGCAGGAAGTAACTCCAGAAAATGACGCACTCTGGTGTGCCCCTAGATGCAGCAGAGCAGGACCTTATTGTTCTAATGGGTTGGTAACAAGATGGGAGAGTCAATTATCTGCTTTTAGAACAACAGGATCAATTAACATCGATGCCGAGGATTATAACTTAAACACAGAACAATGTTTGAATTGGTGTCAAACGGAATTAGCAGCTGGAACATTAGAAGGGTTTATTTATGCAGAAAGTGAAGGAAACCCATTAATTGGAGCAGAGATTAGTTTGGATAATGGTGAAAGAACAACCTCAGACGAGCAAGGAGGCTATTCTTTCGCTTCTTTACTTCCTAGATCCTATCTTGTCAGAGTAAATGCACCAGGGTACACTAGTCAAAGCCGAGATCTAATAATTAATTCTAATCAGGTAACTGAACAAAACTTTATTTTACAAGAAGCAGGTGACTTAACAATTTCTGGAAATATACTACCGGAAAGAGCTACTATTAGTTGGAGTGGTCCAGTAGACGGGACGCTAACTACAAACACTGGAACTTACGAGATAACTGGTTTAATTCCAGGTGATTATTCAATAAGAGCTTCTAGACCTGGTTATGAATCGCAAGAAAGACAGGTAACTTTAGAAACATCTTTGGAAGAAATTAATTTTGAACTAACACCCCTACCAGTACAAGGGATAGTAGGAGAAACGTATATAGAAGGTGATTTAACCCCTGGTGTTAGAATCTATGTTAACGGAGCCGTGAGAAGTTTTTCTAATTTGGAGGGGTATTTTCAAATATCTCTTGGGCCTGGCAATTATCAATTAACTGCTTCTTCAGGAGATTTTGCTACAGAACAACCATACGAGGTAATAGTAGAAGAGTCACAAGAAACACCTTTAAGAGTAGATTTAATAAGAAACATTCCTATCTGTAATGTCCAAGACTTAAAGACAGCAACTTTTTTTGAGGGACAAGCTGTTTTGGGAGAAGCTAAAATCGAGCTCACATGGGGAAAACCGTGCCCTGAAGTTGTTGGTTATGAAATAAAAAGAGTTAACGATAACTCCATATTTGAAGTATCACCTGTATCTACTTCCTTTAGAGACGAAGAATTAGAGTGGGGAAGTTCTTATCAATATGAAATTGTAGTGCTTTATGAAAACAACCAAAGGTCTGAACCTCTTTTAACAGAAGAAATATATGTAGGTGACGGGGTGTGTGCAGGAAAATACAATCAAGAAACAGGTTGGCAAACTTTCTGTTTAAATGAAGAAAGGACTACTGTCTGGAGTTGTCAAGACAACCAACTTGTCCAAAGAAATGATTGTTCCGTTTTAGGGAACGGTTTTTGTTCCCCTTTATCTCAAGGAAACGCTATTTGTAAAGACGCAGGGATCTGTTCGGTTCAATCTCAAGGAGCAGACCCTTTTGGTTTGTATTTTACAAGAGATGCTTGTTACGGAACAGATGAACCAGAAGTAGGAACAAGTAATTTCTGTTACTTTGATTCATCTTTAACCGTAGTAAACTCTTGTCAAGTGTGTACCGAAGTTCAAAGTTGTTTTGATTACAATAGTAAAGACGCTTGCCAAATAAATAATTGTTTGACCTCCGAGTGTCAATGGGTAAATAGTGGAGAACATAAAATAGTAGATTACAGCTTAATATTTCCTGAATTAGAGATACCGCCTCAAACTACAGAAGAAACCGGGAAAGGATATTGTGTCCCTCAAGATTATGAAGGAGACAGCTGTTCTTCATGTGGTCCAGAAAGCGATCTTTTTTCAAATAATTTTTGTACGGCTGAAGTCTGTACTAGTTTAGGCAGCTGTTTTAGTGACAGTCAACTGACTTCTTGTGTTTCTTGTCCTGAGCAACCTTCTTTGGAGGCAAATTGTTACACCTATCAAACAGAATTGGAATGTACTAATAACAACCAAGGATTAGAAATTATTAATGGCCAAGTTATTCATTCTGAAGATAGTTGCAATTGGAACAGATGTGCATGGGTTGGTTCAGAAAACGGTGCAGGTAGTTGTGTTAAAGACGGTGATAATAATGAAATAGATGATTGTAGCGAGTTCGCTATAACAGAACAAGATGCATGTAAGGCCGATCTAATCCCTCCTTCTTCTATGTTTGATGGTGCTAGGAGGCTTTCTTTGAATTCACCTCAACTAACTTTTACTATTTCGGACAATTTTTTTGTAGGAAGTTTTAATTACTGTTTACTAGGAGTAGGGCCTAATGTCTCTGATTATTGTGAAGAATTTACTACTATCTCTTTGTCAGAGTTTTCCAACGAAGAACAAGTTGAAATAGATATCTTAAGTCAATTAACTGAAAATATTAACCAAGAAGCATATCGCCTTAAGTTCTTCTCTAAAGACCGTTATTTTAATCAAGAAGGTGTTCAAGAAATTTTTGTCAGTGTAGATAATGTCCTACCTTATTTTGCAATTAACGAAGAGATTTTAACAGAATCAGACAAAACGGATTTGACTGTTTTCCTTGCTGAAGAAAGCGAGACTATGTCTTGCGAATTTAATTTGCTTCCAGTGTTACCAAGAGCTAACCCTTTGACAAATAGGATAGGTGAAGAAGTTCAAGGCAAGACTGTTACTTTTACAATGCTTTCAGGAGTTTATTATAATTTAACTGTTACTTGTACTGATTTATATGGAAATTCTAATAGCAAAAGTAAATTTTATGCTTTTGATTTGGAACAGGGAATAAATATTATTAAACCATCACTGGGCGACGTGCTAGCCACGACAAAGGTTGAATTTATGGTTGATACTGATGTTGCAGCAATTTGTGAGTTGTGGACAACAAGTAACGAGAAAGTGGCTGATTTTTTAGCAGATGAAGAACTTAAAAGTCACAGTACTGGACCATTAACTAATTTTGTAGAAGGTAACTATTTGTCTGATTATAAAGTGGTGTGTAAAGATTTGTTAACTAATCAAGAGAAAGAAGACTATTTCTCTTTTTCCATTGATTTTACCCCTCCCAAAACACAAATAGTGTTAAAAGAAGGTTTAAGGGAGGAACAACCTATCTCTTACAATTGGGAAAGATCTTTTGTAGAAAATGTAAATGCAGATTTTATTTGTGAGAGTGACGGCTTTGAGTGTCAAAATACCTTTGTTTGTTTAGGGGATGGTTGCGAAAATCGTAACAATCCAGAATATCAACTTTATGAAGGTACAATCGAACTTACTGAGAACACCAGAATTTGTTATTTTTCTGACGATTTAGGAGGTAATTTTGCTCAGCCGTTTTGTGGAGATATTTTAATTGAAGGTTATGGTATAACTTTGCTTAACCCAACACAATATATTTACCAAGGAGAAAAATGGGGAATAAGTAAAGAACCAGAGTTTGATTTTAGATTTTTTACAAAAATACCGACTAAAGAATGTAAATTTGATACAAGATCGGGCTTTGACTATCAAGACACACCTTTAGTTAGAACAATTATTGGTCAAGAAAATATTTATTCTTTAGAGCGGTTTCCGACAGATATTTTGACTCCTTATCCAGAGAGGGGCGGGGTCAAGAACATTTTTGTAGTCTGTGAAAATTTAGACGGAGACTTATCTCCAGAACAAAAAATAAATTTAGAATACGACCCAACACCACCTGAAATAACTAAAGCAGAAGCAGAACCAGATAAAATATTTGAAGGAACTAGAACAATTTTAAAAGTAGATACAGATGACAAGACAGAGTGTAGATATAGTGAATTTTCTGAAGATTATTCTACTATGGAATTTGCTTTTGAAGATTATGGAGAAAGTCATGAAACTGTTTTTGCTTTCAGTTTCTTAGGAACTCAAAAAGAGTTTAATCTTAATGTTCAATGTAAAAATGGTGCGGGCGAACTCTCACAGTTAGAAACGATTAAATTTGAGGTAGATTATTCAGCTAATGGGAACATTGAATCTTTATCTCCTAATGGTTTAATTGGTTATGAATCGGTCCTTTTAGAGGTAGTAACCAACAAACCAGGAACTTGTACTTATATAGAAAATGGAACAGTTAACAGCTTTGTAGATGAAGGGCCTTATCATTCTAAGAGTCTTGAAGGCTTAGAAGAAGGCGAACATTTATTTTTGATAAATTGTGATTTATCTGGACAGATAGTTGAAAGCCAAATTCTGTTTACAATAGATTTGACCGGTCCAGCAATAACCAGTATCAACGATGGGAATAGAACTTGTAGCTTAAACGAAATCAACGCTTTTGTTTATACTAATGACCAAAATGTCAGTTCTTATAATTACAAATTACTTGACAAAGGAAACAGAAATGTTGTTTATCAGGGTCTTTCTACTGGCGGTCAACCTTTAAGAATAAGTGGACTGAATTTAACCACTGGTAGAACCTACTCTTTAAAAGTTCAGGCTGAAGACAGTTTAGGAAATGTAGGTTTAGAAGTAGAAAGCGATGGTGTTCTAGCTACAAATCAAAATGATTCTTCTTGTCAATCTGATTTTAGTTCTCCAAAGTTGTCTATTTTAACCAACACTACTTGTACCTCAGTTAATGTAGAAATTTATTGTGATGACGAAGGCGGTTGTCGAAATATAAATTATGGAATCGATACTTCTGCAGATTCTTGTTCGGTTACTAGCAATTACGTAGGAAGTAAGTTGAAGTTAGACCAATCTAATTGGGTGTGTTATGAAGCGGAAGACGTTTCCGGGAATAAAATATCTGGGAAAAAATTGGTGGTCTTTCAAGACTCAGACGGTGATGGTATAGCTAATAGTTGTGATCGGTGTCCGTCTACCAAATCGGGAAGATCTGTTGATGGAACAGGATGTAGCTTAGATGAAACAGCGAATAAAGAAGAACTTATCTCTGACCTTGACGGGGACAGTTTACCAGACTACTGGGAAAGAATTTATGATAGTGATCAATGTCCTCTAAAAGAAAATGTAGCCGATTCGAATAATGATGGAGTCGACGATGGTAATGAAGATTATGACAAGGATGGTAGGTCAAACTACGAGGAATATCTTGGAAAGTTAAATCCTTGTTTAGATGATAAAATAACTTTTACTGATAAAGAAAAAAGTCAAGAAGGGGATTTGCCTACTTTTGAAACAACAAAAAGTAATTTGTTAGCTTGGATTTTGCTAATAATTGGTCTAGTATTTATGTTCGGAAGTGTTGGATATTTGGTTTATTTCTATAAATTTATGGATAGAAATCTACCTTCAACTAAGCCATCAACCCCCAAATCAAAAACCACTTATCCCTCTATAATTGAGTCTTGGAGAGAGAAGTTAGCGGAAAGAAGAAAAGCAAGAGAGAAAAGACTGCAAGAAAGACAAAGAGAAAATTTATTTAGTGGTTTTACAAAAAAATCTCCCTCAATTCCTAAGTTAGATTCAACATTAAATAAAAAGATACCACACCCTGAAAAAGTTAAGGTGATAGCAGACCATTATATGAAGAATAAGGAAGAGATGAAAAAGGGGCTGAATAAAGAAGAGAAAAATATTTTTTCAAAGTTAGAGGACTTAACAAAAAACAAAAAGAACGTTAAGAAAGAAGACGCAGCTGGAATCATCTCAGAATTAAGAAAACTAAGTAAAAAGAGGAAAAAGTGAAGTCAAAGAAAGGATTTGTCATAGGTCAGGTGTTCATTTTTATTCTGGTTTTGGTAACTTTTGCTTTGATAATGATCTTTGGTTACAAAACAATTTCAGGATTTTTAGAAAGTGGCGAAGAAGTAGAGTTTGTTCAGTTTAAAAATGATCTTGAAGGTTCAATCAATCGTTTGTATACGGAGTTTGGCGCTGTAAGGGTTGAAAAATTTAGTTTGCCCTTAAGATTTCAAAAAATTTGTTTTGTAGATTTGAATTATCAAGGAGAAGATTCTACAGAATTATTACAAAGTTTTTGCCAAGAAGACCCACTTAATTGTGGGGTCTGGGAAGATGCTATGGGTGGTGAAAATGTTGATCAGAATCTTTTTTTGACCCCTGTGGCCAAAAGAAAAATAAAAATAGAAAAAATGGCTGTGAATGGAGGTTTCTTTTGTGAAGAAGTAGTGGGTGGAACTTTTAGGTTAAGATTGGAAGGTAAGGGACATAAAACGGAATTGTCTAAAGTGAGTGAAAATAATGGCTAACAAAAATGCGCAAATTCAGTTCACTTTTAATTGGATTTACATTTTAATAGCTGGCGCGGTAATTTTACTTTTTTTTATTGGTCTGGTAGTAAAACAGAAAGCAGTATCTGAAGAAAATTTGGCCGTTGAGATATCTAGAATTCTAGATTCTATTTTCACGGGTGCAGGGGTAGCAGAAAAAACAAAAAGTTCAGTAAGTGTAGGTAGTTTAAGAGATTATACTCTTCAATTCTCTTGCCAGGAGGGCGTAAGCAGATTTAGTATAAAGGGAACTTCTTCTTCTCTTGAAGATTCAACTAACCCTCTTTTTTCTCCCTCTGAAATTAAAAGTTCTACTCTTAGTTTGTGGAGTTTGCCTTATAGTCTCCCCTTTAAAGTTAGCGATTTTTTGTTTATTACTTCTCCAGAAACAAAATATGTTTTGTTGGGGCAAGAAGAAGGGTTCATTGAAGAGTTTTTGGAACAAACAGTAGAAGACGAAGCAGTTAGGTTTAAAGTAAACCGGAAAGTTAAACAGAATTTAAATGCGGTGTCAGTGGAGAATTATGAGAATATAAGGATTATAGATTTTGTGGGAGAAATCAGTAATGAAAGGCCAGTAAGTGAAAATCTAAAGAACGTAGGAGAATTAACTGCGGTTCAGTTTTTACAAGGTGAACAACAAGTTAATTTTTATGAAGCCATTGGGGGCAGATGGATTCTGTTGAACAAAAAGGGCCCTATAATACTTCTTTCTTTTGGTGATGAGAGGGATGCCGTTAAATATGCTGCTATTTTTTCTGGCAACAATGAAATATTTGAATGTAATATGCAAAAAGCTTTACAAAGGCTTCTTTTTCTTGACGAAATCTATGAAAACAAACTTGATGAAATAAAACAGAAACATAATGAATTAATTTCTCCCGTTTGCAAAACATTTGAAACTGGTTTAACCTTAAGTTTTGAAAAAAAGAGGCTGGCTGACATAGCGTGCCTTAATGGGCGTTGTTCCAATGTGGTTAAAGAAGCAAAAGAATTGAATAGTATTAATGAAAAAACAAGGGAGGGGTTTTGTTATTCTTTATATTAAAATGAAAAAAGGCCAAATAAGAATGTCTGAAACAATTGCTGTTTTATTCATTTTTTTTGTATTAATTCTTTTTGGTATCATTTTTTATTACAATTTTCAGAAAGTTTCTATTAAAGAGAAGCAAGAAGAAGCTTTGGCGATAAGAGCGATTGAGACTACATTAAAAACACTTTATTTGCCTGAATTAATCTGTAGTAACGGTTACGGAAACGAAGTTGAAGATAACTGTTTTGATCTAACTAAAATGAAGCATGCGCAGGAATTAATAGTGGAAAAAGAAGATTATTATTTCAGTTTATTTGGCTATTCCAAAATAACAGTTTACCAATTATACCCTGAAGGAGCAGACCCTCTTGTCTTGTATGAGAAAGTTAAACCAGACTGGACAAGTAAAGAGCCAACGTATTTTGTCGTTGCTCTAAGAGACGGGTTAACGGGCTTAGAAAACTATAAGTTTGCTTATTTGGAAGTTGAGGTTTATTCATGAAAAGAAAAAAAGGTCAGATGGAAATGATAGGATTGGTAATTATTGTCATTTTAATCACCTTAGGTTTGTTATTCCTGGCTCAACTTGCTTTGAAGAGTAAACCGGAGAAAAAAATATTTACAAGAAAAGGGTTGGCTTACAGTACAATGAGCACTTTGATGAAAACTAATCTTGATTGTAGTGGAAGATCTTTGCAAGTAGGTTCTCAGCTAATTGAAGATTGTGCTCAGTATGAATCGACCAGAAACATTGGTTTTTCTAGTTTTTCTTGTGAAAACAAACATAGCTGTGTTTTTTTGGAAGAAGAAATAACAGGTTTGTTGGGGAAAACATTAGGAGAATGGAATAAGAATTATGTTTTCGAATCAAGATTATTAATAACCGAGACAGATAGCAGAGAATTAATTATTGTTGGGGAAGGTAATTGTCCTGGGGAGAGAGATACTTCTGGGCCTTTCCCGATAAAGTTAAGAGATGGTGGATTAGTCGAAAATATCTTGTATTTGTGTGATTAAGTTCTGGTTTAGACTTCTATAATTATTAATAAACAAAACACCTTTCTTTTTCTGATGCCGAAAGTACTTTTGACAGGGGCTGACGGAACTTTAGGAAGGAGGTTCTATAAAATTTTACAGTCTCTTAATTATGAAATATTGCCAGTAATTAATTCTGGGGGGAAAAAATTCGATCGACAAGGGGACCAGATAGTCTTCAAAGAAGATGCTTTGGTTGTTGAAGGAAGTAATTTAGAGGAGAGGTTGAAAAGAGCCCGAAAGAATGGTATTGGAGTTTCTGGTGTATTGGATGAAAACTTTTCATTTACTGATATAGATTATATCGTTGATATGGCAAATTCTGAAGGAACTAGATACAATCTTAATAATATTTATCCTTTAGAAAGTTCTTTAATTGTGCAAGGTGGAACTCAGATAGTTTCAGAGGACAAAATAAATCCTTATCTCTCAGCCCCAGGTTGTAGAAATGTTGGAAAAAGAGTTAAACAAGTTTCTTGTAATACTACTTGGCTTTCAACAGCTTTGGGTTTAGTAGCAAGTGTAGAAAAGGTTAAGGAGATAAATAGTGTTTATGCTCAGTTATTAAGGAGGTTCGCAGATCCAGAAGAAGTAAACAAAGAATTTGATGGAAAACAGGAACTCACTCTTGCTCCAAAATATTCCACGGATGTTAGAGGTGTTTTAATGAAAAGTTTAGGCCAAATAGAAGTAAGTGCGAATAAAAATTCTTGGAGGCATTTTCATAAAGGAAAGATAACTGTTTATTTTAATACTTCATTTGATTATGAGGCCACTGTCAATGAATTTAGAGAATATGGTCGATGTATTGTTTGGAATGAAGATGAGGGAATGAACAAAGTAATGGAAGCTTCTTCAAAGATAGGAATTCCTGATGGTGATTTGCTTTTACCTATCTTTTACTTAAGAAAAGTCAACGTCAGAAAATTAGAGATATCTGGCTACAATCCACAAAGAGGTATAACGTTACCTAGTACTTTAGATTGGCTCCAAGGTGACGTTTTTAATGATTTTGAGTGGTACGGGATGAGTTTGGCTGAACAGAAGAAAAAGATGGAAGATCTACTCTAGGTGTTTTCTTTTAACAGTGCTGTCCCAAATGGAATAAATTTGTATACTGGCATGATATTGTTTCGAGTTA
>CAYFOH010000013.1:0-32545 GCA_964344755.1 uncultured Methanosarcinales archaeon
ACCTTCTCTAGATACACGATAAGCGGTAGCAAAACTACCGCTACCCAAACATTCTACTAAAGAATAACCCTTAATATCATCCATTTTTAAGGAAAAAAGGAAGGTTTTTATAAAAACTTCTTAGAAAAGTCACTCAATTCTCTTAACAATAACATTCTCAAAAACACCAGAATCTAGCATCTCTTTCGCCTTCTTACTAATGTTCTCAGTGTATAAGAAAAGTAAAGGCAATTTTTTTATTTGAGATTCCATATAAGCCGAAGATATGTCTTTTTCATCACAATTTTTTTTCTTCCTAATTTTACAAAAATATTTTAATCTTCCTACAGCAGAAGGAACAATAATTAAAGAGTTAATCTCTGAATTTTTACGCACTACTTCTTCTTCATCAAGAGTAATGTCTAAACTTTCAAAAAAAGTTTTGGTCAAATCCTGCAATTCAGTTGAGGTCTCCTTCTTGACAGGTTTTTCCTTAGATTTAATTTTTTCTTCCTGAACTTTTTCGACAACTTCTTCTTTTACAGGAATCTCTAATTCTTCCTTCTTAGGTTCTAATTTAGGCTCTTCCAAAACAATTTCTGGTTCCACTTCTGGTTCCAATTCTTTCTCTTGTTCTTCAACTAACCCAAAAAATCCTTTGATAATGTGGTTAGTTTCTTCCTCAGAAAGCAGATGCCATTTCCAAAAAAGTTCTTTCTCTTCTCCAACTTGGACATGCAAAGGAATGGCGAAATCCTTTAACATACGAAGAGCCACTTTTGCTAGAACTTCCAATTGTTCTTCCCGAAGAACTTTTTTTTCTTTAAGCTCTTTTAAAACTTGCCAATCCTTGTCTTTAAGATTATTTTCAGCTAACCCATACAACTGGTCCTCTTGACCAGGTAAAAGATAAAGTGGAGAACTACCTACCTTTAAAGCTGACATTTTGACTTTTTTACGAGAAACTAAATCAGATAAATGAGCTGAAGCTATTAAAATGTTAGTTTTAATGTTCTTAGCGACTCTAGAAGGAATGGTTGGACCGGAAGCCTTCAAAAATGCTAGAATTTGGTCTTGGACATTCATAAGAGAATTGGTGGGAAAACTGTTTAAATAGTTTTCTTTACTCTAGATGTAGGTTCATGGCCTTGTCCAGGCCACAGTGTAATAAGTTACGTCGTTTTCATCGTCTACGATAGCCATTAAAAGCCTTTTTTTCGTAGAATGGGCCACCCTGTTCTTAGCACTAAACTCATACCAAGTTAATGTGCTTCCTTCATGTACCGGAAAAACTATCCATTTGGCATGATCTTCTCCTGGCTTGATACCACGATCATAAACTCTAAAATCAGCACCAAATTTTAAAGCCGTCTTAATTATATAACCACGATTACGCATGTCCTTAAAAACAACATATCTTATCCAGAAGTTAGGCTCAACCTTTCTAGCTTTTTTTACGTATGACTCAAAAGGAATCTTTCTTCCATATTGGCTCTTAATCACAAGTCTTCCTCTTTCCATCAAGTAAAGAGCTTCCAGTAAAGACAGTTCAACCTTTCCTCCTTCTGCAAGTGAACCAAAACGAGATTGATTATAAAACTCCCTAGCTTCGTCAGAAGATTCTGTGATAACTCTTTCCCCAGTTAATAGAGCATCAACAACCTTTTTCTTAGAACCGTTTTTTTTCTTATCTGCAGAGGTTTCAGCAACAGCTGCCTTAGCAGACGCTTTCTTTTTAGGCATAAAGTTATATTAGAAGGTTACTTTTTAAAGATTTCCTTGATTTTTCACTATTGACCTCAGTTTATTAATAGCCTTAGAAGGATTGTTGGCCTGTGTTACAAAAGAACCAGAAATAAAATGATCTGCACCAGCCTTAACAGCATAAACAATCGTGTTTGGATTCATGCCACCGTCAACTATTATTTTTAGTTTGAGATTTCTTTTTTTAAGTTTAATTATTTTTTTTAAAGGAGACCTCATAAATTTACTGCCATAATAACCTGGCTTAACAGTCAAAATAAGAACATAATCCAGCTTATCAATAAAAGGCAAAATCTCCTTAAGAGAAGTTTCTGGTTTGAGAGCCACCCCTACTTTTTTATGGTACTGTTTTATCCAATAGATATAGTCTTTTAGGTTAATTGTTTCAATCTGAGGGAGAAAAAGTTCAATACGACGATAATTCTTCTCAATAAAGTCCCGAGGTTTTTTAATCATCAGATGAGCAATGTAAGAAAAATCTTTACTTAAACGGAAAGGAAAATTTAGAGATTTATTGTTAGCAAACCTACCGTCAACAACATCTAAGTGTAATTTTTTAGAAACTCCCTTTAACTTTTTTAATTTTGTATTTAGATCTTTTTGATTTTTAGCAATAATAGATGGGATAATCATTCTAACCTCTTTATTTTCCTAACTCTTCTGATATGCCTTTTCTCTTTGGAAAAAGGAGTATTAAGAAAAACCTTAATCATTTTTTTTACAACACCTAATTTGCCATACCAACCCGAAAGACAGATAACGTTAGCATCATTATGTTCCCTAATTAATTTTGCTTCTTTAAGATTGAAAGGAATACCTGCTCTTATCCCTTTCACTTTATTAGCACTTATGGCCATTCCTTGAGCTGACCCACAAAAAAGAAGGCCTTTAGATTTGTTTTTAACAACGGCCATAGAAACTTTCTTAGCATAATCTGGATAATCATCGGTAGGTTCTAATTTTAAATTCCCACAATCTTCATATTCAATTTTTTTTTCATCTAACCATCTTTTCACTTTTTCTTTCAGCCTAAACCCGGCATGATCAGAGCCCAAATATACTTTTTTCATTGTAGTGTTTTTATCCTCCTATCTACTACTTCTCGAATCAAATCCCTTGCAGGATTTAAAATATGCCTCGGATCAAAATCTTTTGGTTGTTTTTTTAGGAACTCTCTTATAGCAGCATCAAAAGCTAACCTTAAATCGGTGTCAGTGTTAACTTTACAAATGCCATTTTTAATAGCTAACTTCAATTGTCTGTTTGGTACCCCTTGCATCCCTTGAAGAGAAGCCCCATATTTTTTTGCTTTTCTTACCAATGTTGAAGGAACCTCAGACGCCCCATGCAAGACTAAAGGCACTTTCACTTGTTTCTTAATTTCTTTCAACAAATCTATTCTCAGTTTAGATTTCCCATGAAATTTGTAAGCACCATGCGAGGTTCCGATAGCTACAGCCAAAAAATCACAACCTGTTCTTTTAACAAATTCCTTGGCTTTTTGAGGATCAGTATAAAATATCTTCTTAGCCTTGACTGTATCTTCAACTCCACCAATCGTACCTAATTCTGCTTCCACGTAAACACCCTTTTTGTGAGCAAACTTAACTACTTGTTTAGTTAATTTAACATTTTGTTCAAAAGGCAAGTGAGAGCCGTCAAACATCACAGAGGAATAACCAAGACTTATAGCTTTTTTTATTATAGATAAATCCCTTCCATGATCCAGATGCAAAGCAATAGGTACTTTGCTATTTTTAGCAGCTGTTTGTGCTAAACAAAAAAGATAATCTATCCCTGCATATTTGATAGCACCCTCTGATGTTGCCAAAATAACAGGTTTCTTTAATCGATTTGCGGCGGTAACTATTGCTTGCACAATTTCCATATTATTAATATTAAAATGACCTACAGCATAGCCTCTTTTTTGAGCCCCATACAAAATCTTTTTAGTGTTAGCTAACATTGACTTTTATTTTATACCTCTTTTTTAATTTTTCATATTGTTCTAAGTTTAATAAACCATTCTTTGTTCCAAGTTCTTGAATTACTGATGCTGCATTAATCTGGCCCAATATTAAGGATTCTTGGAAAGACTTTCTTTTAATTAATCCTGCCAGTAAACCAGAAGTGAAAGCATCTCCAGCTCCAGCCGTATGAACTACTTTTACTTTAGGCGGCATCAAAGAGTAAAAATTCCCTTCATGTAAAGCATAAAGTTTTTTTGCTCCGTTAGTTATCACAATTGTTTTTGGCCCTAGTTTTCGCAAGCTTAAAAGTGACCGTCTAGAATCATCGTAAGATTTTAACAAAGCTTTAGCCTCCTCCTGGTTAAGGACAAGAACTTCTGTCTCTCGTAAGATAGGTCGTAAAAAATTTTTCCCTTTCTTAGCTAAATAAAGAGAAGGGTTAAAAAGTAATTTACCCTTCTTTAAAGAAGCAATCTTTTTTCCTGTCTTCAAAGATTTTCCAACTAAGCTTGCCAAATAAATCCAGTTTGCTTTTAGCGAACGTTTGGAACAGTCATCTAACGAGAGATCTTGTGAAGCTCCTTTATGAACATAAATGATCCTATCTTTTTCCCTAGTAGAAGAGATGATGGTAGCAAAATCAGTACATTTTTTGCTATAATGACAACAAATATTTTTGATATTATATTCTTTTAATTTTCGTTCAACAAAAGTAGCATCATGATCATTTCCTAGCTTAGTAAATATTTTTACTCTTAGACCTAGTTTTCTCAAAGAAACAGCTGAATTAGTTGCACCCCCGCCTGTATGTGTAACAAATTTTGGTACAACTATCTTATCGCCCATCTTTACAGAAGATAATTTCTGGTTAATTGTTAGAAAATGATCTACTGTAGCAGACCCTACACATAACACATCGTACATCTATTCACCTCTTTGATTAGTCCTAGATAAGAGAAAGATGATATATAAATTTACCTTTGTTTTACAGTGTTAAGAAAAGATTATTATTAAGAACAGATATATTTATTAGGAAGCAAAAAGTTTAAGAAACATGGTAGAAACTTTAGAACAGTGTATCTATTTAGAAGGAGAAAAAATAGGAAAAATAAAAGACAGTATTTCTAGAGCGAAACAAAGAATCAAAGACTCAAGAGATGAGATTGCTTATTTTAGAGAATTGCAAGGACTAGATGTTAAAGTTTCTGTTGAACATTTTTCAAGTGGTGATGAATTTAAGTACTTTACAACTGATTATTCTGTGGCCGACGCTGTAGAAGTCGCTTCTTTTATTGGAGACATAGAAGATGTTGACAAAAAAGCCATAAAAATAATAGCAAGAGGTATCAGAGCTCTGTACTTTACCTTAGATTTTAGTACGACCAGAGAAACTTCTAGAGGAAACATTAAGATCTACTGTACACATGATTTAGAAAATCCAGTAGACTCTTTTAACCAAATATTAGCTATTGAAATGTTTAGACGTGGAGAAAAATTCCATTTTCCAATGGTTTTTAATATTGAATACGGTAAGGCCTTAGGAGATATGACAACTTTCTATAAAAAAGAAGGAGTTAGAGAAAATTTATTAAAAAAAGCAGTTGATTCTGCTAGAAAATTTAGAGAAGAATTCCCTGAAGGAACTGTTAATGAAGCTAACAAAAATTATCCTAAGATTTCAGGGAAATATATTGAAGGATTAAAATTGTCCGAGACTATTCTCTGTTAATCAAAAATTCTTTCCACAACCTTTATAATATTTCTTCTAAAACAAAATTCTATGGAACAAACAATAACTATCAACGAAAAAGCACCAGAATTTAAAGCACAAGCTTTTCATAATAACGAAATTAAGGAAGTTTCTTTAGCCGACTACAAAGGAAAATGGGTTGCTCTAGTTTTCTACCCAGCAGATTTCACTTTTATTTGCCCGACCGAACTTGGTGATTTAGCTGATAAGTACGAACAATTTCAAAAATTAGGGGCTGAAATCTTAAGTATCAGTACAGATACTGTTTTCGTCCACAAAGCTTGGCATGACAACTCCGACACCATAAAAAAGATCAAATTCCCAATGCTAGCTGATCCAACAGGTAATGTTTGTAAAGCCTATAACACCTATATCCCCAGCGAAGGTCTTAGTTTAAGAGGCACGTTTATCATCGATCCTGACGGCGTCTTAAAGGCTTTTGAACTTCATGACAATAGTATGGGAAGAAGTAGTACAGAGTTGTTAAGAAAAGTAGAAGCTGCTAAATTTGTAAAAGAACACGGTGGTGAAGTCTGTCCAGCTAACTGGCAACCAGGGCAAGGAACATTGAAGCCTGGTTTGGATTTAGTTGGGAAGATTTAAAAAAATTAAAGATTTTACTAAAATTATGAAAACTAAGTTGGCTTCTTTTAATGATTTTATTTCCTCTCTAAAACAGAGAGACATTTCAACTTGGTTAGACAAATTTACCTTTAGCAAAATTCTTCTTTTATGGTTATCAGGTATTTTTGGTTTTGGAGTCTTTTACTTTTTAGGTTCTACACAAAATTCTTTCCTTTTATCAACAGGAGCAGGTAAACCAGTATCACAATGGCTAGATTACGTTTACTTTAGTTTTATAACAGCCACATCAACTGGCTTTGGTGACATTGTTCCTATTGGTATGTTTAAGTCTGTAGCTATCTTAGAAATTATTTTTGGTTTAATTGTTTTAGCGTTAGTTACATCTAAGTTAGTTTCACTTAAACAAGATGTTATTATAACAGAAATCTATGACATTTCCTTTACAGAAAAAATTAATCGTTTAAGGTCCTCAATGCTCTTGTTTAGACAAAATATAACTAGGATAATCACCAGAATCGAAGAAAAAACCATTACTAGTAACGAAATATGCCACATGTACATCGACTTGTCTTCATTTGAAGCAACACTACATGAAGTACACTCTTTCTTCAAAAGAAGAACAAGACATTATTTTACTAAAAAAATAGATCCTATAAATACCGAACTTATTTTTAATAGCGTATTACAATCTTTCCAAAAAATAGATGAAATCTTGTCAGAATTAAATGAAAAAAAATTAAAATGGAAACGTGAAATCACACTTAGAACAATTAATAAATGTCTAAAAACAAACAAGCTTTTGTTAGAATGTTTAGAAAAAACAAAAAACATTCCAAAAGATTACGTGGATGGCTATACCTCCGATAGTAAAGATACTATCAAATCTATTAAAAAAAAATTACAATAAAAAATGTTGATAGAAGCATTAATCGTCCTAGCAGGGATAATTATTATCTTAGCCCTAGCTGAAATTATCATCAAAGAAGCAATTAGTTTATCTAACCACTTTGGTTTCTCCGAAACTTTTGTTGGTTTGACTGTTCTTTCTATAGGAACAAGTATTCCAGAAATTATGACACATATCATAGGAAGTTTAAATATTCTCAAGGATCCTTCACATTTCAATACCCTTTCAAATCTACTATTAGGAACTAATATTGGTTCAGACATTTTTCAAGAAACCTTTGTCCTAGGAGTTATAGGAATTATTGGAACAGTTATTGTTGTGAAAAGAAACTTATTTTTTACAGTCGGTGGCATGATCGGTGCTGCCACCCTGACCTGGTTTATAGCATTAGGAGGATTTATATCGCGCCTTGAAGGTCTAATCTTATTAATTGCTTACTTAACCTACCTTGTATTACTTAAAAGAAGCAAAATTAATGAAAAGTTTGAGAGGCTTAACCACCTAACTAAAAAAGAAGTTGTCTGGGCCTTTACTTTACTAAGCCTAGCTTTTATCATCATGGCTTTTGTTGCAGACAGAGTATTAAATGCTTCTACACTACTTGTTGAAAGTTTGCCAATCAGTGCTTCTTTTTTTGGTATTATTGTTTTAGGTATTGCTTCTGCCTTACCTGAATTAATGACCTCACTAATAGCTGTTGTCAAAAAAAAGAAAGGTATGTCCGCTGGAATTCTTATTGGAAGTAATATCACTAACCCTCTTTTTGGAATTGGGTTAGGTGCACTTATTTCAACATATTCTGTCTCCAAAGTTCTAGTTATTTACGATCTTCCTTTTAAAATCTTAGCTGGATTATTATTATATTACTTATTATATAAACATCAAGACATTAAAAAAATTCAAGGAGTTCTTCTAATTATTTTATTTATCTTTTACTTAATATTTAGGAATTTCTTTTTTGCTATTGATCTTTGAAATAACAATTTATGGCTGAAAAAGATCTTTTACCGGTCTTATCATAAACTTCAACTAAAGAATATTGGAAATCTTTTCTTGGTAATTCGCCTATTTTCCAATTTGAGGGTTTTTCCACGTTATCTGTCCCAGTAACTTCTGCTAAATAAAATTTTTCTCCTTTTTTAGTCACATAACAAGACTTTTTTAATCCTGGAAAACTCTTTCCCAGTACGCCAACCATGGTATGAGGCATTTCCAAAAATTCAGGAGCTGGCGGCACTTTAATCACAACTGTTTCAAACCCGTTTACTTGGTACAATTTTATTGCTAAGGTAACAAGATCTTCACAATTACCTGCCCCTTCTACTAAAGTTTCCAACGGTCTTTTGGTATAACCGCTTTGTGTTTGGTCATACAAGAAAGTGTGAACAAAGTCAAGAATTCTTTGAGATCTATCCACATAAGAATGAGGACCTAAAAGGTCTGCTGATATCCTATTAAAAGCTAAATCCTGATTTTCTAAGTAAGCTTCTAAATTTTCATAAAAAGGGTAAGGATGAGACTTACCTTTTTCTGCTAAATAGTCTATAGAACTTACAGTATAAGTATAACTTGCTTCATCTAACTCAACAGACCTAGAAATTTCTGTATTAATTTCTGAACCACTTATTTGACCACAATTATAAAACTTAGGAAAGGCGAGACCTGTTACCATACCCAAAGTAAACAGAAGCCAATTTCTTAATCTCCTACGACCCTTTTCCTCAAATAAACCAGAATATAAGAAACTTTTAAAACCAACCATAAATTTACTAATTTTTAAAGAATTTATATAAATCTTCTGCCAACTTTTTATGGTTTATCACGTTCAGGGTCCCTTGGCAACAAAACAGCTTCCCTAACATTGTCTAACTTCAATAATCTTTGAGTTATTCTATCTAAACCAAAACCAACACCACCATGAGGGGGTATTCCATATTGAAATATTTCTGCATATTCTGGCATTTGTGACATATCCAAACCTTTTTCTTTAGCTTGCTGAGCCAATATATCATAACGATGCTCTCTTTGAGCCCCAGTACAAACTTCAACACCATTAAAAAGAAGATCGAATGATTTTGTTGTATCCTCAGATTCCTTCATGTGGTAAAAAGGTCTGATAGCCCAAGGGAATAAGGTTACAAAAACAAATTCAGAACCATATTTCTCTTTGACTAACTGACCTAACAATTTTTCACCTTCAGAATCTAGATCATCATCTTTGGTATAACTTTTACCATGTTCGGCTAACATTTTTTTAGCTTCATACATAGTTATCCGAGGTATTTTCTCAGGTATTTTTAACTCAATTTCAAGTAACTTTAATTCATTAGGTACTTCTTGCTTTAAGTTTGTTAAAAGGTAAACAAACATTTTTTCAATGACGTCCATTACATCCGTATAATTTTTAATAAAACCCATCTCAAAATCCACACCTGTGAATTCTGTTAGATGTCTTGTTGTATGAGATTTCTCAGCCCTGAACACCGGTGCAATTTCATAAACTCTTTCTAAACCACCAGCTACAAACATCTGTTTGTAGATTTGTGGGGATTGAGACAAGTAAATTTTCTTCCCAAAATAGTTTACTTCAAATAGTTCTGCCCCTGATTCTACCCCTATTGTAGTTATTTTAGGCGTATTGATATTAGTAAAACCCTCACTATCCAAAAAATTAGCTAGAATTTTAGATATTTTACTTCTTACCTTAAAAATAGCACTAGTCTTACTATTTCTCGTATCCAAATACCTGTGGTCAATTCTTTTATCAATATTAGTTTGACTTTTGTCTGAATTATCAATAGGAAGTGGAGCATTAGCTTTTGAAACAAGTTGAAGTTCTTTAATTACAACTTCAATACCCCATTTTGATTCTTTATTTTCTTTAACTTCCCCAAGGATTTCAATAACAGACTCTTTGGTCAATTCATCAATGAGGTCAAAAGATATCTTGTCTGTTTTTTTTTCTAAGGCTAATGTTTGCATATCTCCCGTTCTGTCCCTAAGAATGATGAACTTAATTTTACTCAAATTCCTGATCTCTTGAATCCAACCTTTTAAAAGCACTTCTTGTCCAGGTTGTAATTGATTAATTAATGTTCTTTCCATTATTAAATACCAAATTACAGTTTGTTTTTATTGTTTTTGGTTATTTTAAAGAAAATTGCCACTACTTAACTTTTTAGCCAACCTTTGTAAGTCTTTTTTGTAGGAAGCAAGATCTATTTTCTTCTTAGCAACTCCTGAATAAATAGCTGCCTCAGCTACTGCTGGAGCGACACTGGGCAAAACACGATGATCAAATGGTTTAGGAATAATATAATCTGGCCCAAAAGAAAAATCTCTTCCATAGGCTTCTTTAATCTCTTTAACTACCTTATCTTTAGCTAAAGCGGCTATGGCCTTAACTGCAGCTAATTTCATCTCTTTATTAATAGTAGTAGCACCGACATCCAAGGCACCCCTAAATAAGAAAGGAAAACAAAGCACATTATTTACCTGGTTAGGATAATCGCTTCTACCAGTGGCCATAATGATATCTTTTACAGCACTTTTTCCATCCTCATAAGAAATTTCTGGATTGGGGTTGGCCATAGCCATTACAATTGGCTTCTCGTTCATTCCCCGTACCATGTCTTTAGTTAATAAGTTCCCTTTAGAAACTCCAATAAACACATCAGCCCCTTCTAACTCTCTTTCTAAAGAATTAACTTTATTTTGAGCAAATTTAGTTTTATATTTGTTAACTTTTCTTTCCTTTGTAATTAGCCCTTTACTATCAAAGACATAAATATTCTTTTTAGTAGCTCCCAAATCTAGTAATAAATTAGCAATAGCCAGGGCAGCAGCACCAGCTCCAGAAAAAACGATCTTAACTTTAGAAATATCCTTACCAGCTATCTCTAAGGCATTAGTTAAAGCAGCCCCTAAAATTACAGCAGTACCATGTTGGTCATCGTGAAATACAGGTATACCTAAACTTTTTTTAAGCTGCTCTTCTATTTCAAAACATTCAGGAGCTTTAATGTCTTCTAAATTAATTCCACCAAAAGTTGGTTCTAAAGAAGTTACGATATCAATAAATTTTTGTGGATTTTGTTCGTTTATTTCTAAATCAAAAACGTCAATGTCAGCAAACCTTTTGAAAAGAACTCCTTTTCCTTCCATTACCGGTTTACCAGCTAATGCACCAATGTTGCCAAGACCCAAAACGGCAGTACCATTGGAAATTACTCCAACCAGATTACCTTTACTTGTGTATTTGTAAGCTTTTTTAGGATCTTTATTAATCTCTAAACAAGGGATGGCTACACCCGGAGTATAAGCAAGAGAAAGATCTTTTGCATTTTTACAAGGTTTAGTTGGAATTACCGCAACCTTACCTGGTTTAGGTTTCTCGTGATAGTCTAAGGCTGGTTTCATATATGGTTACTAATTGGTTTTTTTTATAAGAGTTTTGCCTGTTCACCCAAAAACAACCTTAACATCGTCCTCATTTTCAGGAACATAATTTCCTAAAGCCACCTCTTCCTCACCATTAACAAGCACCTGCAGAACTTGTCTATCTTCCCCACAGTTCTGTTCATTGCCATAAAGTAAACAGCCATTATACAAAACAACCCCTGCTTTACTTAAAATTAAATTTAAAGTTAAATCTTTACCAAATGATTGAACTTGCTTGTCTTCGAATAAAACAAAAAAATCGTTAGAGTTTCCAGATAACTCTAAATCAACAACTTCCAAGTTAAAAGTGATAGGTTCTTTGGTGTAAGGAAAGTAATCTGGTTCTTCACAAGAGTTACGCAAACACAAATTTAGAGAGCAAATCGTTGATATTGGTTGTCCAGCACATTCTAGATAACAATCTGCATCAGATTGACAAATCCTTTCTTCAACTAAAGTGGTAGCTTCATTATTAACTCCGCTATTTAAAAAACCAGGTATTGTAAAACCTAAAACAATTAAAACAAGAAAAGTAATCATAAAAATCTTGCTAAACAAGTTCTCTTTTTTTTTTACCATGTCCAAACTAAGAAAAAAACAAATAAAAATGTTTCTATTCTACAGTTAAGGTTCCTTTCATGCCACGCCAATCTTCACAACTGCTACAAACAAACTCAAAGGTTCCGCTTTCAGAAGCTGTGAATTCAACATTAGTAGTTCCAGAAACTTCCTGTTCAATGTTTAGTGCAGGTATAGCAAAGGTAAACTCTAACTCTTGGGGATTAATAACAAACTGCACTACCGTCCCCTTTTTAACAGTTAGCTTATTTGGCGCGAACAACCACTTCTTAGCATTTAAAGGAATGATCTTAACTCCTACTTCTGCCGGAGTTTCTTCCATCTCTTCTTCTACCCCAACAACTTCAATAGGCTCAATATCACCTAAGTCTTCATTAGGAGGGGCTGCATTAGAATCTAGCAAACTGATACTCGTATCGAAACCTTGTGGAAAAAACATCTTACCATCTTTAGTCATATAAGAATCAATCACCTGACCAGCTATAGAAAAAGTTATTTTATAAAGGTCATTCTCTTCAGTTGAAGAAATCAATTCTGCAGTAAATGGTTCTCTTACCAAATTCTCGTTAAAGTACATTAAAGCTTTCTGTTCAGCATCCTGTAAAGAAACTACTGCACCTGTTGGACTACTTACAACTGCCTCTTCAGAAAAGTGAAATCCTTGTGTAAATACTGAAAACAACAACAAAATAATAGCTATCCCTGTAATAGCTTTCCAAGTAGAAGCTTCTTTAAAGATTCCTGAGCTGTTATCTTCTGATCGTGAAGCAACTATCTCGGTTGGTTTTTCTTTTTCTTCTCCCCATGGATCTACCGGAGGAGCAGAAGTCTCCACTGGCTTTTTTTCTTCTTTAACAGGAGACATAGCCACTTCTGGTTCTATAACTTCTTCCTTAATTGGAGTTATCTTAATCTCTTCAACCTTGGCTTCTTCTTTAGAAGCTTTTTTGACAGATTTTTTTCCTCGCTTAGATTTAGTTTCAGCTTTTACTTCTTCCAAGAAATCATCTTCATCAATAAATTCTTCCGTTAATAAAGATTCTTCAACCTCGTCAAGTTGTTTTTGTTCCATAATTATACCACCCTAACTTTTTTTAATTTAATTTTCTGAGAAAAACATTTTATAAACTTTTAGATGGTTCAAAAGATATTGTTTAATGACTATTTGTAGTTATCTTTTCTATTCTTCCATCTTTAAGATGAATTGTTCGGTGAGAATATCTAACCAAGTGGATATCGTGCGTAACTAAGATGATTGTTTTCTTATCTCTTTTGTGTAACAAGGTTAACATTTCCATAATTTGTTTACCTGAAGACGAATCAAGATTTCCAGTTGGCTCATCAGCCAAAATGATCTCAGGATCGTTAATCAAAGCCCGAGATATAGCTACCCTCTGTTGTTGTCCACCAGATAATTCATTAGGTTTATGGTTTAATCTTTCTTTAAGCCCAACTGAAGTTAAAAGGTCAATGGCTTTTTTATCTCTCACCTCTTCTGGCTTGTTCTGAAAAATCGTTGGTAAAACAACATTCTCTAAAGCTGTTAAAGTTGGAATTAAGTTAAACTGTTGGAAAACAAAACCTATTTTTTCACCTCTAACTTTAGCTAAAGCCGATTCAGAAAAATCAGAGATATTCTTTCCATCCAAGTACACATTACCTTTGGAAGGAACATCTAAAATTCCAACCTGGTTCATCAAAGTTGATTTCCCAGACCCAGAAGGCCCAATTATGGCCACAAACTCACCTTGATAAATGGTTAAGTTAATGTCCTTTAGGACATTAAGAATATTGTCTCCAAGATAATATGTCTTCCAAACATTTTTTAATTCAATAATTGGTTTCTTCATTTTATTCATACCTTAAACTGTCTACCGGATTGAGTTTAGCTGCTTTACGAGCAGGAGCTATGCCAGATAAACAACCTACACTTAAAGAAAAAATCAAAGTTAATAAAATTAAGGTAAAACTGATTTTTATGGAAAGAAAAGAAGGACCTACAAATAGAGTGAAAAACAACTCAACAAGTTTAGCAAAAGAGATTCCAATTATCGCCCCTATCAACCCCCCAAATAAACCGTAAAACCCAGACTCCACTAAAAACAAGTACAAGATATGTTTATTTTGAGCGCCAAGAGCTTTTAAAACACCTATTTGTTTTGTTCTCTCTAAGACTACGGTGTACATAGTGTTCATAATTCCAATACCACCAACCAATAAAGAGATTATAGAAATACCCACTAAAACTACTTGAATGATATCTAAAATAATAGTAAATGTAGCAGCCAGTTGTTCAGGGGTTTCAACTTTAAAATCCTCTTTACCTTCTTTCAAACCCCTCGATTTACGCAATTCTTTTTCGATAGAAGCTGCAACTAAATTAGGATCTTCACCTGGTTGTGTTTGAGCAATAATAATACCTAATTCGTCATCTATTTCAAAAAGATCAGCGTAGGTATCAAGATTTATAGTTATTGACCTGTCATCTGGCGGCGAACCTATCTTCTGCCAAAAACCAATCACTTTAAACTCTTGACCCTTAATTAGAATCTTGTCACCTACTTCAAGTGCTTTATCAAAAAGTCCAGAATTCAAATAATCATAACCCAAAACTGCTTTATATTTATCACCTTTATCTAATACTCTTCCCTTTAACAACTTAAGACTATTTGTTTCACCAATTAAAAGTCTTTCTTCGGGATCATCAGGCGTTCCAAAAATAAAAAAGAAACGAACCCTATCATTGAATTCTATATTTGCCGTAGAATAAACAAACCCAGCCGTTTTTTTAACTCCATCAACCGCCTTAACTATCTCATGGTCCTTCTCAGTTATTTTTACAGCATCAATACTTAAACCAGCAGTTAAAGCGCTACCTTTAGCCGAGATGATAAGCTTGTCGTTCCCAAGAGCTGCAAATTGTTCAGCAACTGCGTTTTCTAACCCATTGCCCAAAGTTATTAAAGAAATGACTGCAGCCATACCAATTATTACACCAATTAAAGTCAACCAAGAGCGTAAGGGTCTCCTTCTAATTTCTTTAAGTGGAATTAGTAAGTAATCTTTAAACATTCTATTTCCTAAAGGCCTCCACTGGTTGTAATTTCGCAGCTTGCCTAGCAGGAAGAGCACCAGAGACAGCCCCCATCAAAAAGGCAAAAAGCAAAGTTCCCAAAAGTAAAGATAAACTAAACTGTGCTTGAATCAATTTACTATCAAAGATTTGTGTAGCAAAAATTTCAACCGATTTACTAATGGAAAAACCCAAGATAACACCAATCAACCCCCCAAACAATCCTAAAAAACCAGACTCTATTAAAAAAAGTAACATTATTTCTAATCTATTAGCTCCCACGGCCTTCATCACACCTATTTCTTTTGTCCTCTCTAAAACAGCAGTGTACATCGTATTCATAATACCAATAGCCCCAACAATAAGAGAAATTGCTGCAATCCCTATTAGAACGCCTTGAACAACTAATAAAATATTGTTTAATATAGCAATTACCTGTTGTGGTGTCTCTACTGCAAAATCTTCCTTGCCCTCTTCAACACCTCTTTTTTTGCGAAGTTCTTTCTTTACACTTTCCCCAACTGCTTCTACATTTTCTCCTGCCTTTACCTTTAGAGGAATAACATCATAGGCTTCCGGTATTCTAAGAACTTCCCTCAAACCCTTCTCAGCAAGAATTACAGTGTCATCTTGTTGCGGGTTTCCTGATTTTTTAAGAATTCCAGTAACTGTAAATTGTGTCCCTTGAACATAAATTTTGTCCCTAACCTCTACATCATCTTTAAAATAATCTTTAGCAAAATTTGAACCCAAAACTATACCGTAAGAACTTTTTCTTTCAAAAAACTTACCTTGATCAATTTTATAATTATTTACTTCAATTACTAGATTCCTCTCTTCCAAATCTTCTGGCATTGTGACAGCATAGCCATATTTTAAGTCATCCTTGAATTCCAGTTCCACTATTCTTACCAACCTTCCAACAGCTAAATCTACTCCTTTAACTTTTTCTGCTGTTTCTTTGTCGTTTTTAGTTAAAGGATTTGAGACCGCTGTCCCCGGAGGACCAAAACCACTACCTGCAGCTTGAACTAAAAGTTTATCAGAACCCAAATTTACAAACTGTTGCCCTATGGCTCCTTTTAGGCCCTGACTTAAAGACACTAAAGCTACGATAGCAGCGATCCCCATAAAAATACCCAACATTGTTAACCAAGAACGAACCTTACGCTGCCTAACACTAAGATATGCTAAACGAAAGTAATCTTTGATCATTTTACAATTAAAAGAAAAAGACTATTTTACTTTTTTCCTTTTCCTTTTTTTATAATATTTCTTATAATAGAAAAAAGCACCAGCAGCTAAAATAATTATTAAAAAATAAAACCAGCCTTTGCCACCTTCTTTAAGACCAAATTTTCTCATCTGCCATCCTGAATAAAGCTCAAGAGGTAAATAAAAATTTTGCTGAAATTGTTGGTTACTTGCATCGTAAAAAACGATTCTGACCGGTAAATCAAAATCTTTAATTCCCCTATTTATGTAAAGATCTATTTCTTCACTTTCTGTGTCATCATGATCAATATCACCAATATAAAAATAGTTACTAGAAGTTAGTAATTCATAAGCGTCAGACGGTTCCAAGTACAGTTCCACAAATTTCAAATCATCAGGACCTGCATTAGCTAACTCTAAAGTGATCTTACCTTTTGTTGCATCTTGGTAGATTGTACTTCTTTTAATATGTGGTTTAATCTGCGGTTTACTACCCACAGAAACAGCCAATACGTCGTCAATTTGGTTTGAGTTCCCTTTTTCATCGTTATAAGTTATTTCTAAAGGGACTTTATACAAACCTGGTGTTGCTTTAGGATCAGCAATAAGATTAAATGTTAAACCCTGCTGAAAACCAGAATTTAATTGAGCTAAAATTCTTTCTGAAGATGATTGAAAAGGAGCCAAAGGCAAATCATCATCAGTTAAGTCTAACTTGAAATGAATATCCTTAAGTAAAGAGTCAGCCAAATTTTTTACATTGATAGTTATCCTAGCTGAATCGCCAGGGGGAATTAAATTTGGAGATGAAACTATAGATGTTATTTCTAACACAGCATCATGAGTTTGCACATCAATCAGAAATTGGTCTTTATCATAATTTTTGCTGATGGCATCTCCTACGTGTACAATTAATTCTAACTCATTTTCTCCTTCAACAGCTTCCTCATCAACTTTAAGTTTATACTGAACAACCACTGCATCATTTCCTTCAATACTAGAACTTAACTTACCTATATTTTTTTTTGCAGTGGTTCCGTAAAAAGAGAAAGGATAAGAAGGCTTTAATTCTAAAATAACGTCTTCTTGCGTGGCATCACCTTCGTTTTCTACCTTAAATTTAACAGTGATTATTTGTCCGGGTTCAACTGGATCCGGGGATTGAGAAAGTAAACTAACCTTAATTGCCGCAGGTGCAGCTGTGGCAAAGGGCATTAGAGAAATTAGAAATGCAAGTATTAAAACCAGCAAAATAGTTTTTTTCATAATAAAAAGTAAGAAAGAGCAGTTTATAAAAGTTATCTCAAACCAGCAAACTCCTTGAGAGTAGTTAACAAACCTTAATAAAGTTAAATCCCTTGTGCTTCACTAGATGGAATTTAAAATAGCTAGAAAAGCCAACGAAAATCTTCATAAGTACCCTACAGAAGATTTAAAGATTGCTCAGAAATTTGCTGATCTTCTTCAAAAAGAACTAGGCGAATTTTTACTTAGCGTGATTGTTTTCGGTAGCACAGCTAGAGGAAAAACTACAGAAAAAAGCGATATTGATGTTTTAATAATTACCAACGATTCCAGTTTTATTGTCGACGAACCTTTAATCGAAGGCTACAAGATAATTGTTGAAAAATTAGTAAGGGATGTTTCTTCTAAATTACATTTAACAACAATGACTTTTACTTCTTATTGGGAATATATAAGGGCTGGAGATCCAGTAGTTATTAATATACTTAGAGATGGTATTTCGTTAATTGATGTAGGCTGCTTTTACCCATTACAAAAACTGTTGAGAGCAGGAAGATTAAGACCTTCAGAAGAAAGTGTCTGGAAATATTTTGGAAGAGCTCCTAAAACATTAATTAACTCCAGGTGGCATCTTTTGCAGGCTACACTAGATCTTTATTGGGCAGTTATTGATTCAGCACATGCTGCACTTATGAAACAGAATGAAATACCTCCCACTCCAGACCATGTTGCAGAAGCTTTGGATCGCGTTTACGTAGGTAAAAAACTGTTAGAAAAAAAATATGTTGAAACTATGAAGAAGTTTTACAGGCTAAACAAAATGATAACCCATAGGGAGATCAAAGAAATTAATGGGAAAGAATATGACCGATATTATGAAGAAGCCGACAATTTCGTGCAAAGAATGAAAAAGTTAATTGAGAGAGGAAAGTATTAGAGTTAGCCAAAAACTTTAATAATCTATTTCTTTTTGTCATAATTGATGAAAGAAATTATCTTCAAATACGTTTTAAAAAATGCCTACGAGTTTGCTGGTAAAGTTCATTCTAAGGTTGTTTTAGGACTTGTATTAAGAGAAAAACCAAATTTAAAAAAGAAAGTTCCAGAAGTTTTAGCCGAGATCGAAAAAGTCATTCTTGAAGTAAAGGAATTTAATAAAAATAAAATCAAGCAAGAATTACAAAAAATTGCGCCAGAATTGTTAGAAAAAAAGAAGGAAGTAGTGAAAGGACCATTAAAACCATTACCTAAAGCAGAAGAAGGCAAAGTGATGGTAAGAATTGCACCATCTCCTACAGGGCCTTTGCATGTTGGACACGCCTATGGAGCATCTATTAACTACGAATATGCTAAATTTTACAAGGGGAAATTTATTCTTAGAATTGAAGACACTAATCCGGAAAAAATTTTTCCACCTGCCTACGAAATGATTGAGGAAGATGCCAGATGGCTTTCAGATAACCATCTCTCTGAAGTTTTTATTCAATCTTCTCGTTTAGGAAAGTACTACGACTACGCAGAAAAATTAGTTCAAGCTGGTAAAGCTTATGTTTGCACTTGTGACGCTGACCAGTGGAGAGAATTAAAAGCTAAAGGTAAAACTTGTTCCTGTCGAAGTTTGGAAATCAAAGAACAACATGAAAGATATGCTAAAATGTTTAGTGAATATGCAGCGGGGGAAGCCGTTTTAAGAATTAAGACAGATATCAAACATAAAAACCCTGCCATGAGAGATTTTTCTTTGATGAGAATAAATGACCACATACACCCTAAAACTAACAAAGAACAAAGGGTGTGGCCACTAATGGTTTTTTCTGTAGCCATAGATGATCACGAATTAGGGATCACACATGTATTAAATGGAAAAGATCAAACTGACAATTCTAAGAAGGAAGAAATTATCATGAACTATTTAGGATGGAAACCGCCGGTCTATAAACATTGGGGTTCTATCAACTTTAGCGATATGCAGATTAGTAAATCAAAAACTAAGTTAGCTATTGAACAAGGTGAATATTCAGGATGGGACGATATTCGTTTACCTTACTTGGCTGCATTAAAAAAAAGAGGTTATCAAGCTGGTGCCTTTAGAAAATACGCCTTGGAAATTGGTTTAAGCCTAAATGACAAAACAGTTAGTAAAGAAGAGTTTTGGAAGAATATTAACGCTTTTAATAAAGAAATAGTGGAAAAAATGGCTAACCGATATTATTTTGTAGAGGAACCAGTTAAAATAAAAATCTTGAAAGCCCCTAAAAAAGAAGTCGCTATGAACTTACACCCCGATTTTCCAAAAAGAGGAAAAAGAATCTTTTCTACTAACCAAGAATTTTATATTGCAAAAAAAGATTTCTCTAATCTAAAAGAAGGCAAGTTACACCGATTAATGGATTGTTTTAACTTTAGGAAAGAAAAAGAAAATTTTGTTTATGAATCTAAAAGCTACGAAAATTTTAAGAACGCAAAAAATAGAGGAACAATTATCCATTGGTTACCCGTTAACAAGAACTTAGTTAAAGTTAAAGTAATGCTGGAAAATGGAGAAGATACAGAAGGTTTGGGAGAAGAAGCTCTAAGTAAATTAAAAGTAGGAGATATTGTCCAGTTAGAAAGACAATTTTTTGCTAGATTAAATGAGATTAAAAAAGGAGAATTAACCTTTTGGTACTTACACAAATAAAGAGAGGTAAATAAAATTGGCACGTATAAGTAGAGATACACCATTAGCCGAAATAACGCTAAGAAGATATGAAAAACCGACTGCTGGAGACAGAGATTTGGTTAGAAAGTTCTGTTTATCCTTAGGATTATTACAACCAGGAGATTCCAGAGATGTTGTAGTAGATGTTTTACACGTTTTACTTAGGGCTAAACAAAGAAAAGAAGAACTACATTCAGAAGAGATTAAAAATCACGTCATGGGTTATCGAAAAGAAAACAGTTTACCCATGTTAGGTGTTGCTTCATCTAACATTAGAAGACAATTAAAAAGATTAAAAGATTTACATCTAATAGAAACAAACGCTAACCTCTATAGAATCACGGAATGGAACGGGATGTCTGAAATCTTTGAAGAAAAAATTCATAACTTTTTGCTAAAATCTGTTTTGACTAGAGTTAGAGATTATGTTAAGAAGATAGATGAAGAGTTTTCTAGTAAGCAGGAAAACGTGGAATAGGTTCGTAATCTGGATTTATCTTAAATTTGTGATCTTCTTCCAGAAGGTAACTTCTTTCTAAAAGATCGTTGAAACGGTTTTTTATGAGCATTTCTACAAGAACAGGATTATAGTTAGGTTCTTGTTCAGAATACATTCCTATAACCCTTCCTATCAAATCACCAGAAGATAGTTCCCCTTCATCTATGATACCTTCAATCCTTTCACTTAGATTACCAAAGTAGAACTTTAAAGGATTATCTCCCAAGCTCATTTTAAACAATATCTTCTTCAGCTACTACAATAAAATCACCAGTAGCAATCACAGCAGAAAAAGGAATCAGAATATCGCCGTCTTTAGTTTTCTCTAATTCTAACCTTTCAGTATAGGATGTTGGGCCTTTCAATAATAAATGGATCAGTTCACCAGAACCTACTTCAAAGATTAAATCTCCAACTTCACCAAATTTTTTACCTGATTTAGAAACAATAGTTTTAGCTAAAAGCTCCCTAGAATAGTTTTTTTCTTTTTCTTCCATACTCTCTCCCTCAGCAATTATAATGAATTCATTAGAAGAACTTATTATATAAAGTTTACGGTGATCCAAAGTAAGTAATCTTTATAACTAATTAAACCACATTAAAAACATGTTTGTTCATAACCTTAATCCCACACTCCTTAATTTAGGACCATTAGAAGTCAGGTGGTACGGATTAGTTTACGTTTTGGGTTTTCTACTCTCTATTTGGTGGCTCCTTAGGTTAAGCAAACAAAACAAACTTGATCTTTCTAAAGAGGAAGTATGGGATTTTGTTTTTTATATCATGTTAGGGGTAATTGTCGGTGCTAGACTGTTCCAAGTATTTTGGGAACCTCATTATTATTTAAGCAATCCCTTAAGGCTTCTCAAGATCTGGGAAGGTGGCATGAGCTTTCATGGAGGCTTTGTAGGAATAATTACAGCAACCTGGTTTTATTGTAAAAAGAAAAGGCTAAATTTCTGGAGAGTTGCAGACTTATTATCAATACCAGCAATATTTGCTTTGGCATTAGGAAGGATTGCCAATTTTATTAATGGAGAATTGGCTGGGAGAATTACTAATGTGAAATGGTGTGTGGTCTTCACAATAGATGACCAGTGTAGGCACCCTAGTACTTTGTATGCTGCGGGGAAACGGTTCTTAGTTTTTGGTTGGTTGCTCTTTCTACATTTCAAAAGCAATTTCCAGCCGGGGTTTATTTTTTGGAACTTTGTTTTTTGGGAAGGTTTAGGGAGAATAATGGTAGATCTTTTTAGAGAGAATCAAGTATGGTTAGGTTTTAGCCTAGGACAATGGTTTAGTTTAGCCATGGTTATTGTAGCAAGTTACGTCTTTTGGAAAAAATATAAAAAAGATTGGAAGAAAATTATTTCTTCTTAAAATCTAAAGCAGCTGAGTTGATACAGTACCTTTTTCCAGTCTTATCTTGAGGACCATCATTAAAAAGATGCCCTAAATGACCTCCGCATTTTTTGCATACCACTTCTTTACGATGCATACCATGTGAAAAATCATCTTTTATATCAACATTCTTACCTTCCCAAAAACTAGGCCAGCCGCTCCCTGAATCAAACTTTGTATCAGAAGAAAACAATTTTTCCCCACAATTGGCACAGCAATAATTTCCTTCCTCATCATGTTTATAATATTTGCCAGTGAAAGGTGCCTCTGTTCCTTTCTCTTTCAAAACATAGTGTTGTTCTGGAGTCAACTTTTTTTTATTCATGAATACCATTCTCCTTTTTCACGTTGTTCCCTGTCCTTAACAGAGTTAGGTTTATTTATTCTAGGACGGTTAGAATTAATATCTCTTCTTAAAGTTATGTCTAGACTTTCTAAAAACAAATTCATTCCCTCGGCCATTTCAAAAGGTCCTTTAAGGTGTCCCTTCTTAGCTGGTTCACCTGAAAAGATAATCACTTTACTGGCAAGGTTATCTAAGAACATTAAGTCATGGTCAACAACTAAAATAGAAATCTCACGCTCTTGAGCTAAATTACGCATAACTTTAGAAATAATTAACCTTTGCTCAACATCCAAGTAAGCTGAAGGTTCATCTAATAGAAACACATCAGCTTCCTGGGACAAGCATTTGGCAATCGTCACTCTTTGTAGTTGTCCACCAGACAAAGTAGACAATTTCTGATTGAATAATTTATCCAAATTTAAAGGTTTAATTAATTGATGCTCATAATTCTGGATTGCTTCTTGTAGAAATTCTATTACTAAAAGTTCCGAATCTGTATCTAAATATTGCGGTTTGTAAGCTATTTTAACCTCTTTATCAAGGTTTCCTGAATCTGGTTTAACCATCCCTGCTAAAATCTTAATAAAAGAAGTTTTTCCAATACCATTTTCGCCTAAAACACCAACTATTTCGCCTTTGTAAAGATAACCTGGCTCTGCCTCCAATTGAAAATTACCTAATGTCTTTTTGAAATTGTTCCAAGAGATTATTTTTTCTTTAGAAGCAACTTGAAATTCCTGGCTTTTAACAAATTTTAAAGGACGGTCTCTAAATTTGATATTTTCTTCTTTAAGGAAGCCTTCTAAAAAGGCGTTAAGACCTTCCCTAGTTGATTTAATACCAGAAACGACTCCAAAAACACCTTCGTGGCCGTAAAGGATGTTAATAAAATCAGCCATATAATCTAAAATAATTAAATCGTGTTCAATAACCAAAACGGAAGTTTCCTCAGTTGGTAAATTCTGTAAGAATCTAGAGATATTAATTCTTTGTTTAATATCTAAATAAGAAGTAGGTTCATCAAAAAGATAAATATTGACATCTTTAAGAACAGTAGCGGCAAGAGCTACCCTTTGCAATTCACCACCAGAAATTTTAGAGATGTCGTTGTCTAAGAAGTTTTTTAGATTTAATTCTTCGACTACTTTTTCAAACTGTTTTTTTTGATCTACCTTTTCCAACAATTCTCTTACAGTACCAGAAAAGCTTTTTGGGATTAACTCAACTTGTTGTGGTTTATAAGACCATTTGATTTCGTTGCTCTGTAATTTTTCCAAAAACTTTTGCGTTTCTGAACCTTTAAAATAGTTTATTACTTCCTTAAATTCCGGCGGATTTTGCCATTTTCCTAAGTTTGGTTTAAGCAAATTGCTTAAAATCTTCATAGTAGTTGATTTTCCAATTCCATTTTTACCTACCATGCCTGTAACTTTGTTAAACAAAGGAGTAGGTAAAGAATAAAGTTCAAAGCTGTTCTCGCCATAACGGTGAACCGGATCTTTGTTTAGGTGGGCCGGCAAGTTAATAATAGTAATAGCTCCAAAAGGACATCGGTTAGGACAAATGGCACAACCGGTGCAAAGAACTTCATCAATAACTGCTTTTTTATCTATTTCGCTAGGCGTGATACAATCAGCCCCTGTCCTATTAACAGGACATAATTTAGCACAAAGATAATTACCACATTCGTTAGGATGACATTTTTCCTTGTCTATTACAGCAATTCTTTTTCTCATCTAAGGGTAAAAAAGAGAATAATTTAAAAATTAAACCCTTCTAAAAGCTTAAAATGGCCAAATGTACTATTTGTAAAGAAAAAATAGCTGAACTTTTTTTGGATAAATTAAAAGGAACAATTGTCAAAAAAGAAGGTTCTAGCAAACATTATCCTGTTTGTTCTGAATGTCAAAAGAAATTTTCTAGTAAAGAGGATTTGTTAAAGCAGATTTAATCGACGTATTTGAAATTTTGCCCTATTAGTTTTAATTTTGGATTCCACCTACCACCATATTGGTTGGAAAGAGACTCTAAAAGTTCATTATCACTTTCTGCTAGATAGATCACAGGATCAGAATATTGAAATTCACTAATATCAACACCAAGACAAATTTCAAGATCAGGAATTAAAATTTGGCCAATGCTGTGAAATCTAGCCAAAGAATCTCTTAAGCGCCCCTTGCTTCTTAAATCAAAAAAGTCAGCAGAATATTGCTCAAGAAAAGAAGATTCATCTTCATAAGGGGTGTTCAAGATTCTTCCAAAAGCTTGTGTAGCTCTGTAGCAAAAGTTAGTAAAATCTTGCCCTTCTCTCTTAAAACGATTAATCTCTATTTCTAGATCAAATGCTAAATCTGCAAGATTTTCTCCTAGATTTAGTTCTTTGCCCTTTTTGTAATGGATAACTTGAACCATTTTAGTCCAGTTTAGAAGATTTTTTAAAAGATTTGTGTTAATTTCTTAAAGAATGCCTCCGTGGCTTAGTAGTATAGCGGCTGCCTCGTAATATCAAGACTCTCTTGGTTCTTGAAAGCAGCAGGTCGTGGGTGCAATTCCCACCGGGGGCTTTTTTCTTTTTAGATGATTTTTTGTCACCATTACAATAAACTTTATAAAAAAATAGATAAAAAAAGAACTATTATGATCAATTTGCCAAAAGTTGAAAAATACTCTATCAACGAAGATTTTACTAATAATGGTGGCCATTTAGAAAATAGTTTGAGGATACTTCTAAAAAATATTGCTTTAGCTGCACAAGATTCAAATTATCTGTTACTTAAGGACCATTTTAAATCGTTGACTACTCTTGGAGAAGCGGTTAGATTACAGGCCGGTCCAAGAGGAACAATAGTTGATACAGCACAACCACGTCTTTCCAAGCCAATCTTGGATTACATTACAGAGCTTTTATATCAAGACCCTTCCCTTAACGAAGAAGTTGTTGGTGAATGTCTTTTAACTTTAGGTGAATGGGGTGGTAAGGAGAGTGTATCACATCTAGACAAGTATGTAAAATCAGCTGATGAAAGACTTAAAACTGGTGCGTTACGTGGGTTATCAACTATAGGTGGGCCTATGGCCACTAAGACTCTGCTAGATTTTGCAAAAAAAGGTAGTGATGTAGCTAAGGCTGAGCTTGAGGAACTTTGTTTAGGAGGGGTTGGAAATTGGAGAATTGGCTATGGAATACCTAGTGTAAAAGGTGTTGAACCAGATATTGCATCTACTCTTTGGACTGATTTTCAAGAACTGCTTAATTCAGACGATAGATTAAAAGAAGGCATAAGAAAAGAGTTACAACAATATGCCGACAAGGAACGTATTTAGTTCATCCAAACTGTTTCAAAAACTTTAGATTTAAATTAACTTTTTTTTCTTAAAAGTAAAGAAAAACTATTTATACCTTAAACAATTACCAAAATCATGGATGTTGGTACTATACGAGTTAAAACGAAGAATTTACAAACTTACAAAAAAACAAAAAATTCTTGGAGAAAAATTAACAAAAGCTTTCCACATCTAATACATGTCGTAGAACTCTTTAAAGCTCATAACAACCTTTCATATTTAGTAGACAAAAAAGACCCTCAGTTTCTTAAAGGACAACTAAGTCCAGAAGGTCAACCACAAGGTGCCAGAATACCTATTTTACCCAACGGAAAAAAGTTAGATAAAGCTTATTCTTTGTTTGCTTCACATTTAACTGTTCACGATCAAAATTCTGATGACCATTGGGATGTCTTGTACCAAAATAAAGGAGGAACTTACTCTTATGTTTACACTTTAGAAAAGAAAGCTAGAGCTAGAAAAAGAAAATATGGAAAAGTTGATTTATTTGGAAAATATTACACTAAACTTAACGATAACGTCGTGAAAAACTTAAACAAAGATCCTTTGGCTTTACCAATGTACACGCTACTTAAAACATACATGCGTGTTGGCAACGAGATTTATTTTAAAAAAAATGGTCACAAAGGCCTTACAACTTTACAAAAGAAAGACTTGAAAGTAGTTGGGAAGAAGGTTAGATTCAAATACTTTGGGAAAGATGGTGTACCACAATTTATTGAACAAGAATTCCCGTTGAGTTATATTAAAAAATTAAAACAATTGTTAAAAGACAAAAAAAATAAAGACTTTGTTTTTTCTAAAAATAACCACCCTTTACCAGAAAAAGAATTCAAAGCTGGTTTCAAAAAATTTTGCGGAAAAGAATTTTATCCTCACATTGTACGTTCTTATTACGCAACAAGTAAAGTTCAAGAATTTCTTAAAGGAAGAAAAAAAGTCAAAAAAAAAGAAGCTGAAAACTTGTTTTTAGAAATTGCTCATAATCTTGGCCACAAAAGATATAATAAAAAAAGGCAGGTTTGGGAAGACCATTATTCTGTAACTCTTCACCATTATATTAAACCAGAACTAGTGGAGAAAGTTAAAAGCAAAATTGCTGTTTCTTAAAACTTATATAACACTCTAATAACAAAAAATTATGAAAACACTATTGATAGGAACTCTGCAGAAAGATGTAGAAGCTCTACTGTCGGAAAAAACTGAATTAACCAAAACAAACAACGAAGAATTCTCTCAAGGCACCTTTCCAGAGATTGAAGCAGTTGTTCTTAGAACCTATACGGAATTAAAAAAAGAACAACTTAATAAATTACCAAAACTCAAATATGTAGTAAGCTGTAGTGTAGGTATTAACAATCTTGATTTAGAAGAACTTAAATTAAGAAACATTGAATTGATTCATTGTCCTGGCACAAACGCTAATAGTGTAGCTGAACATACTCTTTACATGATTCTTTCTTTATTAAGGAGAAAAAAACCGTTTGCTGAGCTTAAAGGTAAAACAGTAGGAATTGTGGGTTTAGGCCATATTGGTAAATTAGTAGCAAAAAAACTGAAAGGTTTTGAAGCTAAAGTAATCGCTTTTGACGTGATTGAACAAGATCCAGAAATTTTAAAAGAATTGCAAGTAGAAATGAAAAGCTTTTATGAAGTTCTTAGCACTTCTGAACTTGTAACTATTCACGTTCCCTTAAATAAACACACAACTCATCTAATCAATAAAGAAGCTTTTGCTAAAATGAAAGATAATATTTTCTTTGTAAACACTTCTAGAGCAGAAGTTATTGATGAGGAAGGGTTGCTAGAGAACTATCAAAGATTTAGAGGAGTGGCTTTAGACGTTTATTCAGATAATTTACAGTTAGAAGGCGCTTTGTTAACTGAACACGTAGCGGCACAGGGAGAAGATTCTTTTAAGAGGATGTGCTTGGAGCCTGTGGAGATACTACTAGACAAACTCAGTTTTTAGCTGTTTTAGGGAAGAGATAGTTATTATTTTGGTGATACCTTTTCTTGAAACAACGTTTTTTACGAATTCGTAATAATGGTCCATATCTTTGGTCCTTACCTTAATAATGAGTTCATAGTCTCCAGTACAGATATCTACACTTTCAATTTCATCATGTTTAGACAACTCTGTACCCAATTTCTCTGGAGAATGATATTGGTCTGGTGAGATACTAATTAGCATATAACAGCAAAAGTTAAGGTTAATTTTTTTGTAGTCAAAAACTGCTTTGTAAGTTTTTATAGCACCTTCTTTTTCTAATTTTTTAATATTATAATGGATTGTTGTAGAGGGCTGTTTTATCTTTTTAGCTATTTTAGAGATTTGTGGAGTACAATAACCTTTTTTAAACAGTTCAATCAAAGCTCTGGTTATATCTTTCATTTTGTTGAATAATCTTCGACTTTTAATAAATCTTTTGCCACTTTTTCGAATAATGTGCAAGAAAAACTAAAAACGTCTTCAAATAGAAGAATAAAATGAAGAAACTTGGTATTGTTGGGGGCTTAGGGACTGAAACCTCTTGCGAGGCTTTGATTAACATTAGTAACGCTTTCAGAAAAAGGACTGGACGTCAAGCAGAGATTGTTTTAGTTAACGTTCCATTATCAACAAACTTACTTAGAAAAACAATTGATGGTTGGAGTGAACAAATGTCCAAAATCCTAAAAGCAGCAGTAATTACTTTAAACAAAGCAAAAGTAGATTTTATAATTATACCTTGTAATACGGTTCATGTTGTAATCAACGACTTAAGAAAAATATCTAAGGTTCCCATTATTAGTATTATTGAAGAAACAGGAAAATTTTGTAAAAACCTTAAAACTATTGGTTTGTTAGCTTCCTCTTCAACTATCAAAAACAAGTTACATCACAAAGAACTTAATAAATACAAAATTAAGGTGATAGTTCCCAGTAAGAAGGAACAGCAAGCGATAGACAAAATAATTTATAGATTGGATTCAAACCAAGTGAAGAAAAATGACAAAGAAATTTTGTTAAAGATAATTGAGAACCTGAAAGTAGGATCCATAATCCTAGGTTGTACTGATTTTAGGGTTCTAGTTAAAGAATCTAAAAAGAAATTGATAGAAACAACAGCAATCCTTGAAAAAGCTGCTTTAAGAGAACTATCTAGATAATTTCTTCCAATACTGCTCAGCCTTAACAAGAATCTTTTCTTTCATCTCTTCATCAAAAGAAAGGTTAGAAACTTCTTTCTTAAGGTCAACTTGTGGTAAATTGTTAAAGTGTCCAACCAACTTTCTATCAGCTTTCTTACATTCTTCTTCTAATTGTTCAGAAAATTTACTCTTAAAATCATTAAATACCAAAAATCGGCTAAAACAGTTAGCACCTGCTTCCAACAATAAAGAAAAATCTTCAACTCTTTCTTTAACCAAAGCTACTTTAATGATAACTTTAGGACAAGCTACCCTTATCTTAGCAACCCAATAGGCCATGTATCTCATGTTAGGAGGTGGCACTTCATCAAAAATGGTGTTTTCTTGAGGTTTTAAAAAACATAATTGGACCTTTTCAATGTTATATTTTTTAATATTCTCAATAACTGTCAACACGTCCTCTTTCTTTTCACCTAAACCCAAAATGATTGTAATTAACTTTTCCATCCCTAGATCCTTAAGATCTCCTAAAAACCTTAATAATGATTTTAAGGGTTTGGAAGGACAAATAAAGTTGTGTAATTCTTCATCAAACGATTCAATAGCAGATCCCATGCCTAAAACGTGTGGTTTAAACTTTTCGACCAAATTCCTAGAATAAGGACCAAAGTTCATCATAATTTTCTGGCCATTAATAGAATCGATCTTATCAATCAAATTGATTAAATAATCTGTAGATTCTACTCGTAAACCGCCAGTAATGTAACCTACTTTCCAACCCATAACTTTACAGACAAGAGTTTCAGCCAAAATTGATTCTTTACTACGAAGTGCTTTTAGTTCCTGATTAGGTTTATGTTTTGGTTTAGTAGAAAGATAGCAATATTTACAATCTGCAATGGCACAAGTCCAATTGATAAAAATGGATCTTTCGAACCAAACAAGGTTGTCAAAATTGGCTTGATAAACAGTTTGGGCTTTCTTCGTCAACAGATTAAGTTCTTCTTGATTTACTTCATGATTTTGATTATTAAGCTTAATTTGTTTTAGCATAGAGATTTTTTTGAAGTTTACTTTATAAAGGTTCTTCCCAAATAGCGAAATGTTCTTAAAGTTTAGATTTACTTAAATAAAGTGGAAGAAATAAAAATAGGTGAACGAATAGAAAAGGATTTAGCCCAAGAAAGACATGAAGATGTCAAGGCCTCACACAAAGATGGTTATGGAGAAGGCTCAGATAACCTCAAAATTCTTTTAGTGATTGCTTTTGTCGTAGGTTTATTTGTTTTATCAATTGGTGGATTTAAGGTTTACAATCAACTAACAGCCGCTAGTGTTGTCAATGTTGATGATTTACACGACGAAAACCTTGTTGGATCTCTAAATGAAGAGGAAGGTTATGTTTACAATGGTTTCAGTTTCGTTAAAGTTGATGGCTTATGGTGGACAGAATTAACTAGATTTAATACGTTATTAAAGATACCTTTACACTTTGGACCCAGAGACGTAGAAGAAATTTCTTTTTCTGGACAACTTACACCGGAATTTAATGTTGGAGAATGGGTACATGTAGCTATTGACCCAAACGTACAGGATAAACATTATACTTTAGCTTTATCTGAACTAAGTTTCAATATGGCTAAAGGAATTAATCGTGGCCCAATTGGTTCGTGCACAGAAGAAAACTGGGCTTGTGAAAATAGGACGATTGTTAGTTGCGAAAATAATCCTGAAAACAAACCAGTGATAGAATTAGCTTTAGCAGAAGAAACTGGAGTTGAACTACAAGGCCCTTGTATTAAAATTAGTGGAAGTGGTTATGACTTAGTTAAGGCAGTTGATAGAGTATTATATCATTGGTATGGGGTTATTTGAACCCTAAAATTTCTAATTTGTTATTAACTAAACTAACCAACCTAAAATTCACTCCTAACTCTAAAACAGCTTCTAAAACAGCCATATGTTCTTTGCCAGTTCCAGATATTAAATTCAAAGCTGCCTCAAAATCGTCAACTTTTAACTCTTTCTTGATATCTTTAACCAAAGAGTCAACGTCCTTAGAAGAATCTATAGAAATTAATTTTACATTATCTTTATGAACTTTAAAATTATCTTTACTAAATTGGTTGGTTATTAAAAATACTTTATCCCATTCTTTAGAATTAATCAGTTTGATTACTTCTGTCCAAGTGCCTTTTCCAGTTGATAAACATGCAATTAAAGTTGTCACAAACAGAAAAATAACTTAAAAAGATTATAAGCCTTTCTACTCTCGAGAGATAACAAATATTTAAAAGTAGGTTTGTCTTTTAAGGAGGAAGTTAGGAAAAATTTGCTCCTAACAAAAAAAAGAGGTGTAATATGATGGCAAGAAAAGGTAGGTTAGCAATGGAAATGAATCAACTTATTGCTTATGCTTTTACTGTTGGTGTAATTATTGCGTTAGTTCTAGGATTAATTTCAGCTTTGTTACCACAAGGTGCAGTAGCAATTTTGACAAGTCTTTTAATTTTAGCTGGGATAATTGTAGGGTTCTTTAACATTACTCCGGGAGAAGCAAAAGATTATGTGCTATATGTAACTGCTATAGTAGTTGTAACTAGCCTAAGTAAAAACATTTTAGGAGGTCTACAATTAGTTGGAGTTTACTTAGAAAGTGTTTTAGGAAGTATTCTAGCTTTTATTTTACCTTCAGTGGTTATTGTAGGCTTAAGAGCAATAATTAATCTTTCTAAAGATTAAATTTTTTTTCTTTTTTTTATAGAAAGCAATATTAACTAGCATCTTTTTCTAATCTCATGAAGATCAGTTTCTTTGAAGAGTTTCCTAACAAAAAGAATTTAGCTAGATTATCTCTATTGAATTATGAAAAAGTTTATGTGGCTGCCAAAAGCCACCAAGAGTTTTTACAACTAACAAAAGGTATAAAAGGAGCTGTTTACTGGCCAGTTTTAGAGAAAAAAGAGGGTTATTGGCTTAGTCCATTTAGTTCCACAAAAGCAGTTAAAAGAGTTATTAAAGAATGTCAAAACAAAAAAGTGATGTGGGATGCTGAACTTCCATTTAGACATCCTTGGCTGTTTCTAAGACTAGATAATTTCTTTAGAAATATTTTTTTAATCAAAAAATTCTTTAAGGAAAATGGAAAGAATATTTTTTGTAGCGAATACCCAGTTAAAAACCAGTTAATTAGTTTTATTTTTTCTCTATTAGGAGTTTCTTTTTCACCAAAAAAGTACGACAATACTAAAATTATCATGTACTATACGTCTATGCATAAGATAGTTAGGCCTTTTATGTTAAAGAATATTGAAAAACTTGTCCAAAAGTATGGAAACAAGTTACATGTAGCCTTAGGGACAATTGCTACAGGGATTCTTGGAAATGAACCAATTCTAAAACCTGAAGAACTGGCTAAGGATTTACAAGACATGCAGAAAATAGGTGTTAGCAAAGTTGTTATCTTTAGGTTAGAAGGGTTGGATGAAGACTATTTGAAAGTTTTAAAGGAATATTCCTAATACTTTAAACGACTTGAAAGCGCTGCTACACAGCCAGCACTACTTCTGTGCGGCTCCGCCGCTTGGAACTACTTGAAAGCAAAGCTTTCT
>CAYFOH010000014.1:0-30939 GCA_964344755.1 uncultured Methanosarcinales archaeon
TTTAGAAATCTTAGCGGCTATCGTGCTTGGTGTACTCTCCGGGATAATCACAGGATTAATCCCTGGCATCCATGTTAATCTAATATCTATCATTGCTCTTTCCCTATCACCTTTTTTATTGACTTTTACCTCACCACTTAACATTGCTATCTATATTATTGGTTTAGCTATCACTCACACTTTTGTTGATTCCATCCCTAGTATATATTTAGGTGCACCAGACGCAGGTCAAGAATTAAACATTCTACCAGGACATAGATTACTACATAAAGGTCAAGGTCACAATGCTATCCTTTGTACAATTATTGGCTCTTTAGGATGTCTTTTGTTAGGAATCATTCTTTTTCCTCTTTTCGTAAAGAGCATGGCTAAAATATATCCTATAGTAAAAAACATGATTGGCTTCATTTTAATTGCTATTATGATGTTTATGATTTTCAAAGACAAAGGTAAAAGAGTTAAAAACCTAGCTACCTTTATGTTAGCGGGGGTTCTTGGTTTAACTGTTTTGAACATTCCAAATCTTAACCAACCTCTTTTTCCTTTACTTTCTGGTCTTTTTGGTTTTTCCATTATTATTCTTAGTTTACAGCAAAAATCAGTCATACCTAAACAGAACTTGCATGAACCTTTAGTCATGTCCAAAAAAAATCTTACTAAAGCACTCACTGCAGCTTCCAGTGTTGGTTTTATTGCTGCTTTCTTACCTGGTTTTGGTAATAGTCAAGCAGCCATCGTAGCTACACAGGTTGTAAAAGATATTGGAGATGAAGCTTTCTTAGCATTAGTTGGAGGCATAAACACCATTAACATGTTGATTAGTATTGGAACAATTTACATTTTAGACAAAGCCAGGAATGGTGCTATTGTGACTGTTGACAAACTATTAGAAATTAGCTTGCAAGAAGTCTTAATTTTTTTAGGAGTAGCCTTAGCAGTCGGTGGTTTAGCTGCTATTTTTTCTACTTACCTTTCCAAGATCTTTGCAAGAATTGTTACAAAAATGGATTATCCAACTATCGTCTGGAACATCATTATTTTTATTGCCATCCTTACTTTTTATTTTGACGGTCTTTTGGGTTTAGTGGTTTTAACAACGGCAACATCCATTGGACTACTGGTAAGCTCTTGGAATGTAGGAAAAAATCATCTAATGGGTTGCTTAATTTTACCAGTAATTTTATTTTTTGTTCTTTAACTCTTTAACCAACAAAGACACAACATTAATTTTACTATACTTCGTCTCAATCGTGTTAGTAGTAACCACATTGATTTTATTCTTTCTCAATTTAGAGAGGGCATTTTCCACAAATAAACCATGGACACCAATAGTCGTAACACTTTTTGCTTTTTGCTTTTTAGCTTCTTTAGCTGCCTCAATAATGGTGTGTCCTGTAGAGATAATGTCATCTACGATAACAACATTTTTACCCCTCAGAGGAATCTTGTTAGTTACCTTAACCTTTACTTTTCGTGAAGAAAATCTTGTTTTCTTTAGAATGGTTGCATCTAAGCCTCTTATTTTAGCTATCTCTTCAGCCCACTGATAAGATTCACTATCTGGGCCCATAACTACAGCATGCTTAATCTTCTTTTTTATATAATCTGCAATTAAGGTGTTGGCTGTTAGTTTTTTAGCAGAAATCTTAAAAATATCTTTCAAAGAACTGTAACGATGTAAATGTGGATCAAAAGTAACTAATTTGTCTATTGAGTTATTTAACAACTTAGCCATAATTCTTGAAGAAACAGCTTCCCCTGGATTAAATCTTTTGTCTTGACGCATATAAGATAGATAAGGAGCTACCAGAATTACTTTTTTTGCACCTAAATCCTTGGCCGTTTCTGCTGCAAAAACTACATCAAAAAGAGACATGTCTGGATGTGGGTGAAAAGATTGTACAATCACAAGTTTTTTGCCTTTAAGAGAAGTGTTGAATTTAAGGTAAATATCACCATCTGGAAAAGAAGCAATTGTTAAAGGAGAGAATTTAACTTTAAGCTTACTTGCTAAAGATTTTGCTAACTTAACAGAATTACCACAACTAGTGATTATCATGTATTAGCTATATCATAGACATTTATAAAATTTGTTAGGTAATATTTATATAAACCAGCACAGTGATTAACAAAATATTATGGGTAAAAAACAATCGTTCCACTGGTCAGACGTACACGCTGAGAATATTATTCGAAAAAAAGGAGATAAAAAAGAGTATATCATCGAATCAGGAATAACCCCCAGTGGTGTTATCCATCTTGGAAACTTTAGGGAAGCTGTCACTCAAGATCTTATTAGGAAATCTTTAGAAAAAAAAGGCAAAAAAGTAAAATTTCTCTACATATGGGATGATTACGACGTTCTAAGAAAAGTCCCTAAAAACTTGCCCAACAAAGAAATGATCAAAGAAAATTTAAGAAAACCAGTCTTCAAAGTACCAGACCCTTTTGGATGTCACAAAAGTTATGCAGAACACTTTGAAAAAAAGTTTGAGGAAGAGAATGAAAAGGTTGGAATTAAAGCTACTTTTGTATACAACCACAAAAATTATTTGCAATGTAAATACGCTAAAGAAATTAAAACTGCCTTAGAAAATACAGAAACAATTAAAGAAATCCTTAATGAATATCGTAGAGAACCTTTAGCAAAAGACTGGCTACCTATTTTTGTTTTCTGTGAGAATTGTAATAAAGACACAACCAAAAAGATAACCTGGAAAAAAGGCTATGAAGTCAACTATGAATGTGAATGTGGCCACAAAGATACCTTTGATTTCAGAAAAAAAGGTATTGTTACCTTAAGATGGAGAGTTGATTGGCCCATGCGTTGGCATTATAATAAAGTAGATTTTGAGAGTGCTGGTAAGGATCACTGCGCAGCAGGAGGAAGTGTAGACACAGGCCAAGAGATTCAAAAAAAGGTTTACAATTCTGATCCACCCTACGGTTTTGCTTACGAATGGATCGGTATTAAAGGTCAAGGACAATTTGCTTCTTCCTTAGGAAATGTCATCACAATTACTGAAATGTTAGAAATCTACGAGCCAGAGATTGTCCGTTACCTTTTTGCCAGTACTAGACCAAACAAAGAGTTTAGTATCTCTTTTGATGTTGACGTGCTTAAAATTTATGAAGATTTTGACAAGTGTGAAAGAATTTATTTTGGCGAAGAAAAAGCTAATGAAAAAGAAACTGAAAAACAAAAAGTAGCTTACGAATTAAGCTGCATTAATAATATACCTAAAACCATACCTTACCAACCAAGCTTCCGGCACTTAACCACATTATTACAGATTCATGATTGTCAAGTAGATGATGTTATTGGATATTTTGAAAAAGAGCTTAAGAATAAAGAAGATAAAAAAAGATTAAGATTAAGAGCAAACTGTGTTAAAAATTGGTTACAAAAATATGCTCCAGAAGAATTTAGGTTCAAAGTACAAACTAAGTGTCAAGTGACTTTGTCTAAAAAAGAAAAAGAAATTCTCAAGGAACTGGCAACCAAGTTACTTGAGAAAGAATGGACAGATAAAGAGTTACACGAAGAGATTTACATTTTGTGCAAAAATAATGAATTTCCTACAAAAGATTTCTTTAAAGTAGCTTACCGTGTCTTAATTAATAAAGATAAAGGCCCAAGGTTGGCTTCTTTTATTTTAACAATTGGTAAAGAAAAGATTGCCGAGTTATTTCAATCTATTTAATTACTGTTACAATCTTCATTTTCTCCAACCAATTTCACAGATTTGATTTTAAAAGGATCTGTCCCAGGTAAAGGTTGAAATAGAAGTTTGTAATTGTATCTTTTTGGATAATTGTTAGCATAAGAAAAACTTCCACCTAACCTTACCCAACCAATCTCTGATGTTACTATCTCACCGTAGCCAGCCGACTGAGGAGGTAAAGTATAAGCTAATTTAGCCAAACCATTTGTACTGATATAAACACAAGCCCTGTAATATCTCTCGTAATCATTAAATCGTGCTTCTGGACATTCAAAAGCGTCCTGCGAAGGCCTTCCAGGTAAAGCCACAATTTCTGTCGAGTAAGGCAAATGATCATCATCAAATCCTTCTGGACTAAAAGTTAAATAAGCACTAGGGTCCCTTATCCAACCTTCACCCGATAACCATTCTTGAATCTCTAAATCATTCCATGTTGTTTTTTTGTTAGCAACTAATTCAACCGCTTCTTGTCTAGAAACAGCACAACTTTCTTGAATGTTATTAACTTCGCCTATATTCAAAGTTTGGCTTACAGAGATCAAACGCAAACCACCTATTTTTGTTCCCTTTCCCTTCTCAGGAGAGTTAATTGTCCAAGAAGGTCGAGAAGATGTTGCTAAACGACGAGCAACCCTTACCCACTGCCATCCATCAACAGGAAGATCTATTTTTTTACCTTCAAAAACTAGAGAATAATCTTCGCCACCAAAAGCATAAACTTCTACAAAAAAATCGTTAAGATCAATATCTGCTAAGGAGAAATGTGTACCTGGAGTATACATAATTACTTCTTCACCAACATCATCTTCATTATTAGAAACAGCGCCTAAAAAATAGCCACTTTCACTCAGAGGAGCCCCAGGTAAAGATAAACGTGTTATACTTCTTTTCCATGGCTCTTCTAAAAGTTTAAACTGTAAGTCCTTTACAGTCCAAAGCTGATAATCATTATTTTCCCACCAAGAAGGTTCTTCTAAAGATATTTTTTGTGGTGATAAAACATCGTTCTCTTTTTTTTGTACAGTATATGGTTTGTCAAAAGATCTTATACTATTAGATATTTTTTCAGCCCGACTATTGACTGTTTCTTCATTAAAGTATTCTAAAATTAAAGGATAAAAACAGTCTGGTTCCCTTTCCCAGTTTTTATTAAAATCACCTTCTGCACAATACCCACTTCCAGTAAAACAAGCATAATTTCTTGCTCCAGGGTAAACTAACAGAGTGTCTGTAACTTCTTTAAGCAAATCTACTTGGTCTTCAATAAATTGTGGATTAATATCAAACCAAGGAAGCCTAGCACTTAAAAATTCTCTTGAACTTCTTAAGAAATCAAAATAATCATCGCGAGAACAAGAACTGCTATAAGTTCTTTCATAAGCAACCGTAGCCCAAGGAGCAACATCAGCTTTAGATTGAATTTGTCTCAAATCATTATCAGTTAAACCAAAAATATCAGCATGATTATAAATAGCATTCCAATTCTTTTCCCAACCTACATCTATTATTTCTGGCAATCTTGTTTCAGTTGCTTCTTGACGATATTCATTAACTAAGTAAGTCACCTTACTGATTCCAGGAGTACTTGCTAAGCCAGCCAACCATGCTTCCTTACCCAAATCATGGTTAGGATTATAAACTAAAAATTCTACACCGAAACATTCATCTGAAATTGCATTGGCTATTTATCTAGCTCGGTCAAAAACTTTAGCAACATATTCTTCTTGGCTCCTACCTTCTGGTATTTCATTCCAAGAAGATTTCACTCCATCTTCACTCAAATAATAGCCCCAATAAACCTCTTGATCTGTATAAATTGCTTTAATTTGACCCGAAGTTGAGCAAACAAAATTTGCTGCTGCCTGAAATGTTTTTTCTATTCCCAGCCAATACTCATCATCCCACCAATCAAATCCTTCCTCATTTCTTCTTACACATGCATTTGTACATCTTCCATCACAAGCTGAACAATCATACGAAGGAAGGTTTATCTCATTAGCATTAGTAAAAAAAGTAATCCCTGGAATTACTGAGACACCAACATCTTCTAAAAACCAAGAAACACTACAGCCAGTGTTTAAAGGACATTCCCTTGAAAAAATTGTTGGGGCTATTTCACTCAAGGATATATCCTCGTCTGAATCCGTTTGACGCGCCCCAGATACGTGTTCCAAAATAATACCATCAAACACTTCTGCCAAAGACGGTGCTAACCCTGGTTCTCTTAGAAGTAGAGGCTTGCTAAGATCAGCTGCCATCATTATTTTCCTTTTGATTTTGGAGGGGAAGAGACTTTCCTTAGATGCACTATCTAAATTTTCAATATCAACTTTCTTCTCTGTTATGTCTTTATCTAAACTATTAAAGAAGCCGTATCCCGACAAAGTTTCCTGTGGCACCAACAATACTGCAAAGACAAAAATAAATAGCCCAATCAACGACAAGGACAGAATAAACACATGTTTATGTCCTTTTGGTAATTTCTTCATCTAACACCACGTTAAGAAAACAAATAAGAGAAGTATTTATATTTTTTTAATGATTTTATAAAAAAAAATGTGAGCGGCAGGGCTTCCGAAATTACAAACTTCTTGAAACTTGCAACTTTTCGAACCTGCGTAGACACTAAGCCAATGGGTCCTAAGCCCATCCCGTTTGACCACTCCGGCACGCCCACGTTATTAGTGCAATTAACTCTTCCATTTTTATATCTTACGCTAAATAAGTTCAAAATCCACAAAATTTAAAAGCCATTCATACAAGAAAAGACCTATGAAATTAGCAGCAATTTTACTCGTTTTATCACTATTCTTAGTAAGTTGCAATCTAATTACCGGAGATGTAGCTTTAGAAGGTTGTGACTCCTTGGAAGGATCCGCTCGAGATAGCTGTTTTTTAGAAGAAACAAAGTGCAGTAAGATTACAAATCCCTTAATAAGAGACTCGTGTGTAGCTAAACTAGCTGCCAAAAAACTTGACCTAAGTGTCTGTGAACTAATTCAAGCCGATAAGACTAAAGGATTTTGCCAATTCCAAGTAGCCAAAGCTCTTAATGAAAAAGAAACATGCATCAAAATTAAAGATGGTTACTGGCAAGATAATTGCCAATTTGATTTTGCTATTGAAGATAATGATTATAGATTATGTTTTATGATTGCTTCTAAGGAAAAAAGCGATGAATGTTATGATACTGTCGCTCAATCCCTAGAAAATCCCAACTTGTGTTCTGAAATTGTAGAAACTACTAAAAGATCAGGTTGTTACACACAACTTTCTCTTAAACTAAAAAGAATTGACCTTTGTGACAAATTGGAAGGTCCCTTAAATATTGACAGATGTAAACTAAGATACGCAAAAGAAGAAAATAACATAGATATTTGTGAAGAAATTTCAACCACAGCTGTTAGAGATATTTGCTATGAAAGATTAAAAGAATAATAAAGAATTACTTTTTATTCCAACTATAACTTCTTAATTTCGCAGAACTGCCGTAACCGCAAGAAGAACATCTGTTCTTTCTTATGTGGTAAGAGTGTCCACTACATCTCCTACACTGGATGTGGGAAGTTTTCCCACTTTTCCTACCCATACTTGCAGTTCCTTTTCCCATTTTAAGCTGGAGTTATTACGATAATTGTGTCTCCCCTGATAAAGGCAGTACCTAATTTACGCTTAACTTCTCCGTTTTGATGTTCTTCAGCCTCTTCTAAAACTACATTAATGTGAATATCAAAAGCTTTAAGCTTTCCAACATAACGTGATCCGTTCTTGAGATCTACTAAGACTGTTTTGCCTCGTGCTGCATTTAATGTATCTAATGGTCTTGAATTTTCTTCCATTTTCTTTAAACACCCCCTGTTTAAGCAAAACTAATGTTGATTCTATATAAATGTATCGGAAAAACGTACGTATTTGTTAATAACCAACAAATTTCATACATTAGGTGGAGAAAGAGTTATAAATAAAATCGCTTTTTGGGAATAGATGACAAATTATAACAAATTGCAGAAGGAGATTCAAGATTATGACCAAGAGAGAGAAAAAATTATTAAGAAATCTCGTGATATCATCAAATTAAGTAAACAAATAATCTATTCTGTTCATAGGGACGAATTGTCTGAAGCTTCAATTTTAGTTAAGAAAATAGAAAAAGAGTTAGAAGCACTAAAAACTATTGCCAAAAAAAGCACCAAATTAAGTTTTGAAGGTAGTTTTAAGATGGCTGTACAAGAATATGTAGAAGCAATATTATACTATAATTTTGTTAAGCAAGGTAAATTAATCGACTTAAAGGTTAGTGCTGAGCATTTTGTTCTAGGTTTAGCTGATCTTCCAGGAGAACTAGTTAGAAGGGCTGTTTTTTTAGCAGGTAAGAGAGAAGTTGAGAAAGTAATTAAAATCAAAGATGAAGTCGACCATCTCTATGGTGAATTATTACGTTTTGATTTCAGAGATCACGAAATTAGAAGAAAAGTTGACGCTGTTAAATATAGCCTTAAAAAACTAGAAGACTTAGTGTTGGATCTAAAACTTAGACTCAATAATCACTAACCCGTGACAAATGCAAAAAGTTTATAAAACAAGCTGTTTCTAGACTAATTATATGAAAATTTTAGCTCTGAGTGACATCCATGGAGACTTGAACTTTATCCAAGAGATGGCTAACCTAGGAAACAAGGAAAAAGTTGATTTAGTTATACTAGCCGGAGATCTAGTCCATGAAAATAATAAGAGCGTAGAAGGTTTAATTGGACCTTTTAAAGCTAAAGGTTTAGAGGTAGCCGTTCTTCCTGGAAATCACGAAGGTTTAGCTGAAATTGGCTTCCTTGTAGATATGTACGGTGTTAAAAATCTACACGGTTATGTAATTAAGAAAGGAAATGTTGGTATCTTTGGGTGTGGCTATGCTAATGTCGGCCCTCATTTCTTAGATGAAAAAAGTATTTTTTCAACACTCAAGAAAACCCATGGTTTGTTAGGAGGGGTTGAGAAAAAAATAATGGTAACTCATGTCCATCCATCTCAAAGTATTTTAGGTTTAAACATGTTTCCAGGTAGCCCTAGTGTAAAAAAAGCTCTTGAAGAATTCAAGCCAGACATTCACATCTGTGGTCACATCCATGAAACACAAGGTATTGAAGAAAAAGTTGGAAACACAAGAGTTATCAATGTTGGTAAAAGTGGTAAAATCATTGAGATTCAGTAGTTATTTCCCAAAAGATTTATTTACTTTTTTCTTTTAATTAACACATGCAAAACTACTGTCCCGAATGCAAAAAAAAACTGCACGAAGGCCAACACAAATACGCAGACGGTCTTTTTTCAGTAAAATATTGTAAAAAGTGTGGTTACCGAGAAGAAAAAAAAAATCACATAAAACCAGAAGGCATTTTACCCTTAAACTTCTTCATCATTTTGTTAATATCTTTTTCACCTTTAAACATTTTCATCATTTTTTTAGATTGCCTGTGTTGTTTCAATAATTCCCTTACCACACCAATGCCTACCCCTGAACCTGCAGCAACCCTGTCCACTCTCTCTGCATTCAATAATTCTGGCTTTTCCAATTCCTCTTTAGTCATACTATCCATAGCATATTTCCATTTAGTTAATTTTTCTTCTTGAACATCGAGCAGTTCCTTAGGTAAATTTAAAGACCCCATACCAGGAATTAGTTGCATCAACTTTTTGAACGAACCCATTTTCTTTAGCGACTTCATTTGCTCATACAAATCTACCAAATTAAACTCCCCTTTTAAGAATTTTTCTTGCATGTCTTGAGCTTGACCTTCTGAAATAACCTCTTTAGCTTTCTCTAATAAAGACTCCAGATCACCCATTCCAATTAGTCTCCCCACAAAACGTTGCGGATGGAAAAATTCCAAATCGTCTACTTTCTCACCTACACCAATAAACGCAATATTAGCATCAGTAACTGCACAGGCTGATAAAGCACCACCACCTTTAGCTGTCCCTTCAAGTTTAGTTACAATCACACCCGTTACCTTACAAGTGTCATGAAAAGCTTGTGCCTGTTTTTGGGCTGCCTGACCTATATCACCAGAAATAACTAACAATTTTTCGTCGGCTTGCACAGCAGAATGGAGTTTACTTAGTTCTGCAATTAGATCATCTGACAAAGCGTCTCTACCTGCAGTATCCACTATGACCACATCGTAAGCATTCAGTTTATTTTCAAAAGCAAGATAGATATTCACTGGATCCTTTTCTTCTTTAATACCATAAAAATCCACACCTACTTGTTGAGCTAGTTGTTGCAGTTGATCATAAGCTGCTGGTCTCCAAGTATCTGTTTGTATCACAGCAACTTTGTGACCTCTTTTTTTGTAGAATTTAGCCAATTTACCAGCCGTAGTTGTTTTACCACTACCAAAGAGGCCAACTAGCATAATCTGTGTTGGTTTTTTAATTATCTTAATCTCTTTAGGTTCTTTTCCTAAAAAGTTCGTTAATTCCTCGTAAACAACCTTAACTAAATGTTCACGTTTTGTGATGCCTGCAGGAGTCTTCTCCTTAGCTCTTTCCTTTATTTTTTTACTTAATTCAAGAACCAATTGCACATTAGTATCTGACTGTAAAAGAGCTCTTTGAATATCTTTTACTAGTTCATTTATCAGTTTTTCATCTACAAAAAGCGCCTTAGTTATCTTATCTAAAGTCCCTTTCAAAGAACTTCCTAACTTGTCTAAAACCATTATTTATTAAGAAAATGTTAAAACTATTTTAAAGTTTATGACGTTTTAGGAGGGTATTTCTTCTGTTGCGTATAAACAAAGCAGTCTTTTTTCGTAATAGGATGAAAATAATCAGCTTCTTCCATCAAGATCCTAGCCGTTGTTTTTTTTACTGCAGCAATTTCAACCCTTACCCCTTCACCTTTCAAATGCCTTACCAACTCAACATAATCTGAATCACCTGACATTATGATGATTGTGTCCACTTTTGAAGCTAATTGTGTAGCCTTAATAGAGAGTGGAATATCAGCTGATTTATGGCAAGCGCTTACCGAACCATAATATTTTTCGTGTAATCTTTCAGCCAATTTAGATGAAATACTTTTTCCTTCTCTAAAATATATCAGGCGGTTAAGACCTCTATTACTTAATAAGCTTGGGATTAATTTGTCAAAATTAATCATAGCGTTAGTTTGACCTGAAAGTTCATGGATACTTCTTTCAATATTATTTCCATCACAAAGGATGGCAACTGTCTGATTAATTCTAATATTTTTTTCTTGCATTGATGTTACAAATAAACTATTGTTTATATGTTTTCCTCCAATTAAAAGTGGGCCTGCAGGGACTTTCGAAAGAGCCAAAAAACACTTATTCGAACCCCGGTTAGCCGGTAACTTCTCTAAACAGAGCCGAAGCCGGCCGTACTATCCACTATACTACAAGCCCATAAAACTACAAATTATTAACCTCTTTATTAAATCTTCCCCACTAAAAGAGAAAGACTTATTAAAATATTATTCTTAACACCTACTAGAGGTAATTAGATGACAAGCGGACATTTTTATAGGTACCCTGATTCACGTTCTGAACTCCTAGTTAAAGCCGGTTTCATAAAAAAGGATAAAGAGATAAGAGATAAGTATCTTTTCAACAAAGAGAAAGAAATTTACGAACCTAAAGAAGGAGAGAAACTCAGTGGTTCTGATGCTGAAGAAGAAGTAACTGAAGTTTTAATTGATCATCACGAAAAAACAGGTTACCCACCACCACTTAAATCCTACAGAGTAATGTTGGAAAAACATGATTTAAGCTTGGAAGAACCTTATTTTTGGGTTCACGATTTTTTAAAAAGCCAGTTTCCTATTATTGAAAAACTAGAAGACTCTTTTGCTGCGGCTGAAAATTCAGCTTTTTTTGGTGTGACACAACAAAAACTTGGTGCACAACAAGATAAGATTAGTCAATTCTTAGCCACTGTTGGTAAGATGATAAAGGAACTTTTCCAGATGGTAAGAGAACTTAGGATTTTAGATGAACGGTTGAAGTACTACGAAGAATCAGCCAATGAGTTAGAAAAAGATACCTACAAAAGAAGTAAAAGTGCTGAAATAACATTAAAGGGCATTTTTATAGATCTTATTCAGGGAGGAGGTAAAAGTGCTGCTTCTGTTTACGGAATGGCTCAACAGTTAGAGTTTGTTACTTTACCTGATTTATTTTTTGATGCACCACCATTCAAAAATCACGAAGAGCTAGATAGACACATTAAAACCTTGGAAGAAAATTTTAACGCTAACCTAACTAGGGTTCTAATAAGACATTTACGACAGTTTTTGGAGTGGAAAAATAGAACACACAAAGAACACAGTAATCGTAAAGAATTCATGTTAAAATACCTTAGCCAACATTATGACATAATTCAAATGTATATACAATGGGTTAAACCTTACTTAAGAAATGTTAATCGGCTAACTTTGAAAGAAAAAAATATGGACACTTCAGATATAATTTCAGCTTTTGAAGGAAGTATGTTAGATATTGAAATTTTAGCTAGAAAAAATCATGCTAAAGGAAAGAAAGGACTCCACGGTTGTGTCCTTGTTACCTTTAATTATAGAACTAGAGCAGAGTTGAAAGTCCACCAAGAGTACCAAAGAGGTCCAGTTCACGTTGGGAGAGTAGAAATTAATTATAGAACTTACGTCTGGAGTGATGAACAATTAAAAGCTTACAGAAGACTTAAAGAACTTGAATCCTTAGAATTAATGAGTAATATCTCTTCTTCAATTAAAGAATCTATGAAAGGTTTAGGGGATGAATTAGAAAGATATATTAGAGAAGCCAAAGGCGAAGAAAAACAAGAAGAAAAAAAGCAAGAAACAAAACCTAAAAAAAGTTTAGCTGAAAGTCTTCTGGGAGAATTTTACCGACCCCCACAAAAGAAAAAAACAGTAGAAAAACCGTCTGCTAAAGAGTTAAGGCAAATAAAAGAAGCATTGGAAAAAGCTTATCCTTCTGCTAAAGGTCATGCTTCTGCCATGTGTTGGTTAGCCTATCACAATTTCAAGAAATCACACCGAATGGTTGCATGGTAGAATTTGTTTAATTTAATTCTTAAAACACTAAATTAAGTCTGAAAATCTAAGATGTGTTTGTTAAAAAAATAAAAAACGGGGCTCCAACCGAGGGGGTGAGGGTGGTAGAAATCTGGAGCCCACGCGAACATGAAACAACTATCGACCTCTTTTTCCTTTAACCAGTAAAACCAAACAAGTATATAAATGTTACTATTTTGTATACTGGTTGTTTAAAAAGTACAAATAGTACTAATTGGTAGTGTCAAAAAAATTTTTTATCAGACCAGTATAATTTTTAGTAACTATCAAACCAACTTTATCTGGAAAACAGTCAAAATAACGTTTCCAAACAAAACGTTCATCTAAGAAAACAACCACACCCCTATCAGTTTCACTTCTAATACATCTTCCCGCACTTTGAATAATTTTTGACATAGCAGGATAGATATAACCATAATCCCATCCTTTAGAAAACTTTTCTTCATAATATCTTATCGTCTCTCTCTTAGTTAAATCTGGTTTAGCTAAAGGCAAACCAACAACCACAACACCATTAAGTAAATCTCCTGGAAAATCGACCCCTTCAGCAAAGTTGGCCCCACTTACTCCCAAAAGAACACCCCCCTTAACTTTTTCTGCCTTAAATTGTTCCAAAAACAAGTCCTTTTCTTCTTTACTCATAGAACTCTTTTCCCAAAATAATTTTTTTTCTGTAGATATTAATTTACCTACCTGGTCTCGTAAATAATAAGAAGGAAAAAATAATGCTACATTCCCTTCAATAAGATTAGAAATCTCTCCACACCTAGCAGCAATTTTTTGATACATAGAATCCCCTCTAAGTGTGTATTTTGTACTAGTCTCTGGAATTACTAAAGTTAACTTGTTTTCCACTGGAAAGGGAGACTTGTAAGACCTTTCTAAAGATTTTTCAATTCCCAAAATATCTTTATACATAAAAGTTGGCTCCAAGGTTCCACTCATTATTACAGCCGAATCTAATCTTGAAAAAACTTCTTTAGTCACCACACTAGGATCTAAACAAAGATGACTCAAGATTGTTAAAGTGCCATATTTTCCTTCTTTTTCAGAAACTGTTTTTGTAAAAAAAAGATCCTCTTTATTCCATTCATCCAAGAAATAGCTAATTCCCCCTAAGAAACTTTTTCTCTGTTTTTTTCTTACTTCATCTGCTGCTAATTCTAATTGGTTAATTAGCTCATCATACTCTACAAATAAGTTTATCTTATCAACTAAATCTTTTTTCTTAAGTAATTTTTCTTTATCATTACCAACAAAGTTTCCCAGTTCATTTACCACCCTAGTTAAATCCTGTAACCAAGAAATCAAACCATGATAACCAAACTTTTTTGCTTCCATCACAGCATTTTTTAACATGTTTGTTGTCAAGTTACAACTTAACATCTCAGTTACTCTTTTTGGTAAATTATGGCCTTCATCAACAATAACAATACAATCTTCTAGCTCAACATTAAGTTTTTTTAAGATGTTATTTCTAATAAATGGATTAAAAAGATAATAATAATCTCCAATAATCACCTTAGCTTTTTTGGCCAAAGCCAAAGCTACTTCGTAAGAACACATCCTCTTCTCCTGGCTTCTAGAAACAAGTTGGGAGTTGTGTAAAGGACCATGGTTAAGAAGTTCCTTAATTAAAACTTCAGCTTCTACTTGCAAATCCCTTTTTTTCCAAACATTGTTATAAAATTCACATTCCCCTTTTTCCACAATAGTTTTACAATACTCATTAAATTCATTACCAAACAAACCAGATATGGGTTGATTACACATCCATCTCTTGCCTATCAAATCAACACAAGGAACTAATAAGTTATTTTTTTTTTGCATTTCTTTAAGTGTGTCCACAGCAATCTTATGTTGGGTGTGACGATTTGTCAAAAAGAATATTTTTTTGTTTTCAGAGATTGCTCTTTTAACTGCCACAGCCAAAGCACTGGCTGTCTTTCCTAAACCTGTTGGTGCGTGAGCCAACAAAGTCTTGTGTTCATTAAACGCTAACTCTATATCATTAACAAATTCTTCCTGTCCTTCTCTCAATTTCTCGTGAGGAAAAACATCCTTTAGTTTTAGTTCCGTCAATTTATTAAGTTTAGAAAGAGGCTCATTAAAAACTCTTTGCTTTTTAGCTTTGTTTTACGTAAACTTTATATAGTAATCTCAAAATAACCTTTACAATCAATAAATGTTTAAATATAACTATTGTGCAAAACCCGTCGTGGGGTGTGTAATTTGAGAGGAGTAAATAAAGATAAAGTTATTTTTGACGTGTTTTTCAGAGAAAAACCAGCAATGATGTTAGTAGAACTAAAGAACGCTAACTCACAAGTCTATGCATCTGTACTTGCTAAACAGATCGACTGCACCTATTCGCATGTCGTCAAAATTTTGCAAGAAATGCAAAAGGCAGAACTAATAAATTTTAAGAAAGAAGGTCGCTTAAAATTGTTAGAGTTAACCAAAACAGGCCGTGACATTGCTGCTCACATCGAAAAAATAAAAACAATGTTACCTAATTAATTTTTTTATATTTTTATTTCATTTTTTTTCTTGCTGAGAATAAACGCTTTAGTTTTTGCGCCATAAAAAGAATTGATTAACCCCTTAGTCTCTTCAACATAATCCTTCAATTGTTTATTACTTATTGGAGGCAAAGCGTCTATATGTACCAAAGCTCTCTCTGTTTTTTTCCCTAACTTCGTCCTAGGACTTTTCCAATAATCTAATTTTGCACCTAATAAACCTTTCTTATCCGCGTAAACTAGGTCTCCTTTCTTCACTTTAGAAACAATTTTTATTTTTTCCTTTCCGGCAGCCAAAGAAAATTTAATATTACCCTGAACCTTATCTAAATCGTCAACACCAAAAGGAACAATGTATTTCAAAGAAAGATATTTTAAAATGTTAACTAAACTATGTTTAGCAACAATGCTTTTGTTTTGTAAAACCCTTTTAATTAATTTTTCTGCAGAGGTCTGGTAATGCCTAGCTTTTTTACCAAACTCTTGTTGAGCGACAGTCCAAGGAGAAATTAACTGGTGAGTCTTCACTGTGTCTTTGTTAAAAGATAAACGAACTATTTTTTTTATTTCTTGCAAAAGATGATCAACTTCTTTGTTCTTACTTCCTTTAATATTTTCCACAAGAATGAAAGCAACTCTAAATTTAGGAAACCGGTTAAAAACCCTTTTGTTAACAGTTATTTTCATTTTAGTTTAGCAATTAGCTTCTTTAAAAAACCCCTTTTATGTTTAGAATAAGGGATGTTATAATGAATGTTTAACTTGTCTAAATCATAGCGAATGTCTTCTAACAGTTTTACTTTTTTTCTTTCATAATATATTCTAACAAAAATTAGTAAAACATAAATTCCAAAGATTCCACCCACCAACAAACTAATCTTCAACAGAATCGGTTGAATTGTGTCTATTAGCGGTTGTAGAATATCACTAGCCTGCACAGGTATCTCCTCTAAAATAGCCATATCATAAGATGTTAATTTTGAGCTTTTTATATGTTTCGGAGAGGGAAATTTTATAAATGATCTAAAAAAACATACAATCAGCCCTGCTGTGGGTAAGTTCACAGCCCCGTGGAGGATTTTTAATTCCGGGAATGTAGTGGACTATCATAGTGCCCTTTGGAGATCACAAGATCGTTGAAAGGCATTGACCGCGGTTCAAATCCGCGCGGGGCTATTTTTATTTTCTGTTAGGTTAACTAAAATATGTCGTGAATTGTTAAAATAAAAACACCTAATTATTTAAAGTAAGGATATTTTTTTATTTTATGACTGACCGCTTAATTAAAGATAGAGGATTACTAAATGCCTATCCAGTTCAAAGTTCAGTAATTTACAAATCTCCAATATTTGAGGGATTAGGGTTAGAAGATTCTATATTCTCAGTTTTTTTGGATAAAAAAGACAATCAATCACAAGACCCTACAATCTTAATTGGGCATCATGACCATGGCAGATCAGCTTTCAAAGTTGCCCAAGGATCTTTTTCTTATTATGACCTAAAAGGTGTTGGACATGTTGTCCCTGATTTGTTTAGTAAGATTTCAGTAGGAAAAATTAAACCTTATAATGGGGGATTTGGAGATCAAAGAACATTTGGAATATTTGATAAAGAAAATGCACTGATAGAAATTGAAAGAATAGCTGAGTGGAAAAATAAAGGCCTTAAAACAGTTCCATACCTATTGTTGTTAGAATTACAAGAGATAAGGTTAGGAGTAGGATATCCACTATCAGTTAATACTGCGCGTAATGAAGGAATTCTTAACCGGGGTGATAAACCGGTAATTGCTGTAAGAGGTTGGAAAACACCATATCGACTTCACGACCTTTTAGCAAAAGACCTAACTTTTGGAGAATACTGCGAGATAATGGATTCTGTTAAAAAAGTTTTATCTTATGATGATGGTTCCGTAAAAGAGGCTGATTATTTATCGTGGTTAAAGGAAAATCTTACAAATAGTTTAAGAATTCTTCATAATAATGGTTATGTGCATAACGACTTAATCCCCCACAATGTAACACTAGATGGTTTGATTCTCGATTTTGATCAAGTAAAAAAAGCAACAAATGAGGAGATAAAAAGAGAAAAAATTTCTATCTTAAAGTTATTTTCAAGATTAGAAGAGAAAATAAAGAAATTTTAAGCAAAAAAAGTGAAAAAAATGTCCCTATTTACAACAAAACCTTTTTAAATAAACACTTTTTTTAACCAACTATCAAGAGATACATTGGTGAAAGCTCGTGTATACTGGAGAAAAAAAAATTAATTCTCCAAAAATACAAACAAGGAGGCCAGAAACATGGCACGAATGCATTCAAGGAAAAAAGGTAAAGCAAAAAGTAGAAAACCATCAGATACTGCTCCTGCTTGGACACCTTACGGAGATAAAGAAGTACAAAAATTAGTTTTAAAGTACGCTAAACTAGGCAAAGATACTTCAGAGATTGGAATTATATTAAGGGACAGTTACGGAATTGGTAATGTCAAATCTATAACTAAAAAGAAAATAACTTCTATTCTAAACGAGAACAAGTTAAGTAAAGAACTTCCTGAAGATCTTCTAAACTTAATGAAAAAAATGGTCGCTGTTAAACAACATTTAGAAAAAAACAGACAAGACCAAACAGCCAAACGTGGACTTCTCTTAACAAGTTCTAAAATTAGGAGACTAATTAAATACTACAAGAAAAGTCACAGATTACCTGCAAATTGGAAATTTGATCAAAGCAGGTTAAAAATGTACATAGAATAAATTTCTTTTTTTTGCCTTTTTTTGGCATAATTTATATAAACTTAAGACCAATTTAAGTATCATGGATTTTCAGGAAGAGTTAATTAAGGTTCTTAGTGAAGTTACTAAGCTAAAAGACGTTTCTAATCTTTTAACCACTCCGCCCGACCCTAAAATGGGAGATTATGCTTTCCCTTGCTTTAAACTTAAAGAAAGTCCACAAAAAATTAAGGAGAAACTACCAGAGTTAGAATTCATCCAAAAAGTAGATGTTGTAGGGCCATACCTTAACTTTTTTCTTAAACCAAATGTATTAGCGAAAGAAACATTAACTGAAATATATAAGAAAGCAAAGAGTTATGGAACTGCAAGAGAAAATAAAAAAATAGTTGTTGAATATTGCGGTCCTAACACCAACAAGCCGTTGCATCTAGGACATCTTAGAAACATGGCCTTAGGGAATTCCATGTGTAATCTTCTTCAATTTATAGGTAACAAAGTTTCTCCGGTGAACATAGTTAATGACAGAGGCATTCACATTTGCCAATCTATGCTGGCCTACATAAAGTGGGGGGATAATAAAGAACCGGACAAAAAAAGTGATCATTTTGTTGGTGATTATTATGTTCTTTTTTCTAAGAAAGCTAAAGAAAACCCTCAGCTAAAAGAGGAAGCACAGGAATTATTAGTTAAATGGGAAAATAATGATCCAGAAGTAAGAAAAATTTGGCAAAAAATGAACGCTTGGACAATTAAAGGACACAACCAAACATATAAAACATTTGGCATAAGTTTTGATAAGGAATATTTTGAATCAAATTATTACCAGAAAGGCAAAGAAATTGTTGAAAAAGGTTTGAAGAAAAAAATATTTCATAAAAATGAGTTTGGTGCAGTTATAGCTCCTTTAGAAAAACTAGGTTTATCTGACAAAGTGGTTCTTAGAGCTGATGGAACATCCATCTACATAACTCAAGACATGTATCTAGCTTATTTACGTTACAGGGATTTTAAATTTGACAAAATGGTTTATGTTGTTGCTTCTGAGCAAAAACTGCATTTCCAACAGCTGTTTAAAATATTAGAATTGCTTGGTGAGAAATATGCCCAAAATATGTATCATCTTAGTTATGGTTTAGTGCATCTTCCTTCAGGCAGAATGAAATCTAGGGAAGGAACAGTCATAGATGCAGATGATGTTATGGAAGAAGTTTTCCAATTAGCTAAGAGAGAAATTGTTTCAAGACACCATGATTTAACAGAGGAAGAAGTTAAAAAAAGAGCAAAAGCTATTTCCCTAGGGGCGATAAAATTTTTCATGTTGCAAACTGATGCAGTTAAAGACATTATTTTCAATCCTGAAGAGTCATTGAGTTTTGAAGGCGAAACAGGACCATACATACAATACACCCATGCTAGAGCATGTTCAATTTTACGTAAAGCAAATGTAGAAATTAATATACATGCTAGTTTTGAAAATTTCAATAGGGAAGAAGAGTTAGCTGTAATTAAAAGATTATATGAATTTCCAGAAATAGTAATGAGGTCTGCTCAAACATACAAACCACATCACCTTGCCCATTATCTTATTAGCGTAGCCCAAGCATTTAATGAATTTTATCACAAGTGTCCAGTGATCTCTGAAAACAAAAACCAAATGAAAGCTCGTTTGCTTTTAGTCGACAGCACAAGACAAATCTTAGACAGCGGGTTAAACCTTTTAGGGATTAAAGCTCCAAAAGAGATGTAACTATTTACAGCTAAAAAGAACAAAGTTAGCAAACTCTTTTTTTTCCACCAAGAAATAATTTTTTAACAAATTTTCCCACGCCAAAACAGAAAAACTATTAACCTCTTTTTGGCGATGCCAACCGTTTAGTTTTTTCGAGGACAAAACAACAACAAAGTCTTTCCTAACAACTCTTCTTATTTCTAATAATAACTCTTTTAGTTTAGAAACATAATTTAGAACAAAGATGACCGTAACAGAATCAAAAGTATTATCTCTAAAAGGCAACTTGTCTTCTAAACTAGCGACAACTTTATCATAACAATTGTCATTCATCTTCAACATTTTTTCAGAAAAATCTAAACCCACAGAAGGAATATAAGAATAAGCCCCACAACCTAAGTCTAGATTTTTACCTTGTAGACAAGACAATTCATTTAAGATCATGCTCCTTGTTTCTTTGTCAATTTTATAATCCCACATAAAGGCTTCGGCGTTCCAAAAAGCTTCGTCATTTAAAGGCCAGCCCCTTGCCCACTTTATCTGAGCAGCCTGCTTTTTCATTAAATCCAAATTTAATTCACCATATTGTAAAGCAATCAAACCTTTCAGAAACTCACTTTCTACATCCATCTGACAAAAAATCTTATATAAGAATATAAGTTTTCTGCTAAAATGCTGGGCCCGTAGTCTAGTAGCTATGTCAAAAACACTACAAATGACGTCCGCCTGACTTGAAATTAATAAATTTCGCGGAACGCGGGAGATCGTGAGTGCAAGTCTCACCGGGCCCATTTATTTAACATGTCAAAAAAATTACTAATCAAAACCTCAGAGATTGTAGGCACTGATTTTTACCTTCTTTTATTAAGTGAGAATACCATACAAGATCTTTTTAAAGAAATCTCTAACTCGTTAGGACCTTTAGAAAGATTAGGTTATTTTGTCAAAAAAAGGATAGAACCTTTACTTAAAAGTTTAGATGAACTTAAAAACAGCCAAGGAACTTTACTAGAATTAGTTGATAAGACCCCAAAATACAAATGGCCGAATTTTAGTTCTGTTACTTATGAAGATTTTATGCCATTTTCAACAGAAGAGGAAGTGAAATGTTACAAATTTACAGCAGAAAGAGTTCTATCTTCAAGATTTACATTGACTATACAAGGCCCAGCCACCCTACTTGATGATGAAGATTTTTCACCTATTAAAGATATAGAAAAAGACCTTTTAATTAATTACACTAACTTACCAAGAATAAAAACAACCCATAAAAATTATAAACCTTATTAAATTAATCATCCCATGCAAGAACAGCCATATTACGTTCTCAAACAAGATAAAAAAAGAGCTTTAATACCAAAATTTATTACGTTAATTTTTCTTAGCTCTATTTTTTACATTGGAATTTTACTAAACATTTCTCTTCTTGATTTAAGAGCACAAGAAGAAACAATAATTAAGATTACTACATTAATAGTCATTACTTTTTTAATCGCCTTAGGTTTCATCTTAGCTATTCTAAGATCTCACAAAACCTATTCTTTTTACCATACACATCTTTCTTTTGGCAAAAAGAGTAAACCGTACCAAGAGATTAAAGAGGTTATTATCAATAAAGATTTTATTGACAAAATTTTTAAAACTTATTCAATAAACCTTGGAAACCATTTTCATTTAAGGCATCTTCCTCAAAATATTGATATTAAGTCATACTTAGAAAAAATTCTTCGTTATACTAATTCCTGATATAAGTCTCTAAACTCACTGCAGTTAAAGATAAGATCAAAGGACCAACAATAACTCCCAATGGACCAAAAAATAGTATTCCCCCAAAAATCCCCACCAACACCAGAGCAGGATGCACTTTAGCTTTGTCTCCAATTAATTTTGGCCTAATAAAATTATCCAAACTTGCTACAAAAATTACACTATAAATTAACAAACCTATTCCCTTAAAAACCAAAGAGTTAGAGTTTTGGAAAAGTCCATTTAAGAAGAGAATTGCTGCTGCTGGACCCCAAATAGCTCCCGTACCTAAAAGAGGTATTAAGGCCAAAAAAGCCATCACTACCCCCCAAAAGATGGGAGAAGGTACACCAAATATAAAAAATCCTAGTGCACCCAAGGCACCCTGCAATAAAGCCACAAATAAGTAACCATAAACTACTCCGTCCACTATTTCTTTCAAGCGTTTGATAATCATAAGATATTTTTTGTGTTGATAACTAAAATAACCCTCCAGTTTCAACATAAAGGCCTTCCCGTCATTTAAAAAATAAAATAAGGTAAAGAACATCACCAAAAGATTAAGCAGAATTCTGGGTACAGTAACCAATGCATTAGAGCCTGTCCTAATAATCCAATCTGTAACAAACTTTGTAGCTTCTTGGATTTGGAATTGTACCCCAGGGGTCTGGCTAAAAGATTCTACCACTTGACAAATATTGTGCGTACAACCTTCAAAGATTCCTACAGCTAGTCTTTGTTTAACTAAAAGATAAAGTACATAAGATTCACTCACTAAGGTTCTAACAAAGAAAAAACCAGGCACCACGACTACTAAAACAACTAAACTACAAATAATTAAAGAAGACAATGTTTTATTCTTTATTTTTTTAAGTATTGTTCTGTGTAACGGGTATAAAAGGTAAGCTAACAGACCACCTAAGAAAATTGAGATTAATAAAGGCCTCACTATCAAGAAAGCTACTATTACTAAGATAAGAGTTATAGCAATTGGAATATAGTTTCTATATTTTATGGGTGTCACAAGAAAAGAAGAGTTTTAAGTTATATAAGCTTTTTGACAAAGAAAAAGAAAAAAAAGAAAAAGTTTAGGTTTATTCAGTTACTTCTTCAACTGGGGCACTTACAGTTGCGTCAGCTGTGGTTGTACCTTCGATAACTACTTCATCTCCGAACAACGCTCTACCAGAAGCAATCACTTTACCAGCAAGTCTTGTGTCTGCACCACTGTAACCAGCTACTAACATTGCCATGTTACCGTTCGTGTGTTCAAACAACTTAACTCTTGCGTTACCAGGAGTGAATCCTTCAGTACAGTCAGCTGGGTTACCTAACAAGTCAGCTGCAATTGTGTTAACACATGGACCACCTACAACGATTAGGTTTTGTGCGTTCACTGCTGCAATTTCACTGTCTAGTCTTGCTGCGTCAACAACTTGAACTGCTACTAAATCTCCACTCTTAACAGTTGTTGTACTTGTTGCGCCGCTAGTGAAGTAGACTTGCGGTAGCCTTTGCTCCATCGGATAAGTTAAGGTTAACTCATCTGGGTCACTTGCTGGTTCATCAAACTTAATTTTTGCACCCATGGAAGTGTAACCGTAACTAACTTCAGTTTCTCCATCAGGAGTTAGTAAGGTTACGTTTGAAATAGCTGCCCTTACTTCAGGTCCTGCCGCAGGCGTTATTGACAGAACAATCTGTGCTGGCAATTGATTATCGTAATCATTACCATTTGGCGTAGTCATAGCCACAGTAAAGTTCTGTAAAGTTCTAGAACTCAAACCTTGTGCTGAATCAGGGATTTTAAAGGTCCACTGAGACCCATAACTATCTACAAAGTTAGGAACTGTTCCTACAGGAGCCACAGGAGACGGAGGCGCACCACCAGACCCTGTTCTTTCTACCAACACAGGTTGATCATCCGTGCTTGAAGATTGACCATGTACCAAGAAAGAATAACCGCCTAACTTGATAGTTGCTGTCGCGTTAGAGGTGGATGCAGAATACTCTAGAGTCTCACCACTACCAACATTCTTAAACTTAATCTTCGGACTTGTCTTAGAAGTTCTATCTTGTCCTTTATACTGTAACAAGTAAGACTTTGCAGAACCATCTCCAGCAGTACCACCTGTTAAGACAAAATAATCATCTTTGTAGATATATTCCGAAACGTTAAGAACCAATCTTTTTTGCCCAGCTCTAGCGCTTCCATCAAGCTGCGTCTCTTTACCAAGACTTAAGTTGCTTGCAGATTCTGCATAAGCTAGAGGGATATCTACCGGCATACCATCTCCATCAAACAAAGTAAAGTCATATCTCCTAGAAGCAGACTTTTTTAATCTGATGTCATGAGTTGCCTCTTCAGATAGACCCGCATACAAAACATCCCAGTTATTAGTGAAAAGCACTTCATTTTCTTCACCAGTACTAGCAATTACGTCGCTTAGCATTTCACCGTTAGCTACAAAGTAGTCATCCTCAGCAGTCATGTTAACTTCGATTGTACTAACAGTAAAAGTAGTGTTGTCATCAGTCCCACTTACAATTACAGTAGTTCCATCAATGTCTTCAGAACCCACTTTAACGTTGTAGCTACCAGTTGCATCAGTAACGTCATCATCTTGTAAAACAATCTTTTGAGCACCTACAAAGAAGGTTGCTTGATGTACACCACCAGCGTAAGCTTGGTACAAGATTTCAGAAACACCAATCTCACTTTTATCAGCCAAAACTTGTGTTTCACCAACTTTCAATTTGTTTGTTGTTTCACCATTAACAATAAACTGAGCTTCATCAGAATCAGTAAAAGTTAAGGTTACTTCGTAATTCTTTTCCCCTACTTGGTAAGCTTGTGTTGCACCTTCTAACAAAGTATCTCTTGCAGCACCAGCCATTAAGGTTAGCTTAATACCATTTTGGTAAGCAGTCCCACCAGAGCTTGTCCTACGGGCCAAAACAACAGTCATATCTTTACCCAACAAATTAAGGTCAGTGTTATCAAAATCATCTAAATAAGTCCCAGTAGTATCAGAAGTTCCTGACGAATCAGTTACATCTGACTGTGCAGTAGAAGTGAATTCAGCCTTATATCTTGCGATTTGCCTAGAAGTTGCAAAGAACAAGTGGTCAGCAGTCACGTCATTATCGCCGTTCTCAGTGTATTTTACAATCCGCGAGTAATCGTGGTTTGTACCGTCAATGTCAAAGAACATAAACTGATTAAACCCATAATCATTTTCATTTGTGTCCCAAGAACCGTCTGTCAAAGCCCCTAACTCATCAGAACCAATAAAAGTACTAATAGCCCTGAAATCTTCTCCACGAACACTACTATCTGAAGCATTGTTGTTAGCCATCTCTAATTTCTTAGAACTTGTACCCACCAACCAATTGTCTCCTTCTACAGAAGTCGTTGTACTACTTCCAGAACCAACTTTCATAGAAGTAGCAATATCAGTCATTGCCAAATTGTCTACAGAAGCTGCATTTTCTCCCACTACGAAGAAACCGTCATAAACGCCATCCGTTACAAACATATTCGGATAGTCACTCAAATCTGCAGCTAACGCACCCATCGCTGTTGCACCCAACATAGTTAACCCAGCACCTACAGCACACAAGCGCTTTACCACTCTTTTTATTTTCATCTTACAAAACACACCTCCGTGTTTGATTATCTCTTTTTTTCAGGCAACCCAGCCCACAAAAGTTCCGAATGGCACACCGCTTGAGTGTACTTTTTCGATTCCATAGGTCTGAACTTGCCGATGCATCACCTTCCATAACCTAAAGGGATAGGTGAATTTAGCAAAAACCGTTTATAAGTCTTTCGCAAAAATCACCTATTGGTTTTTCGAACCACCAGAGATGAGACCTAAAACCCGCAAATTTCCCCAAATTAGAGTTTCATCATTGAAGAAAGGTAAATAGGCCAATGTAGAACTTAGTTCTACCTTTTTGTTCTAACAATTCTTAACAATTATAAAGAAACCTTTTATCAAACTTTTATGGATTTACAAAACCTAGAGTTACCAAGTTATCTCAAAGACCATTATAGACAGTTCCCTAAACTAAATCCTGCACAAGAAAAAGCCGTTAAGGCTGGTTTGTTAAGCAACAAATCACTTCTAGTTTGTGCCCCTACAGCTTCAGGTAAAACTTTGATAGCTACTATGGCTATTGGTAAAACTCTTGGTCAAGGCAAAGCTATCTATTTAGTCCCACTTAAAGCTTTGGCTAGTGAGAAGTACAAAAGCTACAAAAAATTATTAGAAGAAACAGACTTCACTGTTAGCTATTCAGTCGGTGAAATCGACTCAGAATCAAAACACTTAGCAAACAATGACTTATTAATCCTAACTACTGAAAAACTAGACGCCTTGTTAAGACATAAAGTCAAGTGGATTCATGAAGTTAAAACAGTAATTGTTGATGAAATCCATCTATTGAATGATGCCTCAAGAGGCCCCACCTTAGAAATTATCTTAACTTTACTAAAAAAACTCATTAATCCCCAGATTATTGGTTTATCAGCAACTATCGGCAATCCTTACGCTTTAGCTGAATGGTTAGAAGCAGAACTTGTTTTAGATGATTGGCGTCCCGTAGAACTAAAAAAAGGGATTTACACAAATAAAAAACTAGAATTTTTCTGAAAATTTAAAGATACTGGTAATAAACTTCAAAAAATTTCCGATAAGTTTCTTTTGCTTTTTCAATACCAAATCTGATTAAAGGAACATAATTACGACCATCAGCTGCTTCCAGTGCTTTAATATATCTATTACGATGACTTTTTCTAATTATTATCGGATAATATCCTCGCTTAATTAGGATATAATTCATCAACATTCTTCCTACCCTGCGATTTCCATCAGCAAAAGGATGAATCTGCTCAAATTGATGATGAAACCTAAGAGCTAATTCTAAAGAATGAATCTTTCCCTCATTCGTATAATACCATTCTAAAAGTTTAGCCATCTCTTTTGGTACATTTTCTGGCTTTGCCAACTTCAGATTCCTACCTAAAATAATATTAGGTAATTTCTTGTAACCTACCCTTTCATCAAGTTTATTCATAATTTTTTTATGCAAATTAATTACAAATTTTTCAGTTATCCGTCCTCTTGCTTCAAAAAGCTTAGAAAAAACTTCATAAGAATTTTTAGCGTCATAAACTTCTCTTAGATCAACTGAAGAACTAGTTTTTTCTTCTAAGATTATTCGTGAAAAATTCCTTAAAGTTAAAGAATTACCTTCTAAAGCATTTGATTCAAAAACAAAGTTTGCAACAAATCTTTTTTTGATATCTCCCCAATCTTTTTTGTTAAGATTTCTTTTAATTTCTTTGTACTTAAGATTCATGCTTTCAAGCTTGTTAATTTCTTCCAAAGTTAAAGAATATTTAGTTAAAGAATATTTTCTTTTTGATTCCTTTTCTAACAAAGACATAATCTTTTTGTTCAATTCTAAAGTAAACTTTTTTATCTCTTTTTTTAGTCTAATCTTAGTTATATTATTTTTCTTTCCCAAATATTTTGAAATCTTATGTACTTTTTTCCCTATTCTTACCGATTTTTCTAAATAAACGTAAACAGTTCCCTTTATTTTCCTTTCTTGAATAAACACCATTAAAAGTCAGTTACACCTACATTTATTTAAATCTTTCTGTAAGAGTAGAGATAACAACCTCAAGAATTGTCCTTAACAAAATCTTCCATCTTAACAACTTTTTTTTCTAACCATTCTTTTCCATTATAATTCAACTCAACTGCTTTTTTGTAAGCTTTAATTGCCAAGGGAAGCTTAAACTGTTTCTCAAAGATTACACCCAAATTATAATAAGCTCTAGCACTTTTTGGGTTCAAACATAAAGCGTTTTCCAAAGCTATTAACGCTTCTTTTACTTTCCCTCTTCTCTCACAAACGGCCCCTAAATTTACATATGCCTCTAGATGCCTTGGATTAATCTCAACAGTCTTCCAAAAAAACTCCGTAGCTTTTTCTAAATCGTCCAATTTATAATAACAAAAACCCAAACCAAAATAAGCCTCTGCATAGCTTGTGTTCTTAGCAACAATTCTTTGATAATTAGTTATTGCTTCTTCTATCTTACCCTGTTTCTGCTGAACAATAGCCAAATTAAGCAACGGTTGTAATGGATTTTCATCCAAACTTAAAGATTCTTTAAAGTGCCTCTCAGCCAAACTCAAATCTCCTCTTTCCTTATGCTGAATCCCTAATTCATAATGGGCCTTAGCATCTTGGTCATTGTCTTGCAACTTCTCTTTAGCTAAAGAAAAATAGTTTTCCTTCTTTAAGGAATTCTCTTTTAAAGCACCATAATGATGAACTTGAAGCTTTAAAGTCGGAGCGTTTTCTATCTTTACTTGTTCATGAATCCTTCCAGAAAAACGCAAATCTTTACGATTTTGAAAAAGTCTTACTTTAACAGAAGGATAAAAACCCGTCAAACCTTTTCCTAGATTTTTTTCTTCTGTAAGCGGTAACCATCCACTTACGTTAGAATCATTACTATAATTTCTTGTAACTAAATTAAACCCCAAGAATTGCCAACAGTTAATAGCTTGTAAAATGTCTAAATGATCTTTTTTATCTAATTCTTCATCAGCATCTAAAACTAAGACCCAATCCCCTGTAGCTCTAAAAATAGCTTCATTTCTAGCAGCAGAAAAATCATTCGTCCAAGCAAAATCAAAAACCTTATTTGTAAACCCTCTAGCTATTTCTTTTGTTCTATCTTCACTTCCAGTGTCCACAACAATTATTTCATCTACCAAACCCTTAACAGAATTTAAGCAATCTGCTAGAAAAGTTTCTTCGTTTTTAGTAATCATACACAAAGAAAGCTTTGGCTTAATTAACATTTTTTTAAAATTCTCCAAAGAAGTATCTTTCAAAACGTTTTGTCGAGCCAAACTAAAAGCGTTTTTATTAAAACCAAGTTTTGTTGAAACAGCTAAAGAATAATTTTCTTTGACAGTCCCCAGAACAGTCTCAGAAAATTTGCCAAAAGGATAAGCAAAAGAAGCTACCTTTACAGAAAGTTCTTGCTCCAAAAATTGTTTAGAAAGAGACAACTCTTGTTCAAGATCCATTTCGTTAAGTTGCGTTAAATCCTGATGGCTCAAACTGTGAGATCCAATCTCAAAACCGGCATCTTTCAATTGCTTGAGTTCTTCCCAAGTCATAAAACTCGAATAACTTTCTTCAGAAGGTATTTTTTTCCCATTAATCCAGTTTGGTACAACAAAAATCGTAGCTACAAAACCTAACTCTTTTAACAGGGGGAAAGCTTCCTTAAATACACTTTTTCTAGCATCATCAAAAGTCAAAACCACATACTTTTGTTGAGAAGACAGATTGGTTCTTAATAACAACTCTAACCCAGCTAAAGTAATCGCCTTGTAACCGTTCTCCTTCAACCAAAACATTTGTTGCTTAAACTTTTCTAGAGACAAACACCATTTATTATTAACATTACTTAAATCATGGTACATCAAAATTGGTATCTGCTCTGGTTTCATTTTAGTTGATCGACAACATCTAAAATAAATTTTTTAGAGACGTCTTGTTTATATCTTTTAGCTAAGTCTCTTAAATATTTAACATCTACTTTTATTTGTTTCTTTTTTAACTCATTTTTAATACGACAAATAAATTCTATAAATTGAGTTACATTTTTAGGAGAATCAGTCCTATGGCATCTTTCAAAATCTAGTAAAACCGGTAAATTGAGACTATCAATAATGATATGTTTTAGGGGATGGTGCATTTCCTCTTTATTGACTCCCAATTGGTCTAAAACAAAACACTGGTTAAAAATTAATTGCAAAATTTTTAAAACTTCTTTTTTAGACTGTCCCTGCATCCAATCTAAAATAAAATCTCCTTCTACAAATTGATAAACAAGAAAAGTTTCTCCACTAAAAAGCAGTTTAGGTCCGATTCCTTTTTGGTTAAGAATTTTTAACCATTTAGCTTCATTTTTTGCTCTTCCATCAGCTTTACTCTCTTTTCTTTCTACTTTAATAGCAACTTTTACTAAATTCTTTTTTGTTGGCAATTGTTTTTTGTTAAATTTATTTTTGTCTTGGAATCCAATAAAAATCAAGCCACGTTTACCCTTGGTAAAATATTTGACGTTCTCAATATGGTTAGTCTTTAACTTATTTAAAATATCAGACTTCTGAACCTCGTAAACATAAAGTGTCTCAAAAGAATGTTTTTCTTGCCCTAACGTTTCAAAAACAAGAAGATTGTGTTCAATAATCTGATCAATCTTTTTTTTATCAGTCAAAGACGAAAACAAAAATAATGCAAAACCATCACGACTAAGGTGATCAGCAACTTTTTCCAAAAACCTTTCTGAAATCTCCCATCCTTTTTTGCCCCCATAAATTGCCTCATCTGCAATCCCTTTATCTTGTGGTAAATAGGGGGGATTAAAGATTATCAAATCAAAATGTCCAGAAACATTAGCAAACAAGTCGCTTTGTAAGGTTCTTATTTTAGGTACTGATTTATTTTTAAGTTGTTCAAGAGCTTGGGAATTGATATCAACAGCTAAGACTTCCCTTACTTTACTACTTTTTGCTGCCGTTATTGCTTGAATACCCGATCCAGTACCAACGTCTAAGACTCTTCCTTTAGCATACTTTTTAACATACTTTTGTAGCAAGTAAGAATCTTCAGCAGGTTCATAAATCTCCATTCTAGCCATTAGGCATCCTAAAATTTATAAATAGTTCGCCATTTCAGGCTTATAGTGGGCCTGTGGTCTAGTGGCTATCTTTAGTTTAAGACTACAAATGACAGTGCCCTTACATTTCCTTTATGGGATAAGTGAGGCATTGATCCCCGGTTCGAGTCCGGGCAGGCCCATCATTTTTCTTAGTTAGGATCTTTTTTACAATTCTCACAAACCCCGGTGATATCAATCTGAAAATGACATATATCGCCTTTAATCTCATTTTGCATGAAATCCAACTTTTTTAACTTAATATGTTCTATTTCTCCACACTTTTCACAAATAAAATGGCTATGGCTTTTTATGTCTGAGGAATAAACCATCTTACGCTTACAAGAATATGAATGAATCCTTCCTTCTTCTGTAAGTTTTTTTAAAAACCTATAAACCGTAGCAACACCTATCTTCTTATTTCTCTCAGAAACTTTTTTGTACAATTTTTCAGCGTCAAAAAATGATTGGAAATTTTTAATTTCTTTTTCGATAAGCTTTTTCTGGTTAGTTTTACGATTCATCTTATTGATAATGATAATCAATAAACTTTATAAATATTTTTAATTGTCAAATAGAAAATAGTTGAGCGGCTACCACCAGTCACCACTACGTTATAGAC
>CAYFOH010000015.1:0-23251 GCA_964344755.1 uncultured Methanosarcinales archaeon
TTTAAGAAATTTACACCCCTGGTTAATAAACCAGGAGAAATCACAGCTTATAAATAATCTATCGACAAAATCTATAATAACATCCGAGGTAATAAAAATGAGTTTGAGAATTGATTTTAACAATCGAAAAATATTAGAGGGATATTTGGATCAAGCACTATCACAAGTTGGTTTAGAAAGAGTTGGCATAGTAGTTGGAAAAGAAGGTGGTTTGGCTTACAAGCTTTTTGAAGAGATGCCAATCTCACATCACATTCGTGATAAGGTTTCTTTTGACGGTAGTGTTGAAGACATTGATAGGGCTCAACTTTACTTATCTTTGGTTAAAGGGTACTTAGATGAAGCTAGGATGATTGCTAATGAACACGATTTTGATCTGGTCGGTGCCGGACAGAATGGTATTGTACCTTTTAATGACTCTAGTTACTTGATGTTAGCAGCTATTGGAGATAGTGAAATTAGGAATCAAGAACACTTCGAAAAATTTTTAAGTATGCTTAAAGAAGGCCAACCTAGCCTAAAGGACAGATATTCTGGAATCAAAGAAATTGTACAACAGATGATTGTAAAAAAAGATTAACTATCTTCTTTTTTTTTCTTTCTTTATCCAAAAACTACTTAAAAGCCAAATGTATTCTATAACATATGGCTAAGAAAGAAACCATTATTGTTTTTGGTGCACATTCTGACGACTTTGTTATAGGAGCAGGCGGTACCATAGCCAAGTACGTAGAAGAAAAGAAAGAAGTTCTTAGTATTGTTTTTTCTTACGGAGAAAAATCTCACCCCTGGCTTAAAGGCAAAGTTATCAAAAAAATTAGGGCAAAGGAAACCCACGAGGCTAGTGACTTACTTGGCTGTAAAAGCCGCTTCTTTGATTTAAGAGATCAAAAAATTTATGAGGATTACCAAAAACATAAGATAGAAGAACAACTCTTAGAAATTATTAACAAATCAAAACCTACCAAAATTTTTACACATAGTAATGAAGACCCTCACCCAGACCATAAGGCGGTTCATAAAATAACTTTAGAGATCTATGAAAAGTTAAAATTTAAACCTGAGGTTTATATTTATTCTGTCTGGAACCCTTTCTCCTTTAAGACAAACTACCCTTCATTATATATTGACATTACAAAGTACTTCAAAATCAAACTAAAGGCTTTAAAACTCTTTAGAAGCCAACTTTTCAATGCCATCTATCCTCTAATTACACTAGTCTTCAAACGAGCCATAGTTAACGGCCTTAAGATAAGAAAAAGATTTGCTGAACAATTTTATAGAATCCTATGAACAAAAACAAATTATTAATTGTAGCAGAACGTTATTTCCCCAAAGTAGACGGTGTACTTATTTTCATACAAGAATTCATTAAAAGAGCTAAGAACGAATTTGAGATTGATTTATTAGTCCCAGAATTTAGCAGCAAAAAAATTTCAAATATTAAACCTACTTTCTTAGATGTCTCTAAAAGAGTTCAACTTTCTGGGTATAAAGCTATGGCTTTTACCTTAAAAAATATAAAAAAGATTAAAGTTGCTGTGAAAGAGGCTGATTCTCTCTTTGTACAAGAAATCGGACCGATTGGTTTTCTAGCTATAAGGTACGCCAAAAAATATAACAAACAAGTAGCTTTGTATGTTCACAACACTCATTGGGACTTTTTACAGCATTATCTAAAACTTTCCAAATTTTTAACCAGAATTGTAAAAAGGTTCTTTGTTTATGTTTATAACAAGGCCGATTTAATTATGATTCCCTATAGAGATCTCGAAAACGAATTACGAGCTGCTGGAGTTAAAAAGAACATTCAAATAGCAAGGTTAGGTATCGATATAGATCGTTTTACTCCAGCCAAAGACAAGTTAGCTATGAAAAAGAAATTAAAACTTAGTGAAGACAAACCAATCATTGGTTATGTAGGAAGAATTTCTAACGAAAAAAACCTATTAACCCTACTTAAGGCCCACCAACAACTTGAGCCTAATTCTGCCCAATTATTAATCGTTGGCGACGGTGACGAAGAAATTATTAAAAAACTAAAGAAAGCTAAGAATTGTAAAGTTACCGGCTTTGTTAACAATGTTGAAGATTATCTAAAAGCTATGGATATTTTTGTTATGCCCAGCTTAACAGAAACAACTTCTTTAGCAACGCTAGAAGCAATGTCTTCAAGATTAGCTGTTGTTTCAACTAAAGTAGGGTTTATGAAGAAATATTTGATCAAAGATCATAACGGCATTTTTTTCCCTCGAAATAATTCCCATCTTTTAGCAATCAAATTAAAAAAACTGCTTAGAAACAAGGAATTAAGAGAAAAACTAGGAGAAAATGCTAGAAAGACTGTAGCTTACTCTTTTTCTTGGGAACGTTCTATTAATAAAATAAAAAAATTGTTAATACATCAACATTACGAAGCTCAAAGCAAAAACATATAGGTATATATAGTATAAAGCAAATATTTAAAAGAAGAAGAAAAATTTCAAGAACCCATGAGTTCGTATGAAAACTCGGGAAACCTTAGTTTCCCAGAAGAAGGTGATGATGCTAACGGCTTCATGGAAGGTTATTCTAAAGAGGAAGAAATAGAAGAATGCTCTGAATGTGGATCAGCCCTTAATGAAGATAACAAGGTGGCTAAAGAGATAGAAGGAGAAAATTATCTTTTTTGTTCAGATTTGTGTGTAGAAGAGTTTGAAGAGAGTATTTAATTTTTAAACTCTTTTAGCTCGCCCTTATTTAAGCGTCTTTCCGGGGGAATGTATTTTAGTCCTAGTTTAAGATAAATATTTTTCTCTGTTTTTCCAGCAACCCACTTTTTTTCGGTTAGAGTAAACAGACCATACTCATTCAAAGTCAAACCTTGTTTTAAGGCAATTTTCCGTAAAGCAATATTGTGTTCTTTACTTCCAGTAAAATAAAGTAAAGCTGCGCCAAATTCTTGCTTTTTTACAACCCTTAAATCAACTTGTAAGCCATTATCTAAAATCACGGCACTTTTAGTTCTTCCTTTAGCCAAAACCATTTTAACACGTTTGAATTTAATAAAGTGGTCACTTATCTCACTTGGGACTTTAGAAACTACTAACAAATCTAAATCACCAATAGTAGCTTTTTTTCTTCTAAAGGAACCAGCAACTTCAATTGCCTCTAAATAAGGAGCTTTTTTCATCCATTTAACTAGCTCTAAGGCAATAGGTTTAGCTTCAATGTATGAATACCTACGTTTAGTTTTTAATAAAGAAATTCCTGCTAAAAAATTTTGGGCCGTCTTTTCTCCAAAACCTACTAACTTTTGTACTTTCCCTTGTTTAATAGCTTTTTCCAAATCTTTAACGTTCTTGACACCTAACTTCTTGTATAAAACCATTATTTTTTTGGGACCTAATGAAGAGATTTTCCTTAAATTTTCAATATCAACTTTGACTTCTTTCTTTAATTTTTGATAATATTTCAACTTTCCTGTAAGAATTAACTCAATTACTTTTTCAGCAATATGTTGACCTACACCTGGAATTTCCCTTAACTTCTGTTGTTTGTACATTTCTAACAAATCTTCATCTAGATTTTCAATGGAACGGGCAGCGTTACGATAAGCTGCTGGCTTGAAAGGAATACCTTTAATCTCTAACAAATCAGCGATATTGTTAAGAATCTTTGCTACTTGAAAATTGTCCATAAAATAAGAAAGAAAAAAAACTATTTATAATTTACTTAGATTTGTAAGATCTTTCACCCTATCATCAACGACTTCTCCAGCAACTTTAAAGTAGGTTCCTACAATAGCTTTACCAGCTAATTTAGATAGAGCAGCAACATTCTCTTTCGTTGTACCACTTCCAATGACTAACTTATTCCTTGGACAAACTTGCTCAAGAGCTTCTAAAGACTTCAGTTCAGGAGGATCTCCTGTAAAACGCCCAGTTATGATAATTTCATCAGCACCAAAGTTTAAGGCTTCAACTACACTTTCAATTAGTGGTCTTTTAACTAAAGAAGCGGCATGCTTAACCTGAACATCAGCTAAAATCTTAACATGGTTAGCTTTAAGCTTGTCACGATAAGAGATCACATCATAAGGATTAGCCTCAATTATCCCACTAGCTGTTACAACCGCTTCTGTAAATACAGGCACCCTAATAAATTGCAGGTTACAAACCTTAGCTAAAGCTAAACTACTTCGATAGTCATTCCAAAGAACACAAACTCCTAGCGGTAGACTAATTTTTTCTTTAATGGCCAATAGAGTTGAAGTTAATCCAGCTAAAACTTCAGGTAAAATTTCTTTCTGATGGGGATCATCATCTGTATTTTCAACAAGAATTTCGTTAACTCCACCATCCTGTAAACTTATGGCGTCTTTGACGGCTTGATCTATTACTTCTTTCATACCCACATGTTGTGGGTATCCTGGCAGTGTCTTTAGATGAACCATCCCTACTATTTTCATTTTTTTGCCCCCCTCGACAAAGTAGCATAGTCTTCTAAAAGATTCAATGGTTCCTTACTGGAAATCAATTCCCTAGATTTGTCTACGCCGTCCTTCAAGGGTAGATCTTCTACTAAATAGAACAAAATAGCAGAATTCGCTAAAGTAGCTGCAAGTTTAGGTCCTTGTATCTCTCCAGTAAGGATTCTTCTACTGGTTTCAGCCTTAACTTTTCCTGGGCACAAATCTTCTGCCGTCATTTCAGGTAAAGCAAAATCATGAGCAAACAATTCGTATGTTTTTATCTTACCATCTCTTAACTCAGTTACAATTGTACCCCCTGGCATTAAAGATACCTCATCAATACCACCGATTCTAGATCTGTCAGCAAAACCTCTGACAAAAAGTCCTCTCTCAATAAAGGTAATTCCTTTCTCATTAAGAATTTGGTAGGCCTGAGCAATTCTTTCTGGAGGAATTAAATGGTTCACACCAACAACCCTTTTTTTCATGTAACAAGGATGGACCGGATTAGTTAATGGACCAATGATGTCGTTCATGTGGGCTAGACCTGCATCTAGGTGTGTATTTAGATGAATCCTTTTGTAACTGTCTAGAGCATCAGTGTAAGCAAAACCCAATGTTTTAACTGCTTCTTCGACAATTTTCTTATCAGGGAATAAATTAACACCACAATACTCTAAAAAGTCGCTACTTCCAACACTGTCTGTATTTCCAGGAGAACCATGTTTAAGAACGTTTATGCCACCTGCTGCTGCCACTAAACCAGCAAGAGTGCTTAAATTTGGTGTTCTATAAAGATCACCACCCATACCGCAGTTGTCTATTACTTCATCAACAGTAGGGTGAAGAAAACCTTTATCTGACCTTTGGATGTCATAAGCAAAAACAGCAGCACAAATCCCGGCAATCTGTTCAGCACTACGTTCTTTTTGATAAGTTTCTAAATTATGAAAAGTGCATAGGGCCGCTACACTTTGAATCAAAGTTTTTTCTTGATCAATTGAAACGATCTGACTAAGTTCACTATCGTAGGCTGACAGAACAAAAGCACCCAAAAGGTAAGCTTCTTCAAAAGATAACGGCTGATTCTGGAAACCTTTGTTTTTTAATAAATGGTTGACATTAAATTTTTCTAATTCTTCTTTTAAATTTTCATGTAAAGCTTGCACTAGCATTTTTATTTTCCTCCATAGTTATTTAAATATTTGAGCAGTTAAGAAACTAAAAATGCCAAAAACCCACAGAAGATCTAAATCTAGAAAAGTCAAGAACTAAATTACTAAAGCCAGGGACAACCAACTCTTATTTCGTTAAACATTTTGTTTAAAGATTGTTTTAACTATTTAAAACTTGACCCGTCTAATTATCCATGACTAAAAGAAATCATCCAAGTAACCCTTTAATTTACTTTTCCAATCAAACCTAGGTTCTCCCTGGTAGTATAAATTATTGATATAACCAGTTTTAGAATCTTTTACTTCAAAAAACAATACTTTTAATCCAGAATCATCTGAACGATCAATATTAACTTGATATGATCTTGAAAAATAATTTAAGTCAATGGAAACTTTCTCTGTGTCGTAGACACTTTCATCTTTTAAAGAGATGATTATACCTTCGTCTTTCCAATAATATAAATTGTTAACTCCTTTAGTTTTAATAATTTCTTTAGCATAATTTAGAAGCTCTGAAACTACATGCCCACTAACGTCCTCCTCAGTAGAGATAGTCTCAGTTGAACTTATTAAAGTTGCTTTTTCTGTTTCTGTTAATTCTTTGGTTTGATAATCGAAAATTAAATCGTTAATGTGAACTTCTCTTGGTGTTAGAAAAATACCTCTTTTAAGTTCAATTTTTAATTCAGAATTTCCAAAAACTTCTTGTAAACGCTCTGGAACATCTATAACAGCTTCTAACGAAGATCTGATGACGGGAAGGCCCCTAGAACCCTCTTGTTCTTCCAACAGCCTATAAAGTTCTGCAAAATAAATAGGATCATTAGGATGTTCCCAAAGATGAAAACAAAATTTTAAAATATCTTCCATTTTCAACGAAATTAAAAAACTAGTTATTAATTTTTCGTTCAGAGACAGACATATTTAAATAATTTTGTTGAAATCTCTTAAGCATGGACTTCCAAAAATTAGTAAATTTATATGAAGAATTAGAGAAGGTTTCTTCGGGCAACAAATTAAGAGAAATTTTATCGAAATTTTACAAAGAAGTACCTAAGGAAGAAGTTAAAATAATTACCTATCTTACCTTGGGGAAATTTTGCTCTGACTATGATAATGTTATTCTTGGATTAGCAGAAAAATCAGTGCTAAAAGCAATTGCCCAAACTGCTGGAGTTTCATCAAAAAAAATCAAGGAAGTTATTAAAAAAAAAGGTGATGCTGGATCAACTGCAGAAGAACTAATTAAGAACAAACCAAGAACTTTAGTTCCAGTTGGTAAATTAACAGTTAATGAACTATTTATTACACTTCATAAAATTGCACAAGTTTCCGGTGCAGGGTCTCAGGAAAAGAAAACAAACCTAATTATCTCACTACTTCAAAAAACTTCGGGGACAGCTGCTAAATATTTAACAAGAATTCTTCTTGGCACACTAAGGATGGGTGTAGGAGAAATGACTGTTCTTGATGCATTAGCGATAGCTTTTACTAATGAAAAGGCCAACAAGGAAAGCATTGAAAAGGCCTACAATATTTGTCCAGATGTTGGTTTAGTGGCAGAGATAATAGCAAAAAATGGTTTAAAAGGTTTAGATAAGATTGAAGTTAAAGTAGGTCGCCCCATAAAAATGATGCTGGCACAGAGAATTAAAGACTTAAGTGATTTAGTTAAAAAGATGCCAGGCAAAGTAGCAGTGGAAGGGAAATATGACGGAGAGAGAGTCCAAATACATAAAGATAAGAAAGGAAAGATTAGCTTGTTTTCTAGAAGGCTAGATAACACTAGCAAACAATTCCCAGACTTAGTTGGTTATTTAGAAAAACTTAAAGGAGAATTTATTGTAGAAGCAGAAATTGTCGCCATTGATGAAAGTGGAAAAATACTACCTTTTCAAACTTTAATGCAAAGGAGAAGAAAATATGACATTGAAGAGTATATTAAAAGAATCCCGGTACAAGCTAAATTCTTTGATTTACTTTACTTGAACGATAAATCCTATTTACATGAACCATATGAAAAAAGATTTAGTAGACTATCTAAATTAATCAAAGAGAATAAAAACTTAAAATTAGCAACAAGAATCACTACTTCAGATCTTTCTGAGATTAATAAATTCTTTAAAAAAATATTAAAAGAAGGTGACGAAGGAATTATGATTAAATCCTTAAGTGGAGAGTATCAAGCCGGCACAAGGGGTTGGAATTGGATAAAATGGAAAAAAGACTATGTGCAAGAACTAATTGATACTTTTGATTTAGTTATCGTTGGAGCTTTTCATGGAAGAGGCAGAAGAAGTGGGGGTTATGGTGCTTTCTTGTGTGCTAGCTACAATGAAAAAGAAGACCAGTTTGAAACAGTATGTAAAATTGGTACTGGTTTAACTGATGCTGTTTTGGAAGAGTTGCCACGCAAACTAGAAAAGTTCCAAACAAATAAAAGGCCAACTCGCCTAAAAATAAAGAAGGAAATGTATCCTGACGTTTGGTTTGAACCGTCCCTAGTTGTTGAAGTTCTAGCTGCTGAAATAACTAAAAGTCCGAGTCATACTTGTGCCGGTGGCTTAGCCTTAAGATTTCCTCGGTTTGTAAGGTACAGAGAAAAGAAAGCTGAACAAGCTACAACAAGTGAAGAAATTAGTCAAATTAAGTAAGAAAAATAATTCTAAGAAAGCTTTATAAAATAACTTGTGAATGGAACTAAAATGGTATTAAGATACATCGCCCAAGGTGCAAACAGACTAAGAGATACTTACAATAGAAACGATTTGTTTAGAGCAGCTGCTAACACCGCCGGAATTTGGCTTGCCTTAAACACAGCAGGAGAAGTTGCTGACGCAGCTAACTCAAATGATTTAGGTAGTCTGTTGGAATTTGGGGCGACCATAGGGGCAGGATTATACGCTAATCATGCAGTGAACTCCTTAGAAACATCTGATGCTAGAAAGACAGCAATGAAACTTCTTATTGGCACTTTAGCAGGATGGGATATTGCAGACAGTGTTGTAAACTATGAAGGTATGCAACCAGCTATCGTTGATTTAAAAAACAAGTATCATCTTTTGAACGATTTATTCACAACTAATATTCTTGACTTTGGTGAAAAAACGGCTGGAATTGTTGGTGGGTTAACAACAAGTGCTTTAGCTAGAATTTATCATTATATGAATGTTCAGGATTAATTTTAGAAAAACCATTAAAGTAAATTTTACCTTCATTAAAGACTTTGGTTATCTTATACTTGCCTTTTGTATAAGGTTCACTATTCAATAAAAAATGAGTGGCTTCTAAAATAACAATACTGGCTATGGGCAAGGATAGATTTTGATTCCCCTCAGTCTTTAGAAGTGGACATTCACCTTCTAACCAATAATTTCTTTGCCCCTTTTTAAGAAAGTTATAAACCTTGCCTTCTTCTAAATTCTCTGGCAAGCATTCTTCAGCTTGTCTTTGGCCTTCTTGATAATGACAAAAGCTTCTCAAAGCTAAATCAGGATTATATTCAGTTTGGATCCCCATAATTCATCTATTTCCAAACCATTTATTAAACTTCTTAAACAAGGCCACAAAGTTTTTTAAACAAAGAATCTCTAACTTCTAAAGATGTCTTATAAAGAACTAGGACTTAAATGTGGAATAGAAATACATAGCCAATTGGAAGGAAAGAAACTTTTCTGTAATTGTCCAACTTTAATCAGAGAAAATAACCCTGACTTTAAGGTAAGAAGAAAATTAAGGGCCGTTGCAGGGGAATCAGGGAAAATTGACGTAGCAGCCTTACAAGAACAGATCAGAGATAAGTCCTTTGTCTATGAAGGTTATCATGATAGTAACTGTTTGGTTGAATTAGATGAAGAGCCACCACATGAGATTAATCAAGATTCTTTTTATACAGCCTTACAATTTTCCAAACTTGTTAAAGCAAAAGTTCCAGAAGTTTTACAAGTTATGCGTAAAACGGTTGTTGATGGATCTAATACCTCTGGTTTTCAAAGAACAGCATTGATTGCTAGGGATGGAATTTTATCTACCTCCGAAGGAAAAGTAAAGATAGAAAATATATCTCTAGAAGAAGATTCTTGTAAAATTATTAAAGAAACAGCAAACGAAAAAACATACAGATTAGACAGGTTAGGAATCCCCTTAATTGAAATTGGGACCGCACCAGACATCCATTCACCAGAACAGTGTCAAGAAACTGCTAAAAAAATAGGCTTACTTCTAAGATCTCTACCTGGTATTAAACGAGGTCTTGGAACTATCAGGCAAGACGTGAATATTTCTATTAAAGGTGGAGAAAGAATTGAAATTAAAGGAGCACAGAATCTTAAACAGTTACCACAGCTTGTAGAACTAGAAATGAAAAGACAGGCCGAGTTAATTAAATTAAAAAAAGAGTTAAAGAAAGTTAAATTAAATCCACTAAAAATAGTTGACTTAAGTAAGACACTAAAAAATACAAAATCAAAAGTTTTGCATAACAAAGATAGGATTCTAGCTATCAAAATTAATAGTTTTTCTAATCTTTTGGGTAGAGAATTACAGCCAAATTACAGGTTAGGTACAGAACTCTCTGGAAGAGCTAAAATTAAAGCTGGAGTTAAAGGTCTTTTTCATTCAGATGAACTTCCTAATTATGGAATTACAGAAAAGGAAGTAGAAATAATAGGAAAGGATCTTAAGTGTAAAAAAGAAGACGCCTTTATCCTCATAGCTGATGATAGAGATAAAGCCAGGATCGCTTTAGAAGCCGTTTATGATAGACTTAAAGAACTTTGGTTGGGTGTTCCAAAAGAGGTTAGAAAAGCCAACAAGGATGGGACTACTTCTTATCTTAGACCAATTCCTGGAGCGGCTAGAATGTATCCTGAAACAGATGTCCCACTTTTAATTCCAGTTAAAAAAATTAAACTTCCAGAACTGATTGAGGACAAAATTGTTAGGTTTCAGAAAGAATATTCTCTTAGCAGTGATTTAGCTAGTTACATAGCCAAATCAGATAAGGTTAACCTTTTTGAAGAATTAACCAAAAAACATCCTAAAATTAAGCCAGCCTTTGTTGCTGAAACTTTAACTTCAACTTTAGTCGAAATTAAAAGAAAGTATCAGCAAGATCCTGATAAATTAACTGAAGAAAATTTTCGCGAACTATTTTCCTACCTTAATCAAGACAAAATCCACAAAGACATTTTTTTAGATGTAATTATTGACATGATCAAAGGAAATTTTGATCTTAAGAAATATGCTTCTTTAAGTACAGAAGAGGTGCATAAAGTCATTAAAGAAGTTATTGATGAAAACCCTAAAGCTCCCTTCCCTGCTTTGATGGGTATCTGTATGAAAAAGCTTGGCGGAAAAGCCTCTGGCAAGTTTATTGCAGAAGAACTTAAAAAAATTTTAAATATTGGACACAAATGAAAAAAGTTGCTTTGGTTTCGTTAGTTACACTTGTTTCTATAGGATATGCTTCAGAAGTTGGTAGCCTACCTAAAAAGAGGCCTGAACTTCATAAAACTGAAAAAATTATTTGTGAATTAGAACCTTATTTAGCTACTTCTCCTGAAAGAATAAGAGGGATTACCTGGGCCGAATCTCGTGGTAAATATTCTTGTAATAGCTCTAAGGCTTGTGGTGTTATGCAAATCAAACCAACAACAGCAGCAGGAGGAATAGAAATTTTGTATTCTCCATCTAAAAGATATGGGGGTTTTCAAGAGGAACCCATTTTAACAGCTAAAAGAGATTACTTAGAAAAAAGGTTGGAAGATAATTACTTCACTAGATTAAGAAATCTTTCTTTAGAAAATGAAAAAGCCAGACAAGCCATTAAGGACGGTTTCAAGATATATGATCGAAAGTCAAGAATCAGATTTAAAAGAAGCTTAGGAAAGCTAAAAAAACAAGGTAGTTGTTCATTAGAGGAGATAGCTTTAATTGAAGAGCAACCAAAAAAGGTTAAGGAGTTTGTCAAAAAAATTAGGGGAAAAAATAATGACGACTTAAATATCTTATTTGGTGACTTGATTTTTTCCTTCCATCGTCAAAGATTTAAAAGCGAAGCCTACGCTTTAGGTAGTTATAATCAAGGGAGAAAAGCTATCCTAAAAGGCGAAGAAAAATTCCCATGGAAATATGTACAAAAAGTAAAACAATTTACCCCAAAAAAACTATGTCCTTAGATAAAAAACTGTTGATTCTGTTTTGTATAACCTTTACTTTGTTCGTGGTATTGTTTGCTTATAAAATTAATTTGGCTCTAACAGACTTAACGCCTGAACAAGAAGATACCTTCAATTATTTATCAAAAAGGCAGGCATTAAATCTTGATTACAATTACTTAGAGAAAGAACATTTGAAAGATGTCAAAAATCTAATGCAGGGAGTTAATTATTTATTTTATTTACTTCTTTTAGTTAATACACTTTTAATTACTAAGTATAAAAAGAATAAAGAACAGCTTAAGAAAATGTTCTTTTGGGGGGGATTAACTACAGTTGTTTCTCTAAGTTTTTTATTAATTGTTTCTTTAATAGCTTTTTATCAACTTTTTACATGGTTTCATCTGATCTTTTTTCCACAGGGAAACTGGCTGTTTCCTGTCGATTCACTTTTGATCCAAACCTTCCCACAGGAATTTTTTGTCAGTTTGAGTTTGAAAATTTTTTTATTATCTTTACTTTTTGGTTTTTTTAGTCTATTAATAAAAAAATTTATATCATCAAGCTAATTTATCCCCAGCATGATTGTTTCACTTAAAGGAACTAAAGCATTTATAGCTCTCCTAATTATTTTACTACTAGTAGCTCTGCTGGTAGTTGTTATATTTAAGCTGTTTCTTTTTCTGTTACCCATAATAATCATCGTTTTTCTAATTAGTTACCTCTTTAGAATACTCAACAAACTTAAAAAAGGTAACTCTTAAAGTATACCTACTATGAAGTCTTTAGTTTTACTAAATTTCAAGAACTATCCTGAAGCCTTAGGAAATAAAGCACTAAAACTAGCTAAGAAAGTAGCTAAAGTAAAAAAAGCTGACTATCAAATTGCACTAGCGCCTTCTATGTTAACTATTAAAGAAATTGCAAGAAAAGTTTCCTTACCAATTTTTGCTCAACACACAGATCATGTAACTTCTGGGGCTCATACAGGAAGAATTTGTGCTGAGGAATTAAGGTTAATTGGTGTAAAAGGAACTTTACTTAACCATTCAGAAAGGAAGATCCCTTTTAACCATCTAAAAGAAATAGTTAAATTATGTAAAGAAAAAAAATTACAAGTTATAATTTGCGCTTCAAACCTAACCGAAATTAGAAAAGTTATAGATTTTGACCCTGACTATCTTGCTTACGAACCTAAAGAGCTAATTGGAGGCGATCTTTCCATTACAACAGCAAAACCAGAACTACTTTTAGAGGCTATAGAAATGGTTAAAGAAACAAATCCAAGAACTAAATTTCTTTGTGGAGCAGGGATACGCTCTAAAGAAGACATTGGAAACGCCCTTTTATTAGGAGCAAATGGAGTATTAATTAGTCATGCAGTTGTTAGATCAAAAAATCCAAAACAATTTTTAGAAAGTATCTTACTCTAGTCATTTTACCATAACTGAAAATCGTTGCAGGTTACCATAACTTTCACCGTCTCTTTCTACTCTTAACTTGAAACTGTAAGTTCCTTTGTAGACATCTTTAGGGACTTGTACTAAAAGAGATTCTTTAACATGAGAATCTTTTCCTATCACAATTGGTTCTTGGGTGTAAAGTAACCAGTTAACAGGTTTAGTTACCTCTTGCACTTCATTAAATTCATTAATGTAGGTTGTTGGTGGAGTTATAACTATCTGAAAATTTCCTTTTTCTTTAATGTTTAGAATACCGAGGCCAAAAACTTGAGCATCTCCTCTCTGTAAAGTAACAGAATTTAAGGGAAGAGCTACCAATTGCTGTTCATTAATAAGCAATCTTTCTATCTGCTGTTGTGTGTTCTGATCAAGTTGCTGTTTAAACTCTGTTGCACTACCAATAAAATTATACAACAAAGCAATCCCACCACCCAAAACTACTAAAGAAATAATAATGATTACTAAAACATTAATTGATAAACCTATTGCACCAAGTTTTGTCTTTAACATAGAAAAAAAAAAGAAAATATTATCTCCAGATTTCGTATTCTTTGACAATGATGACTAAGAAAAGTAACAGTAAAATGCCACCTGCAATCATATACCAAAGACCTGCCAAAATACTTTCTTGAGATAAAGATTGGTACATTCCCCAACCCATTACGATAAAACCAAGCCACAAGAATTTGTCCAAAACCAATTTCATAATCTCAAACTCTTGTTGGTCAGTCATCCTTTTCTTACCATTTCTTCTTGCCATTTTAGGAAACCCTCACAAAGAAGCTTCTTGTATCATAAAGATTACAGCTTTCTGAATCTAAATTAGAACAGTCCCCACCTGCAGATTCTTCATAAACATTAACTTTAAACAGATAATTTCCTGAAGCAGAACTTTTGGCCGTTATAGTTATCGGAATCACATCACCCTGCGTAGGAGCCAACTGTTTTTCAATTAATGTGTTATAAAAGAAGGTAACCTCTTGTTTCCAAGCATCACCTTGTACCGGTTCCCCGTTAGGACCTTGCTTATTTATAGGTTGGACTTGTATCCCAAATTTGTTCTCCGCAAAACCGGTATTAACAATCCCAACATTCTCAACTGTCTGTTTACCCCTTTCTAATTGAATCTCCTGTGAGATAGAAAGTTTCTTCCCAGACGTTCTTAAATCTTCTAAAACTTGTTCTTTTATTTTAGCCTGTACCTCTCCAGAAGTACTGGTAAGTTCCTTAAATGTTCCTTTAACAAAGCCTAAACCTAACCCTAAAACTACAAAAGCAATGACTACAATAACAATTGCCTGAATTGATAAATTGAGAGAAGCTTTTTTGTTCATCTTATCTACACCTCTTTTTAACTAAGATTAGGAATATTTCTTCCTATAAAAAGCTTTTGTTAGACTACAGCTTTCCACCATTAGATCTAAAGTCTTCAAGAATATCGTTAATCCTAATCCCAATGCGAATATCTTGAGCTCTTGTAAAGTGAGCAACAGTTATGCCTACAACATAAAGTTTACCCTCTTTAACAGCATATAATAAGCCACCGCTATTTCCTGGAACTGTCTCAGAAGTGTAAGTAAAAAAATAATCTGGGATGCCACTATCTTCTTCAAATTCTGTTATGTTAACTTCACCTGTGGAAACGCCTTTACCAATTAGAAGCGGATAACCAATAGAATATAAAAAATCTCCCCGCTCTAGTGTGTCGGAATTACCAATACTAACTTTATCAACATCGTTAATAGTTAATAAAGGAAGAGAATCGGGAAAAGCAACGATAGCATAATCCATATCCGCTTTTTGTCCAGTGTAAATTACTTCACCTTCTACTCCAGATATACTTACTTTCTTCTGAAGGATCTTATCTGGAGGTAAATTTGGACTAACAACATGGTCAGCTGTTAAAACAAGTTTTTTGCCATCTTGGTAACCAATAACGCCACCAGAACCGCCCCATTCATTTTTGTAAATGTTACCATCAGGTCCTTCATATACTAAAGAGAAATCAATTCTACCTGTGATGGACTCACCTTGTCTTAAAGCTGGATTGTCTCCTTTTCCTAAAGACTCATTATTATCTTCATAGTGAGCTATAACAGGAGTGATAGCACCATTTATCGGACGCACAGAAATACATGAAGGTGCAAACATACACATGCCACTTAATGACAAAGCGACAACCAATTTTTCTAATCTACTCACCAAGGACCTCTTAAGGAAAGATATTCAACTATAAAAGCTTTTCTAAAATATATAATGGAAAACTTGTAATGGAGATGAAAATGTAAGCCAATAAAAAGCTTGGAACAAAGGGAATCCCCTCTTTGACTAAAACTTTTTTTAATTTACCTTCACCCTCTTTTTTCCTAAGTTTCCAAAGATCTTCACTTTCTAATGTCTTGGCTTTCATAAATATCCTTCCATTGATCTTAACATCCCCACCTAACCAATCACCTAAAGTTAATTCTCTTGGTCTTCTTTCAACAAAAAGGCAGCAATCTTCAGTCACATTAACGAAGATAAATAAGTAGAAAAAAAGTAAAGGGAAAATAACTAAAGGCCAAAGAAGATGAAAAAATAAAGTCCCTAATAAAAAAATAGATCCAACAATTATTAAAGTATAATGAATTCTTTTATAATATTTTAACATTATTAAGAACCCTTTTAGGAAAACATTTCTTGTTTTGATAGCCACATAAAGCATCCAAATTATACCATAAATTGCTCCTAAAAAAAGTAAGGCCAAAAAGAAGAAAATTAAATTCAAACTTTGGAAGCTTAAAGGAAGACTGATGCCTAATACTGCACCCATACCCATTAACAATTTACTATCGCCACCGCCCCATTGGTGTGTATAATATAACGAAGCAGAAAAGAGGAAGCAAACCAATAATCCTAATAAACCACTAAACAAAAAAAGGAAGCCATACTCAAAAGAATAAATCGTTCTTATTCCTAATGCACTAAAAATCAAACCATAACTTACCCAATCCAAAACTTCTCTACGTTTAAGATCAGTATAAGAAGCAGTAATTAAAGCTAAAAGCGTCATTAATGTAATAACGATAACAAAAGACATGGACTAGGTTAATCTATTTTGGTATATTAATTTACCTAATCTCTCAACTTCAAAAAACCGAGAATCGCCAAAGTACCAGAAACAATAACAGAAACACCAGAAAGCCACAAAGGAATATTCATAGAGTTAAGTTGCAAAGGCCAAGAAAAAATAATCCTTATCAAATGCAAAACAGTGATAATGGAAAAAACAATTCCTGCTAAAACAAAGTAGGTTTCATCCTCCATAGTTACTGAAAAGAAGAATTCTTTATAAAATTGTCTGTAAGATAATCTTAATTAGTTAGCTTTGCCTCTTTTTAGTGACAAAGATTTATAAATAGGTGTCCGAAATAGCTTTCATGGAACCTTTTTATCAAGAACTCCTCACTAACTTGAAAGAGAAAGAACTTACAGAAAAACAACTTTCTAAACTAAAAAGGGAACTTTGTATAAAGTATAAACTAAAAAAAATACCCACAAATATCAAAATCCTTCTTAACTCACCCAAAGAAGAATTTGAATTAATTAAAAAGAAATTACTGACAAAACCAGTTAGAAGTATTTCAGGAGTTTCTCCTGTAGCTATCATGACTAAACCAGATAGGTGTCCCCATGGTAAATGCACTTTCTGTCCTGGTGGTCTTAATTCACCCTTTGGGGATGTACCGCAATCTTATACTGGCCACGAGCCATCTACAATGCGAGGAATTAGAAACAACTATGATGCTTATCTAATGGTTTTTAATCGTTTAGAACAATACGTTATCCTTGGACACAGTTTTGATAAAATTGAGATTATTGTTATGGGAGGAACATTCACCGCTACCCCAAAAGAATATCAAGAAGAATTTATTTATAATACTTTTAAAGCAATGAATGATTTTTCTGAACTTTTCTTTAAGGGAGAAGAATTTGATTATCTTTTCTTCAAAGAATTTTTTGAATTACCAGGAGATATTAAGGACCAAGAAAGAACCAAAAGAATCCAGAATAAATTGTTAAAACATAAAATAAGAAATCAAACAACCTTAGAAGAGGAACAAGAAAAAAATGAAACATCAAAAGTTAGATGTGTAGCTCTCTGCATAGAAACAAAACCCGACTGGGCTCTTTTAGAACATGGCAACATAATGCTAAGACAGGGTTGCACTAGAGTAGAAGTAGGCGTACAATCAGTTTATGACGAGGTTTTAAAAATAGTGAACAGGGGCCATGACGATGCTGAATCAAGAAAGTCTTTACAGATATTAAGAGATCTTGGTTTTAAAGTCAACGTGCATTATATGCCAGGGCTTCCTTTAACAGACAAAGAAAAGGATATTGCTGGCATGAAAAAATTATTTGAAGATCCTGCTTATAGACCAGATATGATTAAGATTTACCCGTGTATGGTTGGACCAGGTACTGCCTTGTATTATCAATATAAACAAGGTAAATTTAATCCACTTTCCACACAAGAAGCTGCCAAAAGAATTGTGCCTATGAAAAAAATTACACCAGAATATTGTCGTATCCAAAGAATCCAAAGAGATGTACCTACAAAAATGTGGGAAGCCGGTGTTGATAGAACCAATCTGAGACAATTTATTCATCAAAATTATGAGTTTAAATGCAGATGTATAAGGTGCAGAGAGCCCAAAGGAAAAGACATCAATTGGGAAAAAGTTGAAATTAAAGTTATAGAATATGAAGCTTCACAAGGAAAAGAGTTCTTTATTGCTGCTGAAGATGTACCTCAAGATTTGTTAATTGGGTTCTGTAGGTTAAGGTTTCCTTCCCAATTTTTAAGAGAAGAGATTACGCCAAAAAGTGCCTTAATTAGAGAATTACATGTTTACGGAACGGCAACAGCCATCGGAGATGAAGGTGTTGTACAACACAAAGGATGGGGAAAAAAGTTAATGCAGAAAGCTGAAGAGATAGCTTTACAACATGGTAAAAATAAGATGGTTGTTATTAGTGGTGTAGGAGTTAGAGAATATTATAAGAGAAAATTAGGTTACTGTAAAGAAGGGCCCTATATGGTTAAGGTGTTGAAATGAAGGACATAATTATTTCAAGAGATAATCAAGAAGTTGCTTGGACATTATCACAATTATTATATGCTCAAGTAGAATTTTTTTATATAGGAATTACAAGACCTGTTAATGAAGACGAATTACTTGTTGGTAGTTTTCTAGTACGATCCAACAATGATTCCTTTCGTTGGAACTATGATGTCATGTTATCAGCAAAAGAAGGTTATTTGTTAGATCATTTAGAGGGGGGATTAGAAGATGTTCTGGAGTCAGAAGTAGATCTGGTACTTGGAAATACAACTGCTGGAGGAGCACAAAACCCTATTAATTCACCATCTTACCAAGACTGTGCCATAGAATTTGAGATCGGAGAAAACACTGAAAAGTTGGAAGAAGATATAATCAATTTATGGTCACAAGGATATAATACAATCACACTTCACAACCATCCAAGCATAGATTCCTCTTATTTACCAGAAGATCTACAGGAAAATTTAAGAGTATTTTACGATTTATCAGGATCAACTAAACCTTTTAAAAAGTTTATAGAAGAATTTTTGAAATCTATAAGAAGAACGCCAAGTGAAGATGACTTAAGAGTTACAGAAAGGTTTTCTAACCTAGAGCAAGGGCTAATAGTTGTCGGAAGAAACACTTTCAAGCAAGGATCTTACAGGGGAAGAAGTGTTGATTTTGAATTAACAGATATTGTTGGTTTTGAAGTTCTTGGGAATGATTATAGAGATTTATTAGTTAGAGAAGAAAGAGAGAAAGAAAAAGAAAAAGTAAAGAAGATAATAGATAGTTATTATACTCCAAAATGACATTATACATCGTTGGTTTAGGATTAAGTACGGAAAAGGATATTTCAGTTAAAGGACTAGAAACAATTAGAAGATGTGATTTAGTTTATCTAGAAGATTACACATCATTACTACAATGTTCTAAAGAAGACTTAGAAGAGCTTTATGGGAAAAAAATCATCCTGGCTAACAGAGAAAATAGTGAACTAGGAGCAGAAAAGATTGTTAAAGAGGCGAAAGAAAAAAATGTAGCCTTTCTAGTAATAGGAGATCCTTTCTCAGCTACTACACATATAGAGTTGTTTAGATTAGCTAAAGAGAAAGAAGTAAAAGTGCAGATAATAAACAATGCTTCTATTTTAACTGCCGTAGGAATCGTTGGTTTAGAACTTTACAAGTATGGTAAAACTACGTCCATACCCTTCGATTTTCCTAACCTAGAAACACCTTATAATGTTATTAAAACCAATCAAAAAAATGGTTTGCACACACTATGTTTATTAGACATCAAAAAAGAAGAAAATAAGTTTATGACACTTAACCAAGCCATTGATGTTTTAGAAAACATTGAAAAAAGAAAGGAAGAAAAATTGATTCATGATGAACTGTTAGTTGTAGGTTGTGCAAGACTTGGCTCAGAAGATTTTGTTATTAAAAGTGGTCCTCTAAAGGATGTCAAAAAGTTTGATTTTGGTAAAGCCCCACATTGTTTAATCATTCCAGGAAAACTACATTTTGTTGAAGAAGAACTATTGGAGTTATGGGGATGAATCAAATAGTCTTAGAATAATCCACATCACTTGTAACGGCGTACAAAGAATGAAACAAGCCCATTAAGGAAGGGTTAAAAGTTGCCCAAGTAGCAAAACTTTCCCTTCTTTGATGATTCAATTCTGTAAAACTGCCCAACACTAAAGAATATTGAATATCTTTTAAAGTAATTTCGGCTTCTTCCTCATTAGTCACCTCAACTTTTCTTTTAGGGACTAACTCGGTAACATAAACTTCCTCTTCTTTTACAACTGGTGAATCCTCTGAACCGTAAAACAATTCTAGATAATCTATTGTTTGAGAACCATAAACTAGGCTAGGATCTAAAGGAAAATCATCTAAATCCTCAGACAAGACCGCATCAGAAGTGTCTTTAACAATAGAAATATCTTCATCTCTTTCTGCTGCTAAAGTTTCCTCAACGACAGAAGAATCATCTAAATCCTCAGAAAAAGCAACATCAGAATTGTTTTCAATAAGGGGGATTTCTTTTTTTTTAGTCTTTTCTACTGCTAAAATTATTTGATCTAGACTTTCCTGACGAACCATAGAAAACAGCCTAATCGCAACTTTATAAAATTTGCTCATTGCGTAGAAGTAGTAAAGTATTTACTAAAAGCGTAATCTTCTTCCTTAGCAGCTATTTGCACGAATTTCAATTCATCTTTAATTACTTCATGAAAATTAAAAATGCTTCTTTTTATAGGAAATTCAACTACTTTCCAATCTAAATCCTGGTTCTCATAAATTTCTACTTTAACATACTTCTTTGGTTTAGCTGTTAATTCTTTAGTTTTATCGTTTAAAACATATTCATCACGCCAAGTGTCAGGATGAATCAGCACCCAACCATCTTTTTCTTCGATGTAAGATTCATGAGAGTGGCCTAGAACAAGTACTTTGTTTTTGCCAAATAACTTCCATCTTCTTTTCCTGAACTTGGTGACAATACTGTCAACACCAAAATGTGTAGCTTTCAACCTTTTATAGAACTCTCCTAATAAAGACTTAGGGAAACGATATGTTGGATCATTGTAATATCTTAGAGGGTAATAAAGTATACTTTTTAATAAGTATTCTAAACTACGCCAACTTACTTCTCTTCTTACACTCTTGTACTCAGCAAAGAGAACAGGAAGAGGATTTATTCTTTCCAAAAAAGGCCGCTGTTCTTTAAGAGTTAAAAAGCGAGTGATAATCCCATAAGAGATCCAAGGAACATTTAATAAAATTCTACCTTTAAAATGAAGAAAAAGACGTTCAGGATTCATTCTATTCAAAAAATCGTACTGCTGACCATGCTCTACATAAACTTTATGTTGGTTGTATTTCAAACGAAAACAAACATTACGTTTAGAACCTTTCAAGATTTTCCTTATTTCTCTCTTAACACCCTTATATAATAAATCCTGATCATGATTGCCAATTATAAAATAAACTTTATGCTTAGAATTTTTTACAAAGTCTCTTAAAGCTTCAAAAACACGGGGGTGGGACTCATAGATAGATCTAATCTTACCAACTGAAACCTCTTCAGTAATATATCTTGGATAAGTTAATTGGTTATCAACAATGTAAGGACACTTCAAAAGGTCAAAAGTGTCGCCATTCAAAATAAGGTCAACTTCATGCTTCTTTTCAGCAAATTGTAAAATTAAAGAGGATAACGCCTTGTCACTAATAAAGTCATCAGTTAAAGTTCCAGCACCCATCTCAATGTCGCCTAAAATAAAAATCTCTTTCTTTACCTTCATTTATTTGGTTTAACTCTTTAGAATTTATTAATTTTTTGAATAATAACTAATAACTTTTACCAAAATAAAACCAAACCTGGGCTTTTTTGTTACAAGCAAAACATTTCTCTGTCTTAATTTTAGGCTGTTTTAAAGGGCTGTTTAATGATTTAGCGCCATTCTTTTCTTTAAATTTTTCTTCACAAGCCGTTTCGTTACACCATGGGGCAAAAATTATTTTTTGATTCTCTAGAGCTTTTTTAGCTTCTTTAAGTGAAATTACTTTAACAATACCTTCTTTTAATTGTTTCTTTGCTTTAATCAACAAATTGTCTTGAATAGAATCTAAAATTAAAGGAATCTCTAAAATCTTAGAAATACCCTGTTTTTCTCCAGTATCTCTTCTAACCACAGTAATTTGTTTTTTTTCCAAATCTTTTGGCCCAATTTCTATTCTTATAGGAACACCCTTAACTTCCCACTCATTAAATTTCCATCCAGGAGAATAATTATCTCTATTGTCCAAAAAAGTTTTTAAGCCCATCCTTCTTAGTTTTTTTTCTACTTCAATTGCTTTAGACATTACCTTATCCTGTGTTTTGTCAAATAAAATGGGTACAATTACAATTTGTAGTGGAGCTAACTTTGGCGGCAATACCAATCCTTTATCGTCACCATGCACAGCTAACATAACACCTAACATACGAGTAGAGATGGCAAACGTATTTTGCCAAGCATATTGTTCTTCACCTTGAGCATCACTAAACTTAATGTTAAAAGCTTTGGCAAAATTTTGACCATCGTGATGGAAATCTGGACCTTGGATTCCTTTGCCATTAGGCATTAAAAATTCCATAGATATTGTATAAACAGCACCAGCAAATTTTTCTTTTTCAGATTTTTTACCAATCATTGGTGGAAGAGCCATATAATTCTCACAAACGTCCTGGTAAACGGCTAAAATATCTGGACCCTCAGCCTCAGCTTCTTCTTTAGTTGAAAAACAGGTGTGACCTTCGTTCCATAGAAACTCTCTGGTTCTAAGAAAGGGAGTTGGATGCTTGAATTCCCATCTTACAACGTTGTTCCACTGGTTATAACGTAAAGGTAAGTCGTTATGGGAGCGAATCCATTTTGAATAAGAATCGTAAATGATAGTCTCAGAAGTAGGCCTAACAGCCAATCTTTCACCTAGTTTTGTATCACCACCATGAGTTACCCAAGCTACTTCTGGAGCAAAATGTTCTACGTGATCAGCTTCTTGCTTTAACAAACTTTCCGGGATCAATAAAGGAAAACATACGTTTTGTATACCTAACTCCTTAAACTGTTTATCGGCAATCTCTGTTATTTTCTCCCAAATAGCATAAGATCCTGGTTTAAAAACAATACAACCAGATACAGAAGAATAGTCAGCGAGATCAGCTTTTTGTATCACTTGAGTGTACCATTCACTAAAATTTTCCTCTTTTTTTACAGTGATCCCTTTTTGATCTTTAGTCATAACAAAATGTGAATGCGCTTTGTTTTATAAAGTTTTGCGGGAATATGTCTAGAAAAAATAGTGCTGTCCCAAATGAGACCTGGATAAAATCCAGAATATGGGTTTAACCAACT